>CAMAYX010000137.1 GCA_945862405.1 Legionella genomosp. 1
AATGCGCATGTATCTAGCTTATTGGCGGCTTCATTGCCTCGCTACA
The DNA here is from genome assembly GCA_945862405.1 of Legionella genomosp. 1. GTDB lineage: Bacteria > Pseudomonadota > Gammaproteobacteria > Legionellales > Legionellaceae > Legionella_A. The sequence continues at coordinate 47 of CAMAYX010000137.1, forward strand.
TCATTGAAGTTATTGCGTATGGTGGAATCGTTGCTGTAACTCTGGTTTTTGTTATTAAGGGTCAAGCATTAGAGGCGGTGCCATCTTTAGCACTATATGCACTAGCGGGTAACAGACTTGTCCCAACTTTTCAGCAGTTTTTTGCATCAGCCCTTTCAATTAAATATTACAGTTTATCTGTAGCTTCTCTTGAAACAGATCTTGCAATAGTAAGGTCTAGCAAAACTAAAAGCTCAAAACAGAATGCACAATGTGTATCTGAAAAGATGGCCTTTAATCATGAAATTAGATTGAATGAACTGAGCTTTACTTACCCAGGTAGTCAAAAGCCGGCCTTGGACAATATTTCATTAGTCATAGGACAAAAGCAAAGTATTGGAATTGTAGGCAAAACAGGATCAGGGAAAACAACGCTTGTTGATCTTATCTTAGGACTGTACCGCCCTGAAAAGGGAGCATTGACAGTTGATGGTGTATTGATTGACAGCAATAATGATCGAGCTTGGCGAAGCAGAATTGGATATGTTCCACAAAGCGTATTTTTGATTAATGCATCGATTAAACAAAACATTGCGCTTGGAGTCCCAAAAGAACAGATAGACCAAAATGCGATAGAGCAGTCTGCAAGGATGGCCCAGGCGGAAGAGTTTATTTGCCAATTACCCTTGGGTTACGAAACTGTAGTGGGTGAGCGAGGCGTTAAATTATCAGGGGGACAAAGACAGCGGCTAGGAATTGCACGAGCCCTGTATCACGATCCAGATATTTTGATATTTGATGAGGCCACGAGTGCTCTGGATGGAATGACTGAGGATGCCGTAATGGAAGCGGTGCAAAGATTAAGTGGTCAGCGAACCATGATTTTGATCGCACATCGACTGCGAACAGTTCAGTCGACAGATAGGATCATCATGCTTGAAGCAGGAAAAATAGTTGCAGATGGTAGTTATGAGGACCTTCTAGCGCATTCATTACCCTTTAAAAAGCTCTCTGGTCAGCGCGATTCGGTAATAGCTTAAATTTAAATTCAAATGACTCATTCAAAATTCGAAAGAATATTAGTGACAGGCGCAGATGGATTCATCGGATCACATTTGACCGAAACACTTGTACGTGCTGGCCACAAGGTAAGAGCCTTTGTCCTCTATAACTCCTTTAATTCATGGGGATGGTTAGATCACTGCGCTCCCGACATTAAGGCTAATATTGAAGTGGTTGCAGGTGATATTCGAGATTCCTTTGCAGTTAAATCTGCAATGCAAGGTTGTGATGGCATCCTTCATCTTGCTGCGCTAATTGCAATCCCTTACTCTTATCAGTCGCCTGAAAGCTATGTTGATACAAATGTAAAAGGGACGTTAAATATTTTACAAGCAGCCAGAGAGCTTGGCGTTAAACGCTTAATACACACATCAACGAGCGAGGTTTATGGAACGGCCCAATTTGTTCCAATAACAGAGCTACATCCCTTGCAAGGGCAGTCGCCTTATTCTGCAACAAAAATAGCGGCAGACCAAATGGCATATGCGTTTTTCTCGTCTTTTGAATTGCCAGTCATTACTGTTAGGCCATTTAATACATATGGTCCACGTCAGTCCGCAAGAGCGGTGATCCCTGCAATCATGACGCAAATTGCAAGCGGGCATAAACAAATAAAACTTGGTGCAATTAGCCCAACTCGTGACTTCAATTATGTCCAAGACACAGTTGATGGTTTTATTGCAGCCTTGATGTCAGAAAAAGGCTTGGGAGAGGTTGTAAATATTGGAAGTAATTTTGAAGTTTCAATTGGTGAGACCGTTTCACTGATAGCTGAAGTGATGGGTTCTGAAGTGGAAATCGTAACGGACGAGTCACGATTCAGACCCACAGGCTCTGAGGTTGAGCGCTTATGGGCCGATAATTCCAAGGCGAAAGAGCTTATCGGTTGGACTCCGCTATTTGCAGGAAAAAGCGGCTTTAAAAGAGGATTGCTTGAGACTGCAAATTGGTTCAGTAAAAGCGAGAACTTATCTCAATATAAAGTCGGTATTTATAACGTGTAATGGCAATGGATAATAAACGCAGCCTGAGTTCCGATGTAGTTGACGCAATTAGATTGGCAATTGGTTCTGATCGGGCTGGACTTCATGAGCCGAGTTTTGACGGTAATGAACTGCTTTATTTAAAAGAATGTATTGACTCAACTTTTGTTTCATCTGTAGGAAAATTTGTAGATCAATTTGAGTCCAACTTAGCAGAGTTCACTGGATCAAAATATGTTGTGGCTGTAGTTAATGGAACATCAGCACTGCATATTGCACTAAAGCTTGCTGGTGTAAAGTCGCAAGACGAGATTCTTTTGCCCGCACTAACATTTGTTGCAACCGCAAATGCAGCAGCTTATTGTGGTGCTATTCCGCACTTTGTTGACAGCGAGCCGAGAACCTTAGGCATTGATGGTTATAAGCTAAGGGATTACTTGAAATTTAATACAGAACAAAGAGGTGGATACTGTATTAATCGAAATACTGGGAGCGTGATTCGAGCAATTGTGCCGATGCATACATTCGGTCATTCGTCTGAGATAGAAACCTTGCTTGCTGTTGCAAACGATTTCAATATCGTTTTAGTGGAAGATGCGGCTGAGTCCTTAGGAAGCTATTACAAAGGAAGGCACACAGGTACTTTTGGGCTGATGGGCACGTTAAGTTTTAACGGCAATAAAACAATCACGACGGGAGGAGGTGGTGCCATACTTACCAATTCCTCTGAAATAGCGAAACTTGCAAAACATATAACGACAACGGCTAAAGTTCCCCATTCATGGGAGTATAAGCACGACCAAATTGGTTATAACTACCGGTTGCCGAATCTAAATGCAGCTCTTGGATGTGCTCAATTAGAACAATTACCTTCCATGCTTTTGGCCAAAAGGATTTTGTTTAAAAAGTACGAAAATGCATTCGCTAGTCTTTCTGGTGTTCAACTATATAGGGAGCCAGAAAACTCAGTTAGTAATTATTGGCTACAAACTATTCTGTTAGATCCTTCACTTTCAGATCAGCGGGATGCGATATTACTTTCTACAAATCAAGCTGGATATATGACCCGTCCGGCTTGGGAGTTAATTAATGAATTAGCTCCATATGCCGATTGCCCCAAAATGGACTTGTCGCAAGTCAGTGACTTGTCTAAAAGACTCATTAATATTCCTAGTAGCTCAACTTTGGCAGTAAAAAAGTCGTGAGAAAGCCAGAGATTATTCTAGTAGGGGCCGGTGGGCATTCAAAAGCATGCATAGATGTGATTGAAAGTGAAGGCAAATTTGATATTGCAGGCTTAGTAGGACTACCGGATGAAGTTGGTAAACAAGTTTTAGATTATTCCATCATCGCAACCGATGCTGATCTTTCAGAATTGGTTAAGCAGTATAAATATGCCTTTGTAACGCAAGGGCAGATTAAGTCGCCTGAAAACAGAATTAAAATTTATAACAAGTTAGAAAACATGGGGTTCCAACTTCCGTGCATTGTCTCAAAAACAGCCTATGTGTCGTCGAGAGCTGAAATATGTGCAGGAACAATCGTGATGCATAGGGTAGTAATCAATGCAGACGTAAAAATAGGTTCGAACTGCATCATTAATACATCTGCGGTGATTGAGCACGATGTGCGAATAGGAAACCATACCCATATTTCTACAGGTGTAATTTTAAATGGAAATGTAACTGTTGCAGAACATACTTTTTTGGGAAGTAACACCGTCGTAAAAAATGGAATAAAAATCGGAGCAAGTTGTGTAATTGGTATGGGCCTCTCTATAAAACAAGATGTTTCAGATCAGACCACTTTGAAAGGCCGATAAATATATGAGCGCCAAAACAATCATCATTGCTGAAGTAGGCGTTAATCACAATGGTGATATTGCAACGGCAAAAGATTTAATTTGTCTGGCAGCTCAGGCTGGCGCAGATATTGTGAAGTTTCAGACATTCAAGGCTGATACTCTGGTGTCGAGAGGGGCAGCAAAGGCAGAATATCAGCTTGCAAATAGTGCTAAGGACGAAAGTCAGCAAGACATGTTGAAAAAACTCGAGCTCTCTGACGAAATGCATTTAGAGCTTTTTGAATTTTGTCGGCATAAAAATATTGAATTTATGTCTACAGCATTTGATATAGATAGTCTTAATTATTTAATAGGCTTAGGACAAAAGCAAATAAAAATACCTTCTGGCGAGATAACAAATTTACCTTATCTCAGGGGCGTGGCAAAGTATAAAAAACCGTTAGTTTTATCTACGGGCATGTCAACGGTAGAAGAAATCGAAGCAGCAATTGATGCATTGATTAAGGCTGGACAGCCACACGATTTAATCACTATTTTACATTGCACGACTGAATACCCTGCACCTATGGCGGAGGTTAATCTCCGGGCAATGAACTACCTGAGTTCAAAATTCAAAATGCCAGTTGGGTATTCCGATCATACGCAAGGGATTGAAGTGGCTATAGCGGCAGTTGCATTAGGTGCAACTGTTATCGAAAAGCATATAACTATGGACAGGAACTTACCTGGGCCCGATCACAAGGCAAGTCTTGAGCCGAATGAATTGATTTCAATGGTTAAGGCAATACGTCATATCGAGATTGCATTAGGTAAAGATGAAAAAAAACCAACTGATAGCGAATTTAAAAATAGAGTAATAGCGCGTCAATCAGTCATTGCTACTAAACGCATTACTAAAGGAACATTGTTTTCTGAAAAAAATATCGCAACTAAAAGACCAGGCAACGGACTTTCACCCATGCGGTGGGACGAAATAGTTGGACAAGTAGCGAAACGTGATTTTGATCAAGATGAGCAGATTGAGTTATGAAGCGAAAAATTTGTGTGATCACAAGCACCAGAGCTGATTACGGTTTATTGCGCTGTGTGATGGAAAAAATCACCCTTTCATCATCACTTGAATTGCAAGTTGTTGTAACAGGAATGCATTTATCCCCCGAGTTTGGATTGACCTATCAAGAAATCGAGCAAGATAATTTTAAGATTGCATATAAGATTGAAGCCTTATTGAGCTCTGATACCGCAATAGGAGTGACCAAATCAATTGGACTAAGTCTTATTGGTTTTGCAGATGCATTGAATAGCTTGCAACCAGATTTGGTTATTATTCTTGGCGATAGATTTGAAATATTTGCAGCAGCAACAGCGTGTCACATAGCTGGGATACCCATAGCGCATCTGCATGGCGGTGAGGTAACAGAAGGCGCCTTTGATGATGCGCTCAGACACGCAATAACTAAAATGTCATCTATTCATTTTGTTGCAACAGACGAATATATGAACAGAGTTATTCAGCTCGGTGAACAACCTAAAAGTGTATTTTTAGTCGGCGGTTTAGGCGTTGATAGTATTTTGCATCTAAAACTCTTGACCCGTAATGAGCTAGAACAAGAGTTAGGAATCAAACTAGAAAAAAATAATTTATTAATTACATTCCATCCCACTACTATAGAAAAAGAATCGGCTGAATCCCAAGCTGTTGAGTTATTGGCCGCGCTGGACAGTTTGCAAGAAACACGACTTGTTTTTACTTATCCAAATGCTGATACGGGTGGCCGAGTAATTATTAAACTTATTAATGATTTCATAAGGTTACATCCCAATGCTGCTGCTTATCCATCGTTAGGACAGCAAAAGTATTTTTCCTGTGTCAATGAATTTGACGGAGTCATTGGAAATTCATCTAGCGGGATAATCGAAGTGCCATCTTTCAAAAAAGGGACGATCAATATAGGAAGTCGACAAAAAGGTCGTCTGCAGGCCAAAAGCATTCTTAACTGTGAGGCGAATAGGGATGAAATAAAGAATGCACTGAGCCTGCTTTATACAGATACTTTTCGAGAAAATTTAATTCATACTGTGAATCCTTATGGAGATGGTGGGGCTGCTGAACGTATCGTTTCAATTATCGAAAAAATACCGCTTGATGGCATAAACAAGAAAAACTTTTATGATATTTCGTCAGTAAAAGGACGGGCATAAATTGGATTCGATTGAAAATCTTTGGCGACGAGCCTGTATTCCTGCAAACTCATCGATTGAATTAGCTGTTCGTAATTTGAATCAATTTTCGTTACGGATTGTGCTCGTTGTGAGCGAACATGACGAGTTCATAGGCACGATCTCCGATGGAGATGTCCGTAGAGGACTGCTTAAGGGACTGAGCTTGATGAGCCCTATTCTCGAAATTGTTCAGCGTAATGCATTAGTTGTGCCGCCTGATATGCATCGGGATACGGTTATGAAACTGATGGCCGCAAATAAAATCCACCAAGTGCCAGTAGTTGATGAAAAAAATAAGATTATCGGCCTTCATATTTGGGATGAAATTATCGCTCCATCAAGCCGATCCAACTTAATGGTTATCATGGCGGGAGGTTTAGGTACTAGGTTAATGCCACATACCGAAAACTGTCCAAAACCATTACTTCCTGTTGCGGGTAAGCCAATTCTTGAACATATTATTGAGCGTGCAAAACTTGAAGGGTTTCATAAGTTTGTGTTGGCTATAAATTATTTGGGAAATATGATCGAGTCATATTTCGGATCAGGTGAAAAATTCGGTGTGCAAATTGAGTATTTGCGTGAAACAACACCACTAGGAACTGCGGGAGCTTTAGGGTTAATGATGAGTAGGCCTGATGCACCATTTGTTGTTACAAATGGTGATGTGATTACAGATATTGCTTATGGAGAATTAGTAGATTTTCACATGCGCAATCTGGCGACAGCAACAATGGCTGTTAGACTTCACGAGTGGCAACAACCTTTTGGTGTGGTTCAGGTTAAGGGTTTAGAAATTGTTGGCTTTGAAGAAAAGCCGATTGTTCGCTGTCATATAAATGCTGGCGTCTATGTTTTAAGTCCAGATGCGTTAGAAGCCCTTCCCCGTAATGTCAGATGTGATATGCCGACTATATTTGAGCGTCTTCAATCTCAATCTAAGAGGGTTGTTGCATATCCAG
>CAMAYX010000138.1 GCA_945862405.1 Legionella genomosp. 1
TAGAAGCTAGGCAAAGTATATTTCAATACTTGGAAGGATATTATAATAAAAATCGAATGCATTCAGCTATTGACTACAATACTCCATTTGAGTTCGAATGTGTTGGGTAATTGTCAGAGAATGGTGTCCACTAAAACGCGGTAAGATTACTTGTGTTTCTTCAATCATAACAATCGTTTTTAGTCCTGCCCATTGTTCATTTTGATTAAGCCAATTGATTTGATCACTTACAAAACACTTGCGGGTTTCAATGCGTCCATGTCCTTTATCTATGTCTTCATAATAGTCTTTAATGGCCGAAGAATTCGATTTATTAAGTTCTGTTTCTAAAAATAATCGAACATCCTCATTTAAAGTTCCTTGATTGCCTTTAAGCGCTAAAATGTAATCGCCACCTTGTTCGATGATTTGTTTTACAATTGATTTTTGTGTCCCCATAGCATCGATTGTGACAATATGGCCATTCAAATCCAACAAGTCCAATAGCTTCGGTATTGCCGTGATTTCGTTTGATTTCTCATCAACTTTTTGTTGGGCTAAAACTAATCTGGCTCCTGTCGCAAAAGCACTAACCATATGAATAGCTGAAGCACTGTTACATAGTGTTTTACCATCAATTGCAATTACTTTTTGCAATAAAGTCTGTAATGATTTTACCCATTCAACAAATTCAATCTTAAAGGCTTAAGGATCTAATGCCGCAAAAACTCGCGCAAACGTATTCTTTGATGGAATACCATTCTTAACCTCATAATATTCCTTCAAAAAATCAAGCTTCGCTTTACCAAATAAAACATAATCTCTCCAACTTTCCGTTCCGCAAATTGAACCACTTAACACCACAAACAATACTTCTACCAGTGGATACAGCTTTTTCCGTTCAATTCGAGAATCTTTTAATTTCCCAAAATAATTTTCAAATGATTCTGATACGTCTTTGTCCATTTCTCTGCCTTGTTAATGAAAATTAGGCAGATAACCTCTTACTTAACTAAATGTCAATTCCTTTTTAATGGGACAGCCCTGTAGGTAGCCTATTGAAATATAGGAATTTTTTTTTCTATATGCTATTTTAAACGTTTATCAAAACCCCAAAAGGAAACGAATAATGATTACATTAAGGACGACTCTTATTGCCCTTTTGGCTGTGGCAAGTGCGCCAATAATAGCAAGTCCCCAACCCTTTGCTCAGGAAAAAGTCAAAACAAACCGTTACTGGTTCCCTAAAAAATTAGATTTAAGCCCCTTGCAGCAGCACAATGCCACTTCTAACCCGATGGGGGAACAATTTAATTATGCTGAAGCGTTCAATACACTAGACCTGCAGGAGGTTAAAAAAGACTTAGCCAATATGATGACCACTTCTCAAGAGTGGTGGCCAGCCGACTATGGTAATTATGGCCCGTTAATTATCCGCATGGCCTGGCACAGTGCTGGAACCTATCGCATCTATGATGGTCGGGGCGGAGCCGGCGGCGGCCAGCAACGATTTGCTCCGTTAAACAGTTGGCCGGATAATGCAAACTTGGATAAAGCTCGGCGGCTTTTGTGGCCTATTAAGCAAAAATATGGAGCTAAAATATCCTGGGCGGATTTAATGATATTAGCGGGTAACGTCGCTATGGAGCAAATGGGGTTCAAAACACTAGGCTTTGCCGGTGGGCGCATTGACGATTGGGAACCTGAATTGGTCAACTGGGGTTTTGAAGGTAAATGGCTGGCCAGCAATCGAGAAACGAAAGACGGTAAACTGCAAGAACCATTTGCAGCAACGGTCATGGGACTTATCTATGTTAATCCTGAAGGCCCTAATGGCAAGCCAGACCCAGTCGCTGCTGCAAAAAATATCCGCATTACTTTTGGGCGCATGGCAATGAATGATGAAGAAATGGTTGCACTCATTGCCGGGGGGCACGCATTTGGAAAAGTTCATGGTGCTGCACCTGGTGCTAAACACGTTGGACCAGCCCCTGAAAGCGCTCCTATTCAAGCACAACAATTTGGCTGGAAAAACTCATACAAGACTGGGAAAGGCCCGGATACAATCACCAGTGGCTTAGAAGGGGCTTGGACCGTGACCCCTGATAAGTGGAGCCATAATTATTTACAAAATCTCTTCACTTTTAACTGGGTTCAAACTAAAAGCCCAGGCGGGCTAACCCAATGGAAGCCTGATAATAAAGCAGCTGAAAACTTAATTCCCGATGCTTTTGATCCGAACAAAAGACATGCGCCCATGATGTTGACTACGGATCTAGCGTTAAAATTTGATCCGAAGTATAAGAAAATTGCTGAGCGCTTTAAAGATAATCCAAAAGAATTTGACGAAGCCTTTGCAAAAGCCTGGTTTAAGTTAACTCACCGCGATATGGGGCCTCGATCCCGCTATCTTGGTTCTGAAGTGCCTAAAGAAATCTTTATCTGGCAAGACCCAGTGCCACTGGTGGATTATACTTTAGTGGATAGTAACGACGTCAAGACGCTTAAAGTAGAAATCATGAAAACCGGTCTGACCATCCCTGAGCTAGTAAGAACGGCATGGGCATCGGCTTCCACCTTCCGAGGGACAGATATGCGCGGAGGTGCAAATGGTGCAAGACTTCGCTTAGAACCGCAAAAAAATTGGGCGGTTAACAATCCACAAGAGCTTGCAAAAGTGCTCTCAAAGCTGGAGGAAGTCCAGCAAAACTTCAACAAAGCACAAACCAATAATAAAAAAATATCTTTAGCCGACCTCATTGTCCTTGGTGGTGCGGTGGCAATTGAACAAGCAGCCAAAGACTCCGATCAAACCCTGGTTGTACCTTTTTATCCCGGCAGAACGGATGCTAGTCAGGAGCAGACCGATGTAGAGTCTTTTACCTGGTTAAAACCAGAAGCAGATGGCTTCCGTAACTATTACACCAGCGAAACCAAAACTTCACCAGAGGAAATGCTGGTTGACAAAGCCAGCATGCTCAATCTGACCATACCTGAAATGACTGTGTTGGTTGGGGGCATGCGCGTACTCAATGCAAACTACGATCAGTCAGAGTATGGAGTATTGACTAAGAAACCTGGCACTTTGAGCAATGATTTTTTTGTGAATTTATTGGATATGTCAACGGTATGGAAGCCCTCATCCTCCAAAGGCCAATTCGAAGGTCACGACCGCAAAACGGATAAGGTCAAATGGAAAGCTACCTCTGTGGATCTGGTTTTTGGCTCAGACTCAGAACTCAGAGCCGTTGCTGAAGTCTACGCGACTCAGGACAGTCAGAAAAAATTCCTCAAAGACTTTGTAAAGGCTTGGTCTAAAGTCATGACCTTAGATCGATATGATCTAAAAAACAAAGGCTAGTCACTTTTTTTGGTTTTAATGTAATGAGTCGTCGCAAAAATAATTATAGGCGCGAGATGGGAAAACGCTGGGCGAGTTTAGGATGCGAGTCCATAAAACCATTCACAGATTGATTAGTTTCCTGTTTGAACAGGTTCAACTCATTACCAGCACGCGTAGGTCGGCCCCATAGCTCGACCTGCGCGTGCTTAACAAAGCATAGAGTTAGTAGTTAAGTAAAGGTGTTTTATTTACTTGGAGGTAGAGCTGTATTCCCTATTTTTTATAATGTAGTTGTGACCAAATAGATTGGGTCTGTTTTTTTCTCAAAGTTACTTATATTTTCCAATGTTGTAGACGCAATATTGTTTATGGCCTCTTGCGTGAAAAAACCCTGATGGCCAGTAATAAGGACATTTGGAAAAGTTTGTAACCTACAAAAAACGTCATCATCAATAATTTCAGAGGAATGATCTTCAAAAAACAATAATTCCTCTTCTTCATATACATCGATTCCGAGATAACCTAATTTTTTACTTTTTAGTGCTACTACAACTGCTTTGGTGTCAAGGAGTTTTCCTCGACCAGTGTTAATAAGCATCGCCCCTTGCTTCATTCTTTCTAGAGCATGGGAATCGATGATATGAAATGTATTGTCGTTTAATGGGCAATGTAAACTCACTACATCTGAGTTTTTCAATAATAAATCTAAATTTGTATAATGTACTCCAAGTTTGATACAGCACTCATTAGGTTGCGGGTCAAAAGCAAGGATTTTACAACCAAAACCATTAAGAATATTTGCTAGTGCAGTGCCTATTTGTCCTGTACCAATAATTCCTACTGTTTTTTGATGTAAGTTAAATCCCATTAATCCATTGAGAGAAAAATTGCCCTCTCTTACTCTATTATAGGCCTGGTGGACTTTTCTATTGAGACATAAAATTAATGTTACTGTATGTTCTGCAATTGCTTGTGGTGAATAGGAGGGAACCCTACAGGTACTTATCCCTTTCTGCTGAGCATAAGCATAATCAACATGGTTATATCCCGCGGATCGCAATGCTATTAGCTGAACACCACGCTCATAAAGTCCATCAATTACTTTGATATCAATAGAATCATTCACAAAACAGCATACTGCATCTGCTGGAGCTACTGCACCTATGCTTTCTGAATTTAGATGGAAATCATAATAATGAATTTCATGATGATGCTGTTGATTTAAATGATCGAAAATAGGTCGTTCATATTTTTGTGTGCTAAAAAAAGAAATTTTCATAAATATTTAGTAAATCAGAAAATACAGCATCGATCTTAATTCATAAGACGAACTAAAATCCAATAAGATTTTGGCCCTACATCAACTAAAGGGGCACACTAATCAAATTAGTCTAGATTAAGTCCTTGATTTTGCGATTAAAAAGGTGTGATCTTGAGGTTTTCTGCAAGTTTGCCGAAACCTCACTTTCAGTTTGGCTAAGTTGTTCAGCATAGGAGCCAAATTGCTGTCCCATATCGAATACGATACGCGGGTCAATTAGCCCTAATTTTCTTGTTTCATCACTGTTCTTGAAAAAGCCAGAGCGCATCGAGGCCTTATTGATGGTGATGACCTGTTGCTTGATGGTTTATGCGGCACTTGAACATTTGATTCGTAAAAAGCTTAAAAACACCCGTTCCTTTTTCCCCAATATGAAAAATAAACCTTCGCAAAACCCAACTGCAAGATGGGTGTTCTACTCTTTTCAGGGAATTCATGAGTTATCTGTTAATGCCGGTGTACTACAGGTACTGATTTGAAATTTAACGGACAAACATCTTGTGATTCTTGATTGCCTTGGGCAGAGGTACAAGAACATTTATTCTGGAAATTAGGTGCGGAATGTCGGTTTTAATCAATTTTCACGGAAATTACATCCAGAACCATTAAGTAACTACAAAAATTGACGACAGCTTTAGAAGCATAAATTTAAATCGCGTTAAAAGATCCGTTTTATTTTTCTTATGTTCTTTTCAAACTTCACGCGCAGAGAAGTCTCCCTAAATTTCAGGATGACTCAGCAATAAATCTTGGTGTTTAAATTGCCGGGACAAGAGCCGCTGGCAGGGCAATAAAATTATGCTGCTTTCTGCTTTTTCTCGGCAGAGCAAGTTCAGGCATCTTGCTTAGAAGCCATTCAAATAAGTCCTGAGGTTTGCATTTGAATAATCGCTCTGTGGCTGTAGTGCCATCATCGCGTTTATTCCAGACGTTATGAAGGATGGTGTCAGTTTTAATTTGCAGCTTGATCATCCCCCTCAGGCAATGATGAGTCTCAGATAATCTAGCATTGCGGCCCTCTACCTGTGAAGTGCTTCGCTGAAATTTCAAAACCCAATGTTTGGCCCAGGAAGACCACCGCTCCATCATTGGCTTGCTGGTTAAAATATCGGAATGTAATTTCTGTTCTGCTTTAACAGATAACTCGACGTAATAATCCCGCAGCGGTTTAGAAGCCCGTGATTTTTTAATTTGCTGTTTCCAGTAAAATGCTGGCAGCAGCCTGCTTTTAAGCCATTCTGTCACTTCGTTCGAGCAATTATAATTCTCCAAATCGCAGTCTATCCATTGCCACCAAAGGTCGATTAATGATGCCATTTCAGGAATATTATTTTCAAAATAATTGAGATGCTTATTTTTGTCTTTTATATCACAGACCTTTGCTGTGTTACGCAAAATGCTCAGACTGCTGTTCAACTCAGTGCTTAGTTCAGAGGATTTTTTTGCCTCATTGTTGTGTTTAAAAGGGTGAGTTACGATGGATATATTGAACAGCTCCTTTCGGTATGTGGCCTGCCCATTATTGAGTACGGTGTTGCACTCTTCAATGTCACTGAGGGTTTTCTTTTGCGATTTTATCAGCTCTGATGAGGCCTTATAGCTAATTAAGTTATCCAGTTCTCTCATCGCTTCTTTTTTCTGCTTCTCAAGGCTTTTACGCTTTGAGGCAAAAGCATAGCGGAATACTTTTACTATCGATTGCTGCATATGGAAGAGTTCAGCAATGCTTTTGATTGTTGCGTCTTTGCTGAACTTGATTAATGACCAGCCGCGGTCTGAAGTTAAGCATAAATTTTTTTTGAATCTGTTACGCACCAGCGCCGTTTTATTGCTCCATGTTGTCGCTTTTCGGTTTTCCGCTGATTCTTCCATGAAGATATAGCCACTACCCAAATCCATAAATAGCAGAAGAAGCAAACGGTCAAAAAAGGTTTGATCAGCGCCTGCAACAATGCTGATGTCCGCAGCAAGCGCATCCAATGTTGGCCTAAGTTCCTGCTCATAGAGCCCAATTTGCTCCATCATTTTTTTTTAATCGCCCCATGCTGCTTGCTGACACACCAACAAAGGCTTGAATGCAAATGAGTTTACAAAGCAGCGACAGGCGCTCCTCGCCGACCTTGCCTTGAAGGCCAAAAACCAGAGTGGCGGCAAGAACAAGACGGCGAAGCCACATTGCTCCTTCTGCAGTTTCGAAAAAATCAGCTCCGGCACCTCGTTGCTAGTTTCTAATTATCTTCCAAGTCAGTTCCAATAAGGTTTCCTGCTGTATGATGTTGCTCGGTGCAAAGTTAATAGAATTGGAGAGCCTCCTGGATGAAGCCACGCTACAACTGGATCCCTACTGAATTATCGCAAT
>CAMAYX010000139.1 GCA_945862405.1 Legionella genomosp. 1
CCCTTGAAGTTAGGGCAGCAACTTATTATTTGGAAACAGAACACGATTTCCCACACGTATGTTGTGAAACAAGGCGACAGCCTTAGCGGGATCGCTAAGCTCAACCACACCCATGTGAGTAATTTAATACGCTTAAATCCACAATTGAATCCAAAATTACTGAAACCTGGTCAGCGCCTGTCCATTGGATAATCGATTATGCTTGCAAGAACGCGTAAAATGGTGTGTTATACTTAATATACTATTTATACAATTAAGTTTTATCTAAGATAATGAAAATATTATTTGATTTTTTCCCAATAGTAATTTTTTTCATCTGCTATAAATTTTATGGGATTTATACAGCTACCGCGGTTGCCATGGCAGCTTCTGTATTTCAAGTGTTATTTCATCGCATTAAACACCAACACTATGAAAAAATGCACTTAATTAGTTTGGCATTAATCATCGTATTAGGCGGTGCCACTTTAATATTTCATAACCCTTGGTTCATTAAATGGAAACCAACCTGCATTTATTGGCTGTCTTCTTTAGTATTTCTAGGATCAACATTTATAGGGAAAAAACCTATCATTCAAAAAATGATGGACAGCAATATTGATCTTCCCAATAACATCTGGCGCAGATTAAATTTGGCATGGTGTCTATTTTTCGCTGTCATGGGTGGGTTAAATATATACGTGGCCTATAATTTCAGCACTGATTTCTGGGTTAATTTTAAATTATTTGGCGGTGCCGGCATGACCTTGGTGTTTATATTTTTGCAAGCAATTTATTTAACACGTCATATGGGCAGAAAGGACTTACAAGAACAGCCTTCGGGCGATTCGCATTAATACTGTAAAGGAGCCAACATGCGGTTGCTACTAATTGAAGATGATGAGTTACTTGGCGATGCTGTAAAAACGGGATTAATGCAATTTGGTTATATTGTCGATTGGCTTAAGGATGGAGAGGCGGCTCGAGCAGTATTAAAATCTGAATCGTTTGAATTGATCATACTCGATCTAGGTTTGCCAAAACTCTCAGGAATTGGACTTTTGCAAGCGATACGCCATGAAGGTAACGTAACTCCTGTCATCATCCTCACCGCTCGAGAATCCATTGAGAGCCGAGTTAAAGGTTTGGACAGTGGCGCAGATGACTATATCATCAAGCCTTTCGACCTGACGGAGCTAAGTGCTAGAGTCCGTGCTTTGATCAGACGTTCGCAAGGACGAGCCGATACCGTATTACAATACCGCAATGTTACCTTAGACCCAGCCGCACATTCGGTTATGGTCGATGACGTTTTAATTAACGTTCCTCGCCGCGAATTTGCTCTGTTGCAAAAATTACTAGAAAACAGCGGCCATGTATTATCACGTGAACAACTCATGCAAAGCATTTACAGCTGGGATGAGGACGTTGATAGTAATGCACTTGAAGTACATATACATAATCTGCGTAAGAAACTGAACGCAAACTATATCCGCACTATTCGTGGAGTTGGATATATGGCAGAAAAAAATGATACCAATTAAGGATCCTAAGAGCTATTTTAGCCAAGGCTCTTTATCGTGAAATCGTCAATACGCAAGTTTCTACTTATCAATCTGTTGGTGGCAATAACAATTACCACCACATTGACGGCTATCGGTAACTATTATCTTGATCAAAAAGATATTCAGGAACACTTGGATACTTTAATGGTGATTTCAGCGCTTTCTTACCAGGCATTATTAGGAGACGACCTACATCAACGGCCGCTAGAAACCATACAACAAAATTTAGAAACCATTCCGAAAACGATTGGAACCTACTACCAACATCCGATCATGAAAGACTCACCCGAGCATTATTTGGATAAATTTAATTTCCAAGTATGGACTAATGGGGGGAAACTATTATTACATTCTTCGAATGCCCCTAAAATGCCGCTAACCGCAGAAAATGATGGTTTTAGTGACAAAATGATTGATAAGCAAAAGTGGCGGGTCTTCACTGCCTATAATGAAAAGGCAGGTATTCGTACAGTTCTAGCCGAGCGATACGATACAAGAAATGAGTTGGGACAGCGAATTGCTCAAGACGATTTGTACATTATGTTACTGACCTTTCCTTTGTCAGGATTATTAATTTGGATCATCATCGGACGGGGTTTGGACAGCTTAGATCGTGTGGCACAAGAAGTAGCTAACCGGGAAACCAGTCACTTAGAACCGGTGGATATTAAAGAAGTACCAGAAGAAATTAAACCTGTTATCGATGAATTGAATAAATTGTTTAATCGACTCAAACAAGGATTTGAACGTGAAAAGCGATTTGCAGCAGATGCCGCGCATGAATTGCGCACGCCTTTAGCCGCGCTTAAAACTCAAGCTCAAGTTGCTCTGAATACGAATAATATTGATGAAAAGAATAATGCTCTGCAAAAGCTGATTGTTAGTGTGAATCGAGGAACACACGTAGTTCAGCAGTTACTAACCATGAGTAAATTAGTTCCAGAAGCCGTGGGAATTTATGAATTGGAAGAAGTAAATCTGGCAAAAATTTCCAAAGAAGTAATCGCGATGTTAGTCCCCTCTGCGATGGACAAATCTATTGAAATAGAATTTGAAAGTGATGAAAAACCCATACCAGTTTTTAGAGGTAATCCTACAGCTATCAGCATTTTGATTCGCAACTTGGTGGACAATGCAATTCGCTACTGTAAAGAAGAAGGACGCATAGTTGTCAAAGTCAGCGACCTGCAAAAAGAAATCATGCTGGAAGTTAGTGACAATGGCCCAGGTATTCCTAAAGAGCTGCAACCAAGGGTTTTTGAGCGCTTCTTCCGTGTTCTTGGAAATAAAACCCCAGGCAGCGGTTTAGGTTTAGCCATCGTTCAACAGATTTGTGCTTTGCACAGCGCCCGCGTTGAACTTGATTCACCTACCGAAGGAACCGGTTTAATCGTTCGTGTATTTTTTCCACTAAATATATAAATTTATAACTTAGCCACCAAGCGGATCCCGTCCTCTAACTTAGGTTCGGCACTACGAATCCCTTCTCAATCTCATAAAAGCTTCCGATGTTTATAGATTGCATCTGCTTTTGTAATATCAATCTTTACGGTAATCCCAATGTCAGTATTGCCGTTGTAAGTCGCAAAATCCGTATAATATTACATTCCATCTTGTTGGAAAGAAGGCAGTTTCGAGATATCCAAACGGCTTCCTTTATATTTTTTCACCATCTCGGGAAGTGCTCGCTGCAATTCATTTTCTAAGGGGTGTTGTGGGAAAAATGCAGAAGGGTTCGCAGACATAGTGCACTCGTAAAACAGAAAAATCGCATTCTAGCACCATAAAATTAAATGTGTCATTACGGCCTGCGCGGGAATGACATTGGGTTCTTTTAGTTATCGGGCAGACAACACCTGTAACGCCTGGCGTATCAACTGTTCGCAATTTTTCTGACCATCATCAATTTTCTTAACGGCTCGCACGGCTTCTTGATTTTTATAGCCCAGTGCCTCCAGCGCCTTAATGGCTTCGTCTGGATCACGTAGTTCGATTTGCGGTATGGACTGTGTTTGCGGCAAGGATAGATTCTGTACGCTGTCTTTCATTTCCACTACCAAGCGTTCTGCTGTTTTTTTACCAATGCCCGGCAATTTGGTCAGTAAAGCAGTATTTTGTTGGTGGATGCACTGGATAAATTCTTGAGGTTGAATGCTGGAAAGAATGGTGATCGCCATTTTGGGACCTACACCATTGACCTTAATCAGTGCTCTAAATAAGGCACGCTCTTCCTTATCAAAGAATCCATAGAGTAACAATGCGTCTTCACGTACTACCGTGTGAATGTGTAACCCTATGGGTCTATCGATTAGAGCTTCGACTTGAAAGAAGGTTTGTAAGGAAGTTTCAACATCGTACCCTACCCCATTAACGTCCAACACCAATTTTCCGGGTTGATGACGATCTACAATTTTTCCACTTAACCAACCTATCATCGCCGGCCCCCTCGAGAACGCAGTATGAATAATTTTTTGCGCATATTACTATGGCAGATAGCAATGGCTAATGCATCTGCAGCATCGCTTTGCGGTGCTTTATTTAAACAAAGCAACTGGGTCACCATGTGCTTAACTTGATCTTTTTCTGCTGCCCCATAACCTACTATGGATTGCTTAATTGCTCTTGGGGAATATTCGCTCATAAGGATGCGATGTGAAGCGCAAGCCACCATTGCCGCGCCGCGCGCATGTCCTAACTTTAATGCTGAACTAGGATTTTGGTGCATAAACACTTGTTCAATAGCACCTTCATTGGGACTATATTCTTCCATGAGCTGGCAAACTCCATTAAATATATGCAGTAGCTTTTGGCTTAACTCGCCATCTCCAGTACGAATACAGCCGCTGTCCAAGTACTGCAATTTCCCGTCATGCTCCTTAATCACCCCATAGCCGGTTACACGAGAGCCGGGGTCAATCCCTAGAATGATTGTCATTCACACAGACTCAACCAACTCGGCGAAATCTGCGTTGCTGTGAACTTCTTGCACGTCATCCAGGTCTTCCAGCATGTCAATGAGCTTTTCTAAGGTTTCTGCATTATCTTTGTCGAGGGCAACTATTGTTTGCGCACGCATGGTAAGGTGCGATTGTTCCACTTCAAAACCAGCGGCGGTTAATGCTGACAACACCGCATGATACGTATCTTCAGCGGTAATGACTTCGATTTGCCCTTCATCTTGATTGACATCCTCGGCGCCAGCTTCGATGGCAACTTCCATAGCTTGATCTTCTTTTGCAGTCGGTGCCAGTAAGATCTCACCTTGCTTGTTAAATAAATAGGCTACGGAACCGTCAGTGCCCAAGTTTCCCCCGTTTTTAGTAAACGCATGACGTACCTCGGAAACGGTACGGTTTTTATTATCCGATAAGCAGTCAACGAGGATAGCAACACCGCCGGGGCCATACCCTTCATAACGCATTTCCGCCATGTTGGCACCGTCTAAGCCACCAGCACCACGCTTAATAGCATTATCAATGGTGTCACGCTTCATATTCGCTTTTAGGGCTTTGGTCACTGCATCACGTAATCGTGGGTTAGAAGATTCGTCTGGACCGCCCATGCGAGCGGACACGGTAATTTCACGGATGAGTTTGGTAAAGATTTTGCCGCGTTTTGCATCTTGCAAACCTTTACGAAATTTAATATTTGCCCATTTGCTATGTCCTGCCATCACACACCTCAGAAATTTACTCAATTTCAGGGATTATACAATGCCCGCGAGGTAAAAAGAATGTTGAGGAAATGATGGGAAAGGAATAAGCTGATGTTTATCATAAATGCCTGTTATTGCGAGTGTTAGCGAAGCAATCCAGCTCCGTAAGCTAATTCCAACTCTGCACTGGATTGCTTCGCTAACGCTCGCAATGACGAATAAAGTGCGCTCGCACTGATAAATAAAGCGCACCCATAGTGGCGAATAAAGAGTATTCGTTCAAAAAATTAATAGAATAGTTAGAGGGTATCAAAGTGTCATTATTTGGATTTGGAAACCACCATCAAAGCGAAGCGATGAAAGATGCATTACCTGAGCAGCAAAATTCTCCCCAACAATGCAATTTTGGATTGTATGCAGAGCAATTGAGCGGTACAGCCTTCACACGTCCACGTCATGTAAATCTACACAGCTGGCTTTATCGCATTTTACCCTCAGTAGTACATGAAGATTATATACCCTATTCCAATGTCCAAGCTAAATTTCTAAGTCCACAACCGCCTAATCCCATGCGTTGGTCACCCATGCCGCAACAACAGGAGCAAAAAGATTTCGTTGATGGTTTGTGGCACTTAGCGGGTAACTCCACCCTCAATACCTATTTGTATCATTGCAATCAAAGCATGGGGATGCGCTACTTTAATAATCGTGATGGAGAGATGTTATTTGTTCCTTACGCAGGAAAAATTTGTCTGCACACTGAGTTTGGAGTTTTGGAAATAGAACCAGGTCACATTGCCGTGATCCCGCGCGGGGTATTTTTTAAAGTTGAATTATTAAATGATTTTGCAGCGGGCTACGTCTGTGAGAACAGCGCATCACCAATGACACTCCCGCAATTAGGAGCTATTGGCGCCAATGGACTAGCGCATCCTCGACATTTTATGTATCCCTCAGCTGCTTATGAAGATGTTAATGCTCAGGTTGAATTGATCACTAAATATTTGCATCATGTTTGGCGTGCGAACAGTCACCACACCCCTTTAAACGTAGTTGCTTGGCATGGAAATTACGCGCCTTACAGCTATGACTTATCATTGTTCAATACGATCAATACGGTAAGTTTTGATCATCCCGATCCTTCGATTTTCACCGTGCTTACCTCCGACAGTGAGACCCAAGGCGTCGCCAATTTGGATTTTGTGATTTTCCCGCCGCGTTGGATGGTAGCCGAACATTCATTTAAGCCACCCTACTTTCATCGCAATGTGATGAATGAACTGATGGGTTTGGTAAAAGGCGAATACGATGCTAAGAAAGAAGGATTTAGTATTGGCGGAGTGAGCCTTCACAATTGCATGACCGCGCATGGCCCAGATGCGGAAAGCTTTCTTAAAGCCAGTGAGGCAGCCTCGCAACCCGAATATTACGAAAACACTTTAGCGTTCATGTTTGAAGCTAGAGAGCCTTGGCAGGTAACGCAGCAAGCTTATGATGCACAATCCAGACAGAAAGATTATTCGAAGTGTTGGCAGGGTTTGACGCGGAAGTTTTAACCTAGGCGAGGATCCGGTCATTGCGAGCGCCCCAGCCCCTTCGGGGCAAACATCTGCAAAGAACTTTTTTGAGTTAAAATCACCAACGATATGTTTGTGTTGTAAAAGCCGGCGTTACATTAGTGCTGAGAGCCTGATTGCGAGTGTGGTTACAGGGGTTTAG
>CAMAYX010000140.1 GCA_945862405.1 Legionella genomosp. 1
CGTCATCAAATTCCAACTGCACCGGACTTTTACCATTTCCCAAAATAGCAGGTAGGGAATGCATGACAATAAGTCCGATGATAATAAAATTGATCAAACAAAATATTAAGAGACGAATGTCTTTAGGTGCCGCTTTACGCGCCGATGAAGTCATGCGTGAAAATGCAAAGGCTAAAGCCCCAAAAAAAGGCCCGGCACAAGCTGACCACAATATTAAGGAGTTACTGACTTCATATTCACCTAAATGATACTGCGATTCATTACCTAACCCTATCCAAGAGATTAAAACGGCAATCGTTGAAGAAGTTATGGTGGGCAACACCACCGTCCAATGCGTGGTTGCTAACAAAACTTCCAGAACGAACAAAGTTCCGGCTAAAGGAACATTATAAACTGCGGCCAGACCTGCACCTGATCCACAAGCGATCATGATTTTGGTGTCACGTACCGTCAATCCTGCTCGTTGCGCTAGGCGTTCAGCAAACAATGCCCCCACTTCCCTTGGCGCGGACTCTCGACCCAAAGGCGATCCCAATGCAATAGTTACAATTTGTAACAAGGCATGCACGATGGTGGACATAGGAGGAAAATGCAATTTTTCACGTATTGCCTTAGGCACACTAACCAGTGGTTTCCCATAGCGAAACAAAGCCCACCAGCCAACCCCCACCACCACTCCACACAGACTCAAAGTTAGCAAGCGTCTTAATGGGGATGCATGCATTACCCCAGATAAAAACGTTTCATGACTAACAATATGTAAAGGACTGTATCCAAAGGCCATGTGTTGGATCGCTTTTAGTAAAAACGCTAAACACAGCCCAACAAATCCAGAGCTTATACCCACTAATACAGTCACGATGCATAAAGTGATTAATCGTTTGCGAGCTGATGCCGGGTTCTTCATTTAAAAAATCGTCCCTTATTTTCAATTAAAATATGCTACCACGGTTCATGAAAAACGACATAGAGGGTGACAAAACCACGATAAAAAGCGTATAATTCGCACACTTTTTTTACAGATAAAATGTCATGAATCATAGAGTAGGTTTTGTCAGCTTAGGATGTCCAAAAGCATTGGTAGATTCGGAACGAATTATTACCCAATTGCGCGCACAGGGTTACGATTTGGTATCCAGTTATCAGGATGCCGGTGTCGTAGTTATTAATACTTGTGGGTTTATTGATTCGGCCGTAAAAGAATCCTTGGACACCATAAAAGAAGCTATGGCAGAAAATGGTCGAGTGATTGTTACTGGATGTTTAGGGGCGAAAGCCGATGTGATTCGTGAAGCATGTCCAGATGTATTGCACATCAGCGGCGCTCATGCTTATGAAGAAGTAGTTCGTGCCGTGCATAAACACTTGCCTCCCCCAGCTGATCCCTTTACACAGTTGGTTCCACCTCAAGGTATCAAGCTTACCCCGAGGCATTATGCTTACCTGAAAATATCCGAAGGATGCAATCAGAAATGCACATTTTGCATTATCCCGACCATGCGTGGAAAATTACAAAGTTATCCTCTGACTCAAGTATTATCCGAAGCTAAGCGCCTTAAGGATGCCGGTGTACAAGAGTTATTAGTGATTTCACAAGATACTAGTGCTTATGGTGTTGACACCAAATATCAATCGGTTGAATGGCAAGGCAAATCCGTTAGTACCCGTTTTTATGATTTATGTCAGCAGTTGGGTGAGCTTGGTATTTGGGTGCGTTTACATTACGTATACCCTTACCCGCATGTGGATGACATTATTCCATTAATGCGTGACGGTTTAATTCTTCCTTACTTGGATATACCTTTGCAACACGCCAGCGCGCGCGTTTTAAAAGCCATGAAACGTCCTGCCAGCAGTGAAAATACGCTTGCTAGAATAAATCACTGGCGCTCTGTTTGTCCGGACATTACCATTCGTTCAACGTTCATTGTCGGCTTTCCGGGTGAAACTGAAGAAGAATTTTCGCAATTATTGGAGTTCTTAGAAGAAGCACAATTGGATAGAGTAGGCTGTTTCCAATACTCTCCAGTAAATGGCGCTAAAGCTAACGAGCTTCCTAACCCTATTACTGATGACGTAAAAGAAGAGCGTTATCATCGCTTTATGCAAGTTCAGGCTGAAATCAGCCGTAAAAAATTGGCGGCAAAAGTTGGATCGCAACAAGTAGTTATTATAGATGAAGTCAATGCAGAGCAAATTACCGCGCGCAGCATGAGCGATGCGCCAGAGATTGACGGTCTAGTATTTCTACCTCCGCATGATGATGTGCGGGTGGGTGATTTGGTCGAAGTCAGCATCACTGATAGCGATCATTACGACTTGTTTGCGGAGTTTTAATGTATTTAATGGTTTGTTGGGTCAAACGACCCTGCATGTTAGAAACCTAGTAATTTATGGCGCAGCTCGATTACATCAACCTGCACAGAATCATTCGCCATGGCATGCGACTTTAATAAATATTGATGCAGAAGGCTGTGATAGTGTTGATGAGCAGCCATTAATTTTTCGTATTGCAATTTAGTCAGAACCCCTAGTTCATATAGTTTTTTAATCTGCATTTTGGTGTTGGTGGTAATAGCAAACATTGGATCAGGGTTAGCTAGAATTAAGTACTGAACGAGAAACTCAAGATCTAATAATCCACCCGCCCCATGCTTTACTTCATCCTGCTGCAAATATTTACTGATTTTGATTCGCATTTCATGAACGTTCTGAGCTATTTTTGTTTTATCCTTTGGCAATAAAAGAACTTTCTTTTTTAACCGGGTTATATGTGATTTGAACGTAGGATTTGCTAACACGCGTGCCCGCAACAAAGCTTGATGCTCCCAGGTCCACGCTTGACTCATTTGATAGTTGGTAAAAGCATCGATATGAGAGACCAACAAGCCAGAGGAGCCAGAAGGTCGTAAACGAGTATCTACAGAATATAATATTCCGGTTTGAGTACGCATCGTTAACATGTACATTATTTTTTGGGTCAATCTTGTCAATAAATTTTCTTCGGCTGCGGACACCTTATGTAGAAATACCAAATCCACATCCGAGTTGTAATTCATTTCCAAGCTACCTAATTTGCCATAAGCAATGATGGCAAAACGATTTCTAAGATTGGTCAATTCAGGATAACGGGAGCTTATTTGCGAAAAAGCTCTACTAATTACCTGATTGATAACGACCTCAGCAACATTTGCCAAAAACTTACCTATGGCAACTGCAGAGTACTGTCCGTATAACTCCGCTCGAGCTGCTAGTAACCAACATGTAAGTTTGAATTGGCGTAAGATTTCTTCTTGTTGCTCATCCTCCTCCTCATTAAGGTGTGATAACTTTATCTGCAAAGATTTTTGCAGCTCAGCACATGATAAAGGACACCACGTCTGCTTTTGATCCATTAAAACTTCCAACAAGAAAGGCTGGTTAACTAATAATTCCGTTATAAACGTACTGTTAGCGAACCAAAATAACAATTCTTGTAATACAGCTGGATTTTCAGTTAACAAAGCTAAATAGGCGCTTCGACCTACTATGTTTTCTAATAAATGTAATACCTGCAAAAGAACAATATCGGTATCTTTTACATGTCTTAATTCATTCAATAGCAACACCATAAACCTATCCAAGCGCATGCGAGAAGTCTGCGCAAGACGACGGCATCGTGGACTATGACGAAATGCGTACAACAGTTGGTAACAGCGTTCGGCTTGATGGTAGCCTAAGCTGGTTAATAAATTGATAGCTAGGTTTGTTTCAACGTGACCTTGCCATAAGCTGGCAAATTGGTGCTCCAGTAATTTTTTCTCATCTTCATACGCCTCTGGCTTACTTAAAATAGCGTGAAATGCGCTAGAAATAATGCGTCGGTATTGTGCTAACTTATCCTCCAACATCTGCCACTCTTTGAATCCCATCGCAATGACAATTTGGTTGCGGATGGATTCATCCTTAGGCAGTGAATGGGTTTGTTGATCATTTTGCAACTGTAAAGCGTTTTCCAGCTTTCGTAAAAATAAATAAGCTTGTTGCAAAACATCGGTATGCGCTAAGAGACCTTCTTGCTTTAAGGAATTTAAGGCGTGAATAGCATTTTCCACTTGCAGGGCCCGCAAACGCCCTCCTCGTATTAATTGAAAGCTTTGAATAATAAATTCAACCTCGCGTATACCGCCCGCTCCACGCTTAATATCATCCAACATAGGCTTCAACTGAACTTCTTTTTCAATCATTGATTTCATACTGCGCAAGGATTCTATGACACTGAAATCTACATAACGCCGATATACAAAAGGAGTTATCAAACGATCAAACCAAGTAGCTTGCTCTTGATGCTGAGACCCATGATGTAAGAGTCTGGCTTTCACCATAGCATAACGTTCCCAGTCGCGGCCTTGTTCTTGATAATAAGTTTCCATGGCGGCTAAAGTGCAAACGACAGGAGCGCTATCACCATTCGGCCGTAAACGGAGATCCACACGAAATAGAAATCCATCCGCGGTAATCGTTTGTAAAAGATGAATAAATTTTTGGATAACTTTTGTGTAAAATTCTTGATTGGAAATTGATTCTTCGCCTTGAGTAAACCCTGCACCAGAATAAGAAAAAATCAAATCGACGTCAGAAGAAAAGTTCAGCTCTCTACCACCTAATTTACCCATTGCTAACGGAAATAAACAGGTAGAGACACCCGCTTCATCCGCAGGTTTTCCGAACCGTTCACTAAGTTGCATTTCACAATAACGTAATGCATGCAAAATCAAAACATCCGCGCAATCGGACCAACTGGCCATAGTTTCTATGGTTGTCGCCAGATCACCAAGTTCTCGTAGAGCAAGACGCAAAAAATATTTATTGCGCAAAGCTCGCAGATTGGTGCTGAAAACAGGCTCAGAAAGTTCAAACGAAATTTGATCCACTTCTTTTTGATAGTGTTCTTTGAACCAAGCGGTTAAACCACCATCATGCTGCACTAAATCCTCTAGAAGAGAAACTCTACGGAGGGCAAATTCACTGCAGTAAATTAATTTACGCACCGCTTCGTACAATGGATACTTTGATAACTTAGAAAAATGCTTATCAAAGATTACTTCTCTTGAGGATATTATTGAAAATGAGGACATTTTTTTTATTATAATTGTATTAGTTTAGCTATAGTATATTAATATAAGCGGGTCTTTTGACAGTTTCTTAGCCTCAGTATGGATCACTATTATGATTATGAAACGTATTTCTATATTTTTTTTATTACTGTTAATGGCGGTATCAGTGCAAGCTCACTATTCTTCCGTTAATAGATTACAACCTGACACCCCGGCAGTTACTGGAGTCCCGCGCCTAAAAATTGGTATAGGCCGTTACTCTCCTCCTTTTGCAATGGAATCATCACCCAGTGTCCTTTATGGATTTGATATTACTTTGACGCAATATCTTTGCAAAGCCTTGAATAGAACCTGCCAATTAATACCTTTGCGCTTTACCCAGTTATTAACTGCTGTAGAAAATAACGAAATTGATATGGCGATTGGCGCTATAACGATTACTTCTGAACGCTCTCAACAGGTTAATTTCACTACCGCTTATTTCCCCAGTCAATCCCATTTTATTGGCCCTTCGCAATTAGCTTCTCAACCTTTTACTCTAGAATTGCTAGGTAACAAAAAATTTGGAATTGAGGCAGGCAGTATTTTTTCCAAACAAATAGAAGAATTGGGCATAAAAAATCCTAAATTAAACATATTCGAAAGTGAAGATAACTTAATTGAAGCCTTAAGCGCAGGCGATGTTGATGTAGCCCTAATGGATGCTCCCACAGCACGGTACTGGGAAAATCATAGCGCTGACAAACTAAAAGTTATTGGACCACAATTTCCATTCGGGTTTGGTTATGGGATCGCCGTAAATAAAAATAACCTAATTTTATTACAAGCCTTAAATAAAAAAATTCACGAATTTCAACAAAGTCATGCGTTTAAAGACGCCTACAAAATGTATTTTGAAGAGTTTTAACCGCACAACGCAGGGATAGATTAATGCAAAGTCTCTCCCTGCGTTAAGCAATGACGTACAACCTGTCGCGTGACAAACTCGCCCTGGGCAGTACCATACAATGAATTAAAATGTTGGGCTATTGCAACAACCCAATTCGCCAAACGAAAATTCATTTTCTTTTCTTCTTGATCCACAACCAACTCAAATAAGCCCAAGGACTCAGCATTTTCACTCTGCGCGTACTCTTCCATAATCAAGTGCGCTATGTGCATATCTTTTATTTTAGTAGGCCAATTACTATCCACCACAAACCCCTTTTTATTGATGGCGTCCACTTACATTTTAAATGGGTACTAAAGATAAATTTTCAAGGCTTAAATGGAAAATT
Organism: Legionella genomosp. 1; assembly: GCA_945862405.1. GTDB lineage: Bacteria > Pseudomonadota > Gammaproteobacteria > Legionellales > Legionellaceae > Legionella_A. The sequence goes on from CAMAYX010000140.1 coordinate 6,374, forward strand.
CAGTTAGGAACCGTTGGTCTAAATCAAATTCAACATTAGAAGCTAGAGCTTGAATACGGTGATACAAATTCTTATTAAAAGGCACCGTATTTTGCGGGCTATTCTCGATATCTCTTGCAATGAACGAGAGAAAAGCTCCCAATACAGGATCAGATTTTTCATCTTTTGTTAAAAGAACACTACCATCATTTTGGATAATATAATGAATTTTATCTCGTTTTTTTAAATGCAAAGCCTTCCGAACAGAACTCGGGATAGTAGTTTGATATTTATCAGTTAGAGTTGATTCGTCCTCCACCACTGAATTTAACATAGATCCACCTTTAAATGATTTACGATTCTCTAATAATATTGCAATGCAAACGCATTACCTTGTCAAAGCTCGATAGGCTGTTACATGATAAATAAAAACGATTTCAGCGAAGCGAAAATAACCAACCAAAGGAGTCAGAACCGTTCAGATTTGGTGGAGGTTGAACGATCTCGGGGGTAAAAAAAGCGCAGCATACACCAGGTATGTGAGCATTTTTTTACCCCCGAGATC
>CAMAYX010000141.1 GCA_945862405.1 Legionella genomosp. 1
TAGGAAAGCGTAGTGCGGGAAAACCGCATGCTGCGTTTGACGTGGCGGGATCTGGAAACGGGAAGTTAGAATTCACCGCGCCAGTTCTCGACCCTACCTGAGGAGGGTTCGGTCAGAGTGATCTGGCCGTTCTACTCAACCAGGACCCCTAAAAGAAGATCACAAAGAAGATCATAAGGAGCAAGTAAGTCTTCATATGGGCGGCTAACCGTAAATTATCATTTTAGAGCGAGTGATAGGGCGGCACCGATATTCCAACCTACAGAATAAGAATTAATTTGATCTACAATTTCTAAATTAGTGCTGGTATCACTAAAACCAAAGCGCTTTAATAAAACATACACATATTCACCACTAAAACATTGTGAATTTAAATAGTTAGGATTAATTAAAGGATACTTTTCCTGCATTTCGGCCCAATTGTTTTGATTGCAAAATTTGTTATTGATGTAATTGATCACAAAGGGAATAGGGGTCTCCGTAATCTTATATAAGTTGGATACGTAATAGTATTTGCTAAATGCATAAAATTTCATCCCGTCTGGTACTTTTGGAACAATCTTATCGATGCTGTAGGAGTTGAGAAACGACGTAATATGATCTTGGCAAGCTCCTGTTTGAAATGCTCCAAGCTGTTCCTTGGCATACTTGTACCCATTAGGAAAACAAGCAGGAATGCTATTATTCTTTAAAGCGACATCCGCCCCTAAACCTAAAAAGCTATGGGCAAATAACTGATACGTTTTTTTTCCAATTTTGAGCTCTGCAAGGTCTTCTTTTGCAACCGTTTGGTCTTTAACCTCAAAGGTAATTTGCGCAGAAGCTCCCCCCATATCAAGCGTTCCCACACTAGCTGATTCATTTAAAAAAGTTCCAGCCAAATAATTAACTCCAACCCAATCGTAAATGGCCTCATCGCGGCCGGTGATGGTTTTGACTTCATACTTGGCATAGCCGCGTGTAGCAAGATGGTTTTTGAGTACGGTGTAAATAGCAGTTTGCTGTTCTTCTGTTAACTTTCTCATTCCTGCGGTTGCATAAATGTAGATGCTTAATTGGTCGTTGTGTATGTCAAAATTTGTCATAGCCTCATTAGTTTGCTGTAACAAAGAGTCAATATAAGGGATGGAGCCTTGTGGATTTTGGGAAAAACTAGATAACCCGGGAGTAATGCTTTTTTGTACCAAAAGATTAAGATAGGGAACTTCGTTAGTATTATAATAAACCTGGTATAAAGAAATACGTGAGCCACTACTACCTGCATCGATCAGAACCTCATACTGTTGGCCGGCGTGAACATTAAGTGACACGCTAAACGCTAAGGCAATGTACGATAACACCCTCATTGGTAACTCCCGCGGAAATATCTATAATTCAATAGATTACATAAACTACCAGATGTTATCAACAACAGATAAATTTTCGTAACTGCTTTAAATGACATTGTGTGTATAGCGAAGACAGAAGGGTTTGGGGCATCACAAGCACTAAGTCTGATTATTTTGATAATCAGACTTAGTGCTTGTGATGGAATCTTCAAGAAAATGAGAACAAACCTGATTTTTTTACCGAAATTAATCAACTTACTGCCATGGTTGGTTGGATCACTATTACACCGCCAAAGAGCAATGGGAACATACGCTTTCTGTTTCTGCTCATGTTGCCTACATTAAACACGATAATGTATTATTAAAATGTGGCTTTGCGCGTAACCCATACCGTTGCCTCTCCACAATTTGGGTCTTCTACGTTCATTTCTATAATTTCAAATCCATTTTTTACGAGTATGGCTTGATACTCGTCAAAAGATAAAGATGCATGATACAATTCGTAGCAGCCATTATTTCCCCAAACTTCGCCTCGTTCAGGGCCTGAGGTGAATACTAATAAACCCTTGGGTTTAACGAATTCCGCCATCAACTTAAGGGTTTGTGGCTGGTCCTCTATAGGTAAGTGGAAAAAGCTGTGCCAAGCAATTACTAAATTGAAGTGCTGTTCCAATTGCAATTTACGCATATCTGCTAGCAGCCATAGACCTTGAGGATGCGATTTTTTACAGCGTTCAATCATTTTATGACTAGCATCAACCCCGGTGTAGTCGTAACCTTGTTGTAAAAAATAGTTTGCAAGCGGCTCTCCGGTGCCGCAACCTACATCTAAAATACTACTGCCTCTAGGTATGTGTTGAGCAATAAGATCTAGATAATGTTTTTCCATGATCAGTTCTTTGCTGCGATGCTCGTCAAACCATTCCGATATTTGATCGTAAACTTTATAAACATTGTTTCGTTCTTTTTCCATCATTGCCGCCTATGCAAGGTGTTTGGTAAACCACAACACTATATCAGCATCCACACAAATGAAAAAATTACTTACTTTTCTAATAGCTTGCAGTTCATTTTCTGCGCATGCGCAGGAATTGAGTACGTTCCGTGAAATCTACAACAACTTAGAAAATGGCAACAATATTCGTTTGCTGGTTAATTTTGATCACTGCTCCCCCTACTCCGCCAGTAGCCAACATTCGAGTGTATACGGCGCCGGTCGCAGTCATGATATTCGAAGCTGCGTCTAGTTCTGATTGGGGTGTGACAAGCAATGGAACGAAAAGGTACTCTAAGCAAAAATCCCTAGGCCAGTTCTAGCTCTTCAGCGACATTTAGAGGCCTTAGTTGTCCATCTGCCACGACTTTTGGCAACATAAACGAGAAATGTCCCGAAAAATTAATATGCTTCCGTCCCAACGGTGATAATCGTGCCTCATCTTCTTCTTTTATCACTTCACCTTGCGCACGTAAATAATCTAACGCAGACTGTATGTAAACTGTATTCCACAACACTATCGCATTGGTAGCTAATCCAAGTACGTTGAGTTGATCTTCTTGTCCTTCTCTATATTTTTCATAAATTTCACCACGGCGACCATGATATACGGTACGTGCTAAACTGTGACGACTTTCACCTTTATTAAGTTGTGTCAAAATATGGCGGCGATATTCTTCATTATCAATATAATTGAGTAGATACAGCGTCTTGATAATGCGGCCTAAATTCATCAATGCTTTAGCTAAACCAGATGGTCTGTTCTTACGAAATAGAGATCGAATCAAGTCTGAAGCACTTACGTGGCCTAATTTTAATGAAACAGCGACCCGTAAAATATCTTCCCAATGCTTTCGTATGGATCCCTCATTAATTTTATGGTTTGAAATATCATTGAGACTGCCATAGTTTGCTTTTGGATCGATTCTCCAAAACCGCGCCCCACCAACATCGGCAAGCCTTGGACTAAATTGGTACCCTAATAACCAAAATAACGCAAAAATAATTTCGCTAGCACCAGCCGTATCCGTCATAATCTCTTTTATATCAAGACTTGTTTGTTGATCTTGCATACCATCCAATAGATAAAGCGAATCACGGAGAGTACCTGTGATTACAATACCATGAAATCCTGCATTTTGATCAGATACAAAATTGTAATAAGTTAATCCACGTTTTGGTCCATAATATTTTTTGTTTGGCCCTGAATTCACTGTTTTCACAGCGCAGGTAAATCTAATGCCATCAGCAGAAGCAATATGGCCTGTGCCCATCTTTTTTGCAAGTGGCAGCTTAGAGTGAGTATCCACAAGACGAGCATTAGATCGGGCAATAGTCTCAGCACGAATGCAATTTTGCTGTACCCAACTTAATCGATTGCGTGTTAATTGCGGGCTGTCTTCATTAATCAATGGCTCAAGGCCAATATTGCATGAATCAGCCATAATGACCGCACATAATGAGACTTCAATCCCTGATACACGTGAATTATTATCACTAATATGCGAACATTCTTCAGTAAAAGCAGTCATTCTGTTGGTTTCGACCAATAATTCTGGAAAATCAATTCGTGGCATCAAGCTATCGACTTTATTCTTCAATATTTTCAGGCTTTCAGGTTCATCGATTTTTTCTAATCTGGATAATTTGATCCTATCTTTGCCCTTTTTATTTTTCACAATCTCAACCGCATCATTTTTCGGCAATCTTTTAAGTACATCCTGATAGGTGTTCTCCAGTTTTGCAGACAATTGACCAAATGCCTCATCAAAATCGGTACATAAATTGAGTGATCGGCATACTGGGATCTTATGCTGTTCCCACGCAGCACCACTTAATAATTTAGCCCGCGGATCACACCACCGCTCACTTTGGACAACGTGCATGTCACGACTGCGCATATTAGCTTGCAAATGATCCATTGCACATAACGTATAACCTGGCCTGTCGATTTCTTTGGTTTTGGCATTGATAACGACATTTCGCCAACCAGCATTGACAATATCAAGTGGTGCGTTTTGAAATGAAGGCTGTCGTTTACCTTCCAAGGTGGCTAAAAATTCTATTGCTGCTTGTGTTGGTTTTCCTTCTTTAGTAGTTTGAAATTTGACCGTATTGAATAGTGTTGGTAGAAAGCGGCGTACCGTTTTGTATTGCTCAAGCAACTCATCGTAATATTTGTCATGGTTTGGTTTTGCAATTTGTCGAATGACCTCTACTGCATTGATTATGGCATCCTTTGAAATCGCTTTGTAAATTACGCCTGGTAAGTTGTTTTCCTCTTCATACTTTAAAAATAAATCGCCGAAATCAGATAGTTTTAATGCAGCCTTATCCAAATCACCCAAACTGCGAATACGTTTTTTCTGACCTAATCGTTTTGCCGCAGCACTAATTTCAGTCAGTAACATATCTAACAAATCCAGTGCATCATCCAGTGCCTTGGTTTCATAAACATAGGCGAATGAAAATAACACAGCAATACGCCTATCATCAGGCATCCTTGCAATCGATGGCGCCCATGAAACAGTGACATACCTGGCCAAGTGATTAATTTTTGCTTTTGGTATATTGCCGATGTTTATTTTCCCTATGCCTAAATCACGGATGTATTGATAACGCTGAAGAGCCCGCACTAATCCAGTACTGCTAATATGGGTTGGCCCCTTTTTTAATTCATCGAGCTTACTGTAACGTTTGCCATCTGGAACCACTAATAAATTTTCTAGTTGTTCCTTTTGATTGGTATATTGGTATTCACTAGTAAAGTCAGCCGTTGCCATAGCCGTTTTGATACACGATCCCGAACTTTTGCAATCAAAACAGTTAAAGTACTAATGCCTGGCAAAAGAACTTTTCTGCTGATTAGCCATAACACACAACGTTCAAACAGAATACTGGGTCTCTCATTGCCAAACCAGGCTTGAGAATATAACCAACGAGTTAAGCGATATCCCCAGATGCCACTGAGATCTTGATAATCAAATAGCGTTCTAATTTCACTACAATGTGCCAATCTGGTTGCTTTTCGTTCCAGGTAAAGCGCAATATCTACTGGCACTTCAACCGCTAATTGTTTAGCAAGGTAGCAGACAACCTCATTAGGTACATCAATCGGATTTGATAAAAAGTTCCAAGAAATCTAACAGTGGATAATTGTAAGGCATATCCAAGCTTGTTGTAATCGCGTCGGCAAGCATCAATTAATTCTTTATCCTTGTCGTCAAGGTAAAAATATTTATCAAGTTGATCTTGAGCCAGCGTCACAGGATATGTTGCGTAGGACTGATATTGCTCATCGGTTAAAAAATCAACAGGCATGAGTGTCTCATAAAACGTTCGTTTGTTAAGATGGAAAATTTGATAGAATAAAAACGGCTGCAAGTGTATCATCTATCGATCTTAAGAAACAAAATATTATTTTCCCAATTTCTTATCAATTAATGAGAAAATTGATGTCAAAATTAGTAGGATATGCTCGCGTGAGCACGAGCGAACAGGATGTTCAATTACAACTCAATGCACTTGAATCTGCAGGTTGCGCCAAAAACAGAATATTTATCGATAAAATTTCTGGTGTACGAACAGAACGACCTGGATTAGACAAATGTGTGGCTGAGCTGGAATCAGGTGATACGCTATTGGTATGGCGATTAGATCGCTTAGGCCGTTCAATGGTTCACTTAGTCGCCTTCATTGAAGAGCTAGGTAAAAAAGGAATTGGCTTTCGATCACTATGTGATGGAGCTATTGATACAACGACAGCATCGGGTGAGTTGATTTTTAATATTTTTTCTTCTTTAGCTCAATTTGAAAGGCGATTAATTCAAGAAAGAACCAAGGCTGGATTAGATGCTGCAAGAGCCAGGGGACGAAATGGAGGAAGAAAAAAAATTTCCTCCAATAACCCTAAGGTGCTTACTGCGAAACGCATGCATAAAAACCATGGGATGAGCATTGATGATATATGCAAAACCCTAAAAATTTCACGTGCTAGTTTTTATCGCTATTTATCTTTAGATTGACAAGATTAGTACATTTTTTGACGGCGTACAAGTAAAGTGATACACTTATGAGTAAGTTAATAGAATTTATTGCATACAAAGGTGATGCATTTACAATCGAGTGGTATTTCGATGAATGTGATCACAGTGAGGCATTGGAATATTATAATCAGTTGAGCGCTCATGAACGTATTCAATTATTGAAGTTATTTAAACGCATGGGGGATGCTGGAGAAATCCATGATAAAACAAAATTTCGGTTTGAAGGAGATAAGGTATATGCCTTTAAACCCCAACCCGATCGCTTTTTATGTTTTTTCTATGAAGGCAAAAAAATTATTGTAACTAATGGATTTAGGAAGAAGCAGCAAAAATTACCAATACGAGAAAAAGAAAATGCTCTCAATAAGCGAGATTCTTATATAACCCGTGTTAAATCAGGTGAATATTATGACTAAACAACACTTATCAACATTTGAACGGGAAATGCTAGATTCAGCATTTCAAGAGGAATTTGAAAAAGAATATAATGAGTTCCTTCTTTCTGAAACCATTCTAGCAAT
>CAMAYX010000142.1 GCA_945862405.1 Legionella genomosp. 1
CAAGGGTTCGAAGCGGATTTGCTCGCAGAACTTGATTATTCTGAAAAGCATTTAAAGTACTTGGGATTGACTACAGTCGCACCTTTCCTTACCGAGCAAATGACGGATTTTGCTAAAGGAAAAACCGTAGTTTCCAAGCAAAAAATGACCGATGTTAACGTGCGAAGACTCTATTGGGTTTGGGCCGGTGGAATGCTGTCCAGTGTCCTCGCTTTATTGCCCGATGATTTTTTTAATAAAGACCAAGCGCAACAAGTAGTTTCCTCACCATCGTCTATTACCGGTTATATGAGTTGGGTGCTTTACTACACTCGTTTTGGCATCAATTTAGGTTTGTTGTTAAAGCACACCATAAGAGGGCCTTGGATGAGCGATGAAGAATATTATATGGAAGTTAGCACTTGGGAGCGGTTTAAAACCCAGTGGGATCAACGAAAATTCTCATTACTGAATGACTCCATTTGGGCTACTTGCAATTTAGCGTGCTTTTATTGGTTAGTTGGTAATGGCATGGCTGGATATTACGGCAATGTCTTAACTGCGCTTTTGCTGTTAATGGACGTATGTTTAACGGCTTGGAAATTTTATGAAGAGAATACCGAACATAATAAAATGATGAAGCAGTTCGCAGACGATATTTTTGCTCTTAAAGAAAAAATTGCACATGAAACGAATAAAGATGCTCGCAAAATTTTTGAATTAGAACTTAACGAGTTGCTAAAAACCAAACAACAATATGAGTTCGATTATAAGTATAAACGCTATAACACCCTCAATGACCTGTTCTATTCAATAGGATTGTTGGCCGCATTTGCAGTAGTGTGTTGTTTATTCTTGCCACCAACGGCCGTTGTTCCTGCTACGGCTTTAGTAGTCGGCGCCATAGGTGCGGCCTTATGCTTTACGGCTAATTTAATTTCTGCGGGTGTGGTTGGTTGGCTGGACATGTCCAAATCTAAAGAAGCCAAGCAGATCGCTTTGCAAGAATGCAATGCTATGTTGGAAGATTTTATTGCCAATAAACATGGACGCAGCGATTTCGTCAATAAACAACTGTATTTAGACATGAAACGCCTTATGGTCAATTCAGAACATCAACAGCGTATGCTGGATTGGCAGAAATGGTCGTTACTACGCGGGGTCTTGGTGGATGCCTTAATCCCGCCGCTCCTGTTCGTGTCATTTGTATTTCTGCCCTTAGGAATGGGATTAGGTGTTGTTGCTGCGGGGTTTGCTTTAGCTGTGGGTACTCATTTCAAGCTGGAAGGCTCTAAGCCCGGAGATGCCAATTTACCTGAGCTTGATGAAGATAATTATCTGAAGTTTTATACTGATCCTAGCTTTGAATCGCTGAAAACTTCCAAAGCGCCTACAGAACATGGGATATTTGCCCCAGCTTCTAAGAAGGACAGAGGCTCAAATTCATCTTTGGATGATGAGGATGGCTTGTTGTTGGGATGTTGCACGCCCTTGACATCGTAGGTTGTGGCATTCCTCAGCGCTTTCGCGGGAATGCCTCTGCTGTATTCCCACCACTACGAAGTATACCCAAACCCACGTGAAGGGCTGTCGACGTCATTTTCCTCTCTTCTTTCCGGCTTATCAGACCTAGGGGCGGAACCTAATGGAGTAAGTTCTACTTCATTTTCTTGCGCAGGTTTTGCTACTGGAGCGCCTTGGCGTTCTTTTGCAATAGCAGACGTGTAATCACGATTAAACCCTGCAATGCTGCTTATTAATGCTCCTTTATAGGTGGCTTTTAAGGTATCAAGGGCTCCATTTCCATGTGCATAACCTTCCTTCATTCCTTGCACCATACCCTTAATGCCACCACATACCCCATTCGCAAAAGCGCTACAAAGAGACCATAGTTTTGATGGCATTGATCGGCTGGGATCGTCCATAAGGGCATTATAATTTTGTACGGCACTTACTGAATTCTTGCCAATTTCCTGCAATACCTCCTGACCAGTTTTGCCGCCAAATTTTTGCTTTGAACCGAAATCATGAATTGTTTCAAGGGCCGTACTTAACAGAGCTGAACCTGAGCTTACCAAAGCAAGATTGCGAACAGAATTGCTAATTTCCCCAATAATTTTGGGATCCGATGTTGCCTTAAGTTGGCCTTCCAATTCTGCAAGATAACGTTGCTCTTCTTTGATAACTTCAATACGAGCTTTATTTGCGGTGAAATTTGGAGAGGATTCATTTTCTATTTGCTTGTACAGCATCACTAATTCGTTTCCGTGGGCTTTTTTCAGTTCATTAATTTGTTTTTCAGCTCGAGATTGGTGGCTCATAAATGCATCAGCTGCGCCAGATGCTGCCCCCATGAAGGCGCCTTGAGTTCCTTTTGTGGCCATTCCTAGTGCGGTATTAATAAAGCCCTCATTCTCCAGATAGCCCTGTCTCATGCCTCGCCATGCACCAGTTACGCACTCTACACATGAGTCAACCACAGATTTCATGCACGTTGATAATTTATCGGTAGTTGATTGATTATCGTGAATTAAATCAGACAGATTCGTTCCGAAGCGTTTTACCTCAGTATAGTATCTATCAAAAAAATCTGATTGTGCGACTTCTGGTTGGATGGTCAAACGTGTACTGTCAACTAGAAAAGTGGTTTTCGCCAAATTTGCTTTTACTTGTTCTAAATACGCCAAACTTTGTTGAATTTCATCTTCACTGGCATTACCTAATTTCCTTCTTTGCTTGGTTATCTCATTGATTGTTTCTATATATAGGCGCGACATTTCACTTTTGAGCGTTGCCGGTAAACTTTGATCCTGAGGGTCAATTCTTAAAGTAGCTGCAATAGTAGAAATCTCTTCAAGTTTCTTGGCCAACTGCTCTTTGGGCATGCTTATTCTCCTAGGTGTTTTTTAAATTATAGTATAAATAGATTTACTGTTTTTCAATAATTGCAATTAATGAACAGTTTGGAGTTTGGCTACCACGCTGCTCTCGTTTAAAAATAAAACAAATTTTTGGGGCAAGCTTGGGGATCACTCTAAAAAAGTGTATAATTACACGATTTGTAGTTCGAAAAGCCTATTATGAATCTTGAAACATACTATGACGTTATCGTGGTAGGCGGCGGCCATGCTGGAACTGAGGCGGCTTGCGCTGCTGCGCGTATGGGGGCACAAACCTTATTGCTTACGCATAATATGGATTTGCTGGGACAAATGTCATGCAATCCGGCGATTGGCGGGATTGGCAAAGGCCATCTGGTGAAAGAGATTGATGCTTTAGATGGTGTGATGGCCAAAGCCGCAGATTTAGCTGGAATCCAATTTCGTATTTTAAACGCTTCAAAAGGTCCTGCGGTGCGAGCGACGCGCGCTCAAGCGGATCGAGTTCTTTATCGTCAAGCCATACGACATTTTTTACAAACCCAACCGAACCTAACAATCTTTCAACAAGCGGTAGATGGCCTTTTAGTGGAGCAGGATCAGGTAATTGGTGTGCGAACGCAAATGGGGTTTACTTTGCGAGCTCGCTCAGTGGTATTGACCGTGGGTACTTTTTTGGGCGGCAAAATACACGTGGGAATGAATCAGTATGGCGGCGGTCGTGCAGGAGATCCTCCTGCAATTGCTCTTGCCCAGCGCTTGCGAGAATTAGAATTACCCGTTGGGCGGTTAAAGACTGGAACTCCACCACGTATTGATGGACGGTCTTTGGATTATTCGCAAATGGACGCTCAGCCTGGTGATAGACCTACACCCGTATTTTCATACTTAAGCACGGTGCGCGATCACCCGCAACAAGTGGCTTGCCATATTACGCATACCACGGAAAGAACGCATGAAATCATCCGCGATAATTTACACCAATCTCCAATGTACGCAGGAGTGATAGAGGGTGTAGGTCCTCGCTATTGCCCATCCATTGAAGACAAAATAGTGCGTTTTGCAGATAAATTATCGCATCAAATCTTTGTTGAACCGGAAGGATTAACCACAGAAGAAATTTACCCTAATGGAATTTCTACAAGCTTGCCTTTTGAGGTACAAGTTAAATTTGTGCGTACCATCAAGGGATTTGAAAATGCTCACATCACGCGCCCTGGGTATGCCATAGAGTATGATTATTTTGATCCGCGCGGATTAACCCCTTATTTACAGACCAAACCGTTTAGCAATTTATTCTTCGCAGGACAAATTAATGGCACCACTGGGTATGAGGAAGCTGCTGCCCAGGGTCTTATTGCAGGAATGAATGCTGCTTTGCTAGTTAAAGAGCAGGCATTATGGAGTCCTCGCCGGGATGAGGCCTACATCGGAGTTTTAATTGATGATCTAATCACTTGCGGAACTCAAGAGCCCTACCGAATGTTCACGTCACGTGCCGAATACCGATTATTACTTCGTGAAGATAATGCTGATCTCCGTCTTACTGAAAAGGGGCGCAGCTTAGGCATGGTTGGGGACGACCGTTGGTGTGCTTATAGTGACAAGCGTGATGCAATAACAAAAGCCCAGCAAATATTACATGAAACCTGGGTGCGAGTTGGTCATAATCCTGCGTTGCAGGATAAATTGGAAGCCACTCTGCAGCATGATTGTCGCGCGGCCGATGTGCTTAAACGACCAGAGATACGTTACAACCATTTACAATCTGTTGCTGATCTGCAATTGCCTGCATTAGCGGACGAAGTAGCAGAACAAGTTGAGATTCAAAGTAAATACGCAGGTTATATCGATCGTCAACAACAAGATATTGCACGGTTGCGTAAAAACGAAAATACACACATTCCGGATACCTTTGATTTCAGCAAAGTTTCTGGATTGTCTGCAGAAGTTATTCAAAAACTCTCCAAAATCAAGCCTGTTTCTATTGCGCAAGCTGCACGAATATCTGGGATTACCCCAGCTGCATTGTCATTGCTCTTAGTGCACTTGAAAAAGCAGCGGCAGCCTGCGTGATGGATGTAGGTCAACAACTTGAAAAAGGTATAGCACACTTAGGTGTTTCGGTTGATGCAGAAAAACTATCAAACTATCTAACACTTTTGGATAAGTGGAACCATGTATACAATTTAACCGCAATCCGCGATGTAAGCGACATGGCTAATCTGCACATACTTGATAGTTTAGCTATTCTACCTTGGGTCAAAGGACCTAGAATAGTTGATGTTGGCACTGGGCCAGGGTTACCTGGAATTCCTTTGGCCATAGCCGCTCCAGAACTCCAAGTCAGCTTGTTGGACAGTAACGGCAAAAAAATCCGGTTTTTACAAGAGGCTAAACGCGTATTGAGGTTAGATAATGTAGAAATTGTACAAAGTCGAGCCGAAATCTATCGTCCTGACCAAGGTTTTGATACAGTTGTCAGTCGAGCATTCAGTAACTTGCAACAAATGTTAGAATGGACAAAGCACTTAGTAGCACCCCATGGTATATGGCTTGCTATGAAAGGTCGTCCGCCAAGCGAAGAACTTGAAGAAATATCACAACCTTCTAAGGTTGAAACTTATAAAGTTCCTGGCGTTGAAGGCGAGCGTTGTTGTGTCATAATTTCCCCGTAAGAACTCTTAAGGAAAAACCATGGCGAAAGTAATAGCCATAGCAAATCAAAAAGGCGGCGTAGGCAAAACAACCACCTCCATAAATTTATCGGCTTCATTAGCAGCAAGTCGTAAACATATATTATTAATTGACCTGGATCCTCAAGGGAATGCAACCATGGGATGCGGTGTTGATAAAAATGCCTTAGTGCATACAAGCAATGATGTGTTATTGCATGATTGCCTTGCGGAGCAAGCTTCATTATCAACAACGTTTGGCTTCGACTTAATTCCTGCCAATGGTGATTTAACCGTAGCAGAAGTTAGTTTGATGGAACGCAACCATCGGGAAACTTTTTTATATAAGGCACTGCAGCCTGTGCATGCCGCTTATGACTACATCTTGATAGATTGCCCTCCTGCGTTAAATACCTTAACCATAAATGCGCTTGTTGCTGCGGATTCGGTCCTCATTCCTATGCAATGTGAATATTATGCTTTGGAAGGATTGGCCGCTTTACTCACAACAATTGAGCAAATTAAGAACTCCGTTAATCCCAGATTAGATATCGAAGGTATTTTACGCACGATGTATGATGCTAGGAATCGGTTATGTTCGGAAGTGTCCAAACAATTGCTAAATCATTTTGGCGAAAAAGTCTATCGGACGGTAGTCCCGAGGAATGTACGTTTGGCTGAAGCTCCTAGCCATGGCCTGCCGGCATTACACTATGATAAAACCTCTCAGGGGGCGGCGGCTTATATGGTATTAGCCAATGAAGTTATCGGAAAAACCATGGCGTCGGCTGAATAAGCCTTAAATGATTATAACTTTGAGGTAGTTTATGACTGTAAAGCGCGGCGGATTAGGACGCAATTTATCGGTATTGTTAGGAAAAAATGATGCGGTGGTTGTACCGAAAGAAACAGCGGAGCTGCAAAGAATCGCAGTCGAAAAATTGCATCCTGGTAAATACCAACCGCGAACTGAAATGGACGAGACGGCATTGGGAGAGTTAGCCGAATCCATAAAGAAACAAGGCTTATTACAACCAATTGTTGTTCGTGAACTTGAAGAGAACCGCTACGAAATTATAGCAGGCGAGCGTCGTTGGCGGGCTTGTCAACTGGCCGGCATGGAAGAGGTTCCTGTTATTTTGCGCCAAGTTGATGATGAAACAGCCATGGCCATAGCACTGGTTGAAAATCTGCAACGCGAAGATTTAAATGCTATGGAACAAGCTCGGGCCATGCATAGATTAACTACAGAGTTTGCGTTGACCCATCAGCAAGTGGCAGAGTTGCTCAGTAAATCACGTGCTGCGGTGAGTAACTACTTGCGTCTATTAAATCTGTGTTCAGAA
>CAMAYX010000143.1 GCA_945862405.1 Legionella genomosp. 1
GCTAAAGGTGGGCAAGGTGCGCGGGTTTACAATGTTAGAAATGATAATGTGCATTGTTATCATTGCCATCCTTGCGGCCTCTGTACGCATTCTTCTTCCCAGTTCCAACACTTATTATAATAGTACCTTTACTGAGCAACTAAAGCGGGATATTCGGTTGACGCAAAATTTGGCGAGGAACATGAATACCTCCTATACCATTACCATCAGCTCATCCGGGTATACAATTTCCCCTGCACCCAAAATTGTTGCAGCAACTTCCACCGTACCCCCTGGCGCAGGTATGACGCTGTCTTCTTCCCCTAGTGCTATTACGTTTGACTCGAAAGGGAAGCCTAATTCGGCTGCCACGATTAGCGTAACCAGTAGTGCAGGGACAAAGACGCTCTCATTATCCGCCGAAACAGGATTCATCCAATGAAAACGCGACTACAACATGGTGTGGCATTGATTGAGCTTATTATCTTCATCGTTGTGGTTGGGATAATTACGGTAGGGGCATTACGTGGGATTTTTCAAGTGTTGCAAAGCTCAAATGATCCTAACCAGGTCGTCAAAGCAGCTTATTTGGCAAATGCGCGCATGCAAGTCATTATGTTGTATCGAGCGGTAAATGGAGTAAGCGGATTAAGTGACCCTTGTTCCACTAATACTTTGGCAGCCTGCTCCGTAATTAATTCTTATGCAACAAGCAATGGTTTCACCATAAATGCGACGACGTTTACCGTTGCTGGCAGTTCAACGACGGTTAGAGTGTCTTTGACTGGTACTGGTTTAGGGGCTTCTACAATGGAAACGGTGGTAAGTAATTATGATAACTAGCCGTGGGTTTTCAATCATCGAGTTGATCATGGTAATCGTGATTACCTCCATCATTGCTAGCGTTGGTGGTTTTGTCATTTTCCAGGGGGTTAAGAGTTATACAACTGCAGAGGCGGCTACACCTATCGCAAATAAAGGTTCAGCGGCATTAAGCCAGTTAACCATTGATTTGAACAATGCTGTGTCATTCACGTCCGTAGGTACACAAGGTATGACGTTTACGAATACGAGTGGGGAAACAATTGTATACGCTTATAGTGCAAATACGCTAACGCGGCAGGTGAATGGAGGAACCGCGCGCACGGTGACGGATCAACTAACCGCCTTAAACTTCACCTATTATACTACGGCACTTGCCTCAACGACGACACCAGCTTCAGTACGCTTGGTGATTATTCAAATGACCTTAACTGGCACAGTGGGCCCGATTTCTTTAATTAACAGCGTTTATCCAAGGAACGCATCATGAAGCGGCAATCTGGGTTTCTCTCCATCGCCGCAGTGGCGATGATCATTA
Organism: Legionella genomosp. 1; assembly: GCA_945862405.1. Taxonomy (GTDB): domain Bacteria; phylum Pseudomonadota; class Gammaproteobacteria; order Legionellales; family Legionellaceae; genus Legionella_A. The sequence goes on from CAMAYX010000143.1 coordinate 1,340, forward strand.
TATTTGGAATCTTAATGGCCGCAGTGGTGCGTTTGTTTATGAGCGGCAGCGAAAGCAGCGTGCATACGCAAGCTGGTAATAGGTCGTATAATTTGGCAAATGCTGGCGTTGAAGTAGGGCTGTATAATCTCAAATCAACCTCCACCTGCAATATTTCAGTGACCTCGGTTACGCTTACTACCGGAGTTTATACCTACACCTGTGCTACGTATTCCCCATCAACTACGCTTTCTGGCAACATTACGGCGGCAAGTACTTCCATTACGCTTACCGATGCTTCCAGTTTTGCTCCGTTGGGTGCAATTACCATAGGCAGTGAAACGATTTATTACAATGCAAAAAGCGGCAATACCTTGTCAAACGTACGCCGCGGGCAGGGTGGGACGACCGCCGCCGCAGCTTCCACGGGGGCGGGTGTTTCGCAAAATGAATATGTAATTACGGGGGTAGGGTATGTGCCCAATCAAACGGCGCCTACAGGGCAAACGACCTTACAACAAGCAGTAATTTTGCAAAACGGTGGATATTTTTCTGCTGGGGCCAATCATTTTTTTTTCCAATACACTACTAACTGGTCTTCACTAGGACAGGTAGGTACTGCGGGTGATGTAGAAGCCATGAGCTGTCCTTCGACAACAAAATGTTATGCCGCTGGTGACCAAGGATGGTTCTATTCATGGTCTGGGGGTAGCTGGAGCACCATGAATCGTGTAGGAACCAGCAACATTTACGGTATGGCGTGCCCTTCTACGAATTTGTGTTGGGCTGCAGGGGCGGGGGGAAGATTCTATTCCTCAACCAATGGTGGTGCCTGGGTATTAGTCAGCGTTTTTTCGGGTACGTTCCGCGATATGGCATGTGCATCGTTTACCCGTTGCTTTGCTGTTGCTGATGGCGGGGTTATTTATAGTTGGACAGGAGGTTCCTGGAGTTTACATACAGATGTGGGGAGTACCAACCTGAGAGCGATAGCATGTCCAAGCTCTACCACCTGCCTTGCGGCAGGAGATTCGGGTAGATTTTATAAATGGACAGGGGGCGGGTTTTGGGTTGCAGATACCACTATAGGCTCAAATCGCGTTATTACTATGGCTTGTCCAAGTGCTAATAATTGCCAAGCTGGAGGGGCTGCAGGAAAATTTTATAAATGGAATGGGTCTAATTGGTCGGCGAGTAGTGACATAGGGGGCGATCATATTGATGGTATGGCGTGCAGCAGCTCGACCAGTTGTAGAGCTGGCGGGCAAAATTCCGAATATTATGTTTGGGACAGTGGTAGCAATACTTGGTCCTTTGACCAACAAGTCCCTGGTAATCAAGACGTTCTAACCATAGCCTCAGCAGCTGCTGGGTCTAGTCTATTCAATCTGATTACACGAAATTAGCATACTTAAATAATCTATGATAATTTAAAACCATACGAACTCACCAGGATGGTCATGTTTTGGGACAAATCAAGTCATCAACCTAAAAAAAAGATGGCGTGCTGTCTCAGTGACAAAGGATACAGCTTTGCTGTACTGGAAGGTACTAAGCTTCTACATGCTGAAAAGCGCGATTTTGCTGAAAAGTCTGAGGCCATTGTGCAGTCGTTTGCTCATGATGTAGAAAAGTTGCATTTAGCAGGTCAAACCTGCAGTCTCGTCCTTCTTCCCGGGCAATACCAATTGGTATTGTTGGATACCTTAGAGTTCGTACCCAATGAAGAAATGGCGAAAGCCTTACGTTGGCGTTTGAAAGGTCTGGTCGACTATCCCTTGAATGATATTGCTATGGACATGTTCATGGTGCCTCCGCATGGGGTCGCCGGGCAAAGAAAAAAAGCGTTCGTAGCGGTGAGTCCGCTGAGCGGTTTAAAAACAAGGGTGCAACTGTTGGAGTCCGCTTATCTTCGTGTAGATTCCGTTGATATTGCCGAGTTGGCCTTGCGAAATTCAATCAGTTTTCTTCCCAGTCAAAGCGTTGCCCCAACCATAGCCATTGGTCTTGAAGAGGAAACATGTCAGTTAAATGTATTCCACCAAAACAGCTTATATTTGACCCGTGAGTTAAATTTAACCCAAGATACCGCGGGCACACCGGAAGGTCATCAAGCTTTCTTACTGGAAATCCAGCGCAGCATGGATTACTGCTTAAGTGAGCTGAAATTACCAGAACCACAAAGAATTGTATTTACGCCCAGTTTTTATACCGCCGAGAATCTTTTGAAATTTTTGCAGCAAGAACTGGCAAAAGATGTGGTTCTTATGGATTTAAGTGCTTTTGTTGGCATTGAGCCGAGTCAAACATTGCAAGAGCAGCAGAAATATTTTTTATGCATTAGTAAGGCGCTTGGTTTGAACCCTGATGCTGAAATGCGGGAGGATTATGATTCAGCAAGTTAACTTACTTAAAGCTCTACCGCGCAAATCAAACATTTTGCCAGCGACGCATATTGCACTGGCTAATTTAGCCCTATTGGTTTTGTGCATGATAATTTCAATTTATTTAGGCATAAATCAAATTTTAGCTAAAGTAGCTTACGGCCGCGCGCAAGAGACTATGGCACAAGCTTCTGCGGAATACGCAGAGCTCGTAAAAAAATATCCTCTGTTGGCGACCGATAAACCGTTACTGACCATGGTGACCGAGTTTGAAAAATCCTTGCGTGAAAGACAAGCCAGTTTTGCAAAATTATCGCATGCAACGTCCAGACGCCCTTTTTCTAAATTCATGCAAACGCTCGCACAAACTGCACCAGAAGGTCTATGGATAACGCAATTTGATATTGATCAAGATACCGAAGACATGTCCTTTAAGGGATACAGTCTGCGGCCAATCTTCGTTTCAGTATTTTTAGATAATTTACAAAAGTCTGCAGCGTTTTCCGGAGTTGTTTTTGATTTGTTTTATGTCAAAAAAGTAAAAGATAAAGATTATATTCAATTTGAAATTGCTAATGACAACCTAAGCAGTGATAAGGAAGGCGAAAAAGAAACTGAAGCAAATAGTGAAGAAACTACGGATAGTACGGTGAAACAAGAGAGCTCGAGTGAAAGAAAGTCTAATTAAGCTGCGCATAAAAATTGATCATTTAAGTACACGAGAACGCATTATTTTGCTACTCATGTCTTTGCTCATGGTTTTTTTGCTGTGGTCTTTTCTAATTTATACACCACAACAACGCTGGATCTTGCAGATGGAAACCTTGGCACGGCAACAAGAAGATCAGGCTGCAACGTTAAAAAAACGCCAAGAACTGGTACAAACGCTCTCTACCGATACCACCGTTATAAAACTACTGGAACGATTCCAACAGTTGAAATCTGAACTTAAAGACTTTAATGCGCAACAGGCACGCTATTCACACCGCTACATTGGTGAGCAAGAATTGGCTAAGTTGTTGTATTCCATGTTAGAAAAAACGGGATCCGTCTCCATAGAGAATTTTGCCACAATAGACTACGATTCAGCGCAAGGGTCTGCGGCTGGTACACCGAAAAGTGCGGCGGCACCAGGTCCTGCAGCTCCAGCTGTTATAAATCCAGAATCGAGTGCTCCTGTTGAGCGGGTGCAATATCTTTTAAAATTAAAAGGCGATTATTTTTCCATCATGAATTACTTGCATCGCTTGGAGCAATTAAAATGGGTGCTATACTGGGATAAAATTGATTATAAAGTGAAGTCATATCCTGCCGCGGATGTGGACATTCAGTTTTATACTTTAAAACCCTCCAGCCAAGTCCCACCGGCCATAGACACGGGTACTCCTCAGGTAAGCCCACCAGCCGCGAGTACAACGCCATGAACTTAACGGGAGTGAAATTCTGCTGTGTAGTGATCGGATGTTTCTTCTATGCGTCGTTATACGCAGATATTCCTCTAAGCCGCGATCCCACGGCCCCAGCGTTTTCTATCACTGCCTCACCTAGCAAACAAGCTGCAGACAAACCCAATTATGTAGTGAAGTCTATTTTGGTAGATGGCAGCCGCCGAATTGCGCTCATAAATGATAAGTTTGTTTCGAAAGGGGATATGGTTAATAATGCGGAAATAATTGCCATACACAAAAATTCAGTAGATTTAATGGAGTCCGGACAAAAGATAACGGTATACTTGTTCGACGCGATGCAGGAATAATTCATGAAGAAAATTCTATGGTTTCTAGTACTTTGTTTAGGGGCGTGTACCACAAACCAGCCTACGCAGGGAACTGCAATTGATGATATGAGCGTTGCCCTCCATCAAGGGGAGGACTCCAACAAAGCGCTGGGAAGAATTTTAGATAATTCACGCAGTCCTAGTCAAATCTCCAAAGCCTTAGTTCCAGATCTGAAAGTCCGTTCCCCGCGCAGAAATTATCAAAATCGGCGTTTTGATATAGCCGTGAAAAATGTTTCTGCACAACAATTTTATCCCGGACTTTTTAAAGATACGCCCTACAGCGTGGCCGTAAGCCCTGAAATTCAGGGAAGTATCACCATAAGTTTGAAACAAGTCACGGTTGAACAAGTGTTGCAGACCCTGGAAGATGTTTATGGATACGCCTACGCACCTATACCCGGTGGGTATGAAATATTACCGAATACCCTGAAAACTAAAATATATTCGCTGAACTACCTCGAGTTACGTAGGGTTGGTAATTCAAATATGCATCTAAGCTCAGGCGAGGTTACTCAAGTTGCTTCTGGGCGAAGCTCAACCGGTGCTGCAGGAACATCTACGGCAACCACTGGAGGTGCGACGAATATATCGAGTAACATCGGTGATGTGCAAACAACGAGTGATGTAAACTTCTGGGCTAGATTGTCATCATCTTTAACCAACATGGTGGGTACTGAAGGTGGGAGGAGTGTAACAGTGCATCCTCTTGCCGGTGTTGTGGTGGTACGTGCTTTGCCTAAGGAATTAAAACAAGTCGAAATATTTTTGGATACGGTACAAAACAGTATGGATCGCCAAGTTATTCTGGAAGCAAAAATTCTGGAAGTAACGCTTAATAACCAATTTCAAATGGGAATTGATTGGAAGATTTTAGGCGCAAATCTAAATGCCATACGCTCTTTCCCCGGCACGGACATTTCCCCAGATGATTTCCCCGATGCATTTAAAATAGATATTAAATGGGCGGAGAACTTTACCACCACAATTCAAGCCTTGGAAGAACAAGGTAACGTACAAGTATTATCCAGCCCTCGTGTTGCCACCATGAACAATCAAAAATCGGCAATCAAGGTGGGGACGGATGAGTTTTTCGTAACCAACGTCAGTTCTAGTAATACCACGACCGCAGTTACTAACGGCCTGACACCTCAAAATACGTTCCCGGAAGTAGATTTAACACCTTTCTTCTCGGGTATAACCCTGGATGTTACGCCGCAAATTGACATCAACCATGATGTAACTTTACACATACATCCTTCAGTTTCGCTGGTGCGTAATCAACGCAAAACCATTGATTTAGGTTCCCAGTTTGGCATCATTGAGCTGCCGCTGGCGCATAGCACCATTCGTGAATCGGATACCATTGTACATGCTAAAA
>CAMAYX010000144.1 GCA_945862405.1 Legionella genomosp. 1
ACGGGTTGCAACGCCGTGTGGAAACCTTGGGAGTAGAAAATACCCAACTTAAGCTTCAGCTTCAAGAAACTCAACAAGCTCTCGAAATAGAAAGAGCTAAAGGCCGAGAAAAAGACTTAGAAATTCAACGGCTTAGAACTTTATTAGAAAAAGTGGCTCTGAAGAGTGCTCAGGAAACACTATTACGAGCAGTTGAGAAAAGCGATGATCCCGAGTTGGTTCATAGTGCTGCCAAAGCAGAAGCTTTACCAGGCCTATATGGTATTGGTTTAAACGACGAAAATAATAACGAGGAATTAGATGCTTTAACAGCATTAAATGATGAAGTAGTTTGGCCTCAAGTCGTTGCAGCCGCCAAGGTTCGAGCAGCGCAATTAGAAGCAGGGGCGATAGTTGCATTAAAACAAGAAGTATCCCGTTTAGACGCTCCTGATTTACTGATGCGTATTGCGAATGCAAACTCAAATACGGACTTACAAGGTATCGGTTTAGATGATGGTAATGTAACTAGACTATGGAAGGATGATGCATTCCACGCAATTGCAGATCAGGCACAGCAGAAGCTACTAGCAATGCAAGCCAAAGCCATCGAGGCATTATTAGCTGAAGTGGGTACGGCAGATGAAGAGAAATTAAAGAAAGTTGTTTTAGTGACAACGAATGATGGCTTAAAAAGAGCTGGTTTAACTGCTAGACACGTTGATTTATTGTTCGAGGACGGGGCGCATGCTCAGATTGTTCTGAAAGCTAAGCAATTGTTAGCGGCTATTGAGTTGCGAAAACAACAAGCACCAGTCGTTGATCATGGGCCTAAACGACTTGAAATACCTGAGGATGTTGATAGATTACGTGAGCAAGAAAGGCTTCGTGAGCAACAAGAAAGGTTACGCGAGCAAGAAAGGCAACGTGCTCTAGAACAGGAACAACGTGAGTTGGAGCGCGAACGTGCGCGACTAGCCGAAGAGCGCCGAAAGTTTGAACTAGAGCAACAACGTGAGCGTGATCGCCTCGCGCGCGAGAGGACTCATAAACCTGAGAAACCGAAAAAGCGGCATACACCTCGTAAGCCAGTTGTGGACGAGAATACTCCTCCTAGAACACAGCCGCATACTAAAAAGAAAGGTAGTGATCCTAGCGTTCTCGGTAAACGCAAACCCTTGCGAGAAAGAACTGATCCACGTACAAATACGGTTGATGAGCCTCGCACTACTACAAGAGATCGCACCAGTTCGGTAGTGACATCTCACGATGCTACGCCAATGGTACCAAAACCAAGCAAAAGAACTACCATGCTTTTGGTTGAACAAGAAGGTATTCTTGAATTTACAGAAGGTAGAGTTGCTGCAAATAAATTCAGAGAAGGGTTACCAGCACCAGCAGAAAGTTTTCTGCCTGGAACCGAGGTTGTCGGTTTAAAAATGAATACAGCTTACTATCAAGGTTCATTAATAGGACGTGATGAAGTTGTACGTGCTTGTAAGGTATATAGAGACCCTGACAATCCAACAAGTGTAGCTGTTGGATTGCTGGTTCAGGATCACACTGGTAAAGTTACGGATTATTCCGGTAATTTAAGTAAAGAGCAAAAGACCGAAATAGCCTTTAAACAAGCACAAATGATGTTAGCTAATTTCCGTGAAGGGCATGGGGATCTTATCATTCGTGGTAAAAGCGCCGAAAGAGCTAATATGGTGTTCGCTGCCCTCCTAGTATTTAGAGATGCTCATCCTGACATCAGGCATATACCAATTAAATCTTGGGTGCCAGGATGTAAAGGCCCTGACTATGTCTGGCATACGCGCGATAGTGTTGCTGAGAAAAACTTTATCAAACAGCATTTACTAACATCCAAGGTGCAAGGAGAAGGCACTGAAATTACAGAACAACTTTATGCATTAACTAAAAGCAGACAAAAGCGCTTTATGGATATGTATGCGATTCTTAAACAACCCAATAAATCTCATGCGCAAAAAGAAGATGAAATAGATAAATACAGCCTCCATGATGGTGATCGATTAGATGTATCCGGCAAAGTTACTCGTTCCGACCAGCATCCTGAGGCTGAGTCCGATTCAACACATGGCGCCAAACGTTAAAATTGAAGTTAGGGATCTGGAGGCCAGCTTCAGATCCCAGTTTTTATTTTGTATTAAACGCACAAAATAATCACAAAAGTAAATCAAATTTTTCCATTTCTTAAAAAATTTTGGTTAATCCTGCATCAAAATCTATAATTTTATGATTTAATTTACCGCTCAAATTGTTTTGTAAGGATATAAGCATGATAAAAAGAATAATAACCGGGGTGATGATCACTGCTTTTTTAACTGCTTGCGGAGGACCGCAACAGCAACAGCAAATGGACGTAATCACGGACGATATAGGAAACCCTCACTACACCACACAATATCAAAATGATACTCGTGGAAAAGGTGTGTTTCCGGCCACTTGGAACGTTGGAGGACAAAAATTATTCGTTTTTGATCCAAACAAAGATGCCTGGGCTGCCTACGATGCTCAAGGAAATCAAGTGATGACTGGAAGTGCCTCCGGTGGAATGGACACTTGCCCTGATAATAAGAGCGAATCCTGCAGAACGGTAACGGGTACGTTTAAAGTATTCAATAAGAAAGGTCCAGATTGTAAATCCAATGAATATCCTTTAGCTAAAGACGGCGGCGTAGCCGGTGGCGCTAAAATGCCTTACTGTATGCACTTTTATGATGGATATGCTATCCATGCAGCGTATGAAGTTCCCACCTGGAATAGTAGTCATGGATGCGTTCGTGTACTTCCGGGAGCTGCCAAATGGCTTAGCGAAAACTTTATGGACGTAGGCACGAAGGTATTGGTTCTGCCTTACAACAGCTAACTTCCTAACTAGGTTTGTTGGCAACTCGCTAGTATGTACCAAGATGAGCTGATTTTTGAGCACCGAAGCGCAGCATACACAATAGTATGTGAGCATCGGAGCGCAAAAAATCAGCTCATTTGGGTCATAATAATAGTAGAATTGACCCTCAAGATTACTTCATCTTATGGACGTTATCTTGCGTCACAAAATCAGTTTCCATCTCGTTGACCATTTTATTAAAGGCACTTACCGAGCTTGTATTCAGACCAAAGAATCTAGTTGTAAATCCTTGTCCTGTTGCTAGGATTTTATATTCAGCACTGTTTTTTATGGTTTTAACAATTTGCGCCAAACCATCTTTATCCTTTGCTTCGGCTAATGCAGCTCTAAAATCTAACAAAATTTCTGTCTTTAAAGTATCACCCTCCAGCGTTTTGTATTTCTCTTTAACCTGATTATTATTAGCTACGCTGGCTTTATATTGATGGTCACGACTTCCTTCCTTGGTGGCGTATTTGTAGGAGGTAAATTGTGCTAAATCTTCACCTTTAGAGCTCATGATTTTAGCAAGAGATTCTCTATCGGCTTTGCCTTCACGGTCCAATTGGCGGACAGCTGCTATCTTGTAGGACATAAGAGCTTTCGTGGTATTTGCCAATATTTTTGAAACTGGGTCAGCCATTTCTTTAATGAATTGCAGGATGGCGATCAGGATGGATGCTTTATTTACTTTAATATTAGGATCAGGATTAGCGCGCTCATTCTGCTTCAATTTGCAGTCCATGAAGAACGCCGAAAGCACTCCTACCGAAGAGGCCGAGGCAGTTTCGAGAACAGATTCACCAAATGTAGAGCTTTTAATACTATAAGTCGAACTCACCTTAAAAATTCCTTCAAGCGTAGAAAACGCTTTAGGGGAAATTTCTCGCTCTTTGAGCACAGGTCTTAAATCTTCTGGTGATAAATTATTACCAACAAGGAAAATTTTAAGAGCGTAAGCTGCAGTAAAATAATTCTTAACTTGGCCTTTCTCTAAGAGACGATATGCTTCGTCCCATAATTCAGCGGCTTTATTTAAATTCTTAATTCTGTCTATACGACTAGCGCCTAACTCTCTGATTTTGGCAACTTCTGTCAATAACTCCCTTAATTCACCTATAGGTAAGTCGTCATGCTCGGCATGATGTTCAGCATGTAAATTAAATCTAATTTCCATCGCTTGATTATAAACCGTTTCAATGCGCGCAATTTCTGCTTCTGGTAATAGTTTTTTCTTGCGCAAAAGCTTTAGAGTACCTGGAGCTGAAAGATGTGAGCCATCTTCGCTGTATAAATTAAATTCTTCGCGCAAACCCATAAGAATGAAATCGATAGGACGCATGATGTGGCATTTTACGCTGGCTTTATCCGCACCTACTCTAGGTGGTCCAAAATCTTGAACGCCCATGTTGTAAAATTTAACGGCTGAAACGAATTTCTTGAATGAAGGCTCTGCATGTATCATCGCTCTTAAGTCTTCACCCAACTCATAACCTGGAAATACGGGTTTTGATGTTAAAATAGAACGAGTAGTAGCTTCAACGTCGGGGACTAAACCGTCTTTTAACATACCGAATAATTCTTGAGGCGTGCCAATTAGTTTGCTTGGATTTATCCCAATCGGATCAGGGAAAAGCTGCGAGTTTTCAGTAAAAATTCGTTGGCATAAGTTATTCAGTGCAAGAAATACAGGTTTAATTTTTGCTACATCGGCTTCGTCTTTTACCAATACGAAAGCATCAAGATCACTGTATTCAGTAGCCTGAGCTTTAGCCAAAGAACTTGCAAAGTAAACTTCCATACCCTTAGGGATTTCAATACCTTGTGCAGTAAAAGCATCATAAATCATTTCTTTATAGATTTGGCGAAGACCATTTTCCCAAGTCTTCCAAGGTGTAGGAGCACCTGTTTCATCAGAATCATTGAGGCGAATTTGTAAACTCAATGCAGCCAAACTAGACTGATAATGTTCAAATTTACGTTGTGCTGAAGGAGTTAGTATAGGGTGTGCACGCTCGTCGCTGTATAGACCACCCAATTGATTATCACTTACACCCATGATCAAGCCCCATTATGCGCTTTATTTGTATATTAAGTATATCAAATTAAACATTATGGATTTATTAAGTAAATTAGTTTCAATATTTGATCAAATATAATATATAATGGGTGAGTATCTAAATTTTTAGATGGAGTCCCCAATGCCTTTAATAATTACTCAAGTTTGCAATGGTGTTCCTTTCGGTGAAACCTATGTTTCAGCACCAAGTGTTGTAGATAGCGGGAATAGTAAAGTCTACGCATCCAGTCTGTTTGTTCATGTAAATGAGCGTGGTCAAGACATAGCAAAAGCCAAAGACACCGATGATAAAATTGTGTTGGGATGTACCTCAGAGGGGATGGTGTTTCAAATAGTAGTTGATGGATTTTATGGTTGCGATCGTAATGCTGTATTTAAATTTATCGATGACTATGTTGCTCCTTTAATGGAAAACTACTCGCAAAATTTAGCGATGCAAAATAATCCCCAGTTAACCACAACAACCTTAATTAGAAATATTTATACCTTACGTAGGCAATTTGCTCCTTACGCAGAATTTACCATGTCATTGGGCGTTTCTTATGAAAAAGATGCTGAATTATATTTTGCTGGATTTGGTATAGGTGACACCGGCTTAGCTATTAAACGAACTAACGGTGCGGTAGAGCAATTAGCGGCACATACCGAAGTCAGTGGGTTCAAGGATGCGTTTGATGGCTATTCTAGTACTAGCATTGATTCGGTCATTGCCCGAAATACAGTTTTTAATACAAAAGTGGTTCCAGGAGATGAAATTATGGGGTATACCTATACCCCTGCGCAATTAGAAGAGCTTGAGCGCGAATTTGAGGCAGAAGCCGTTTCTGCCAGTGCCAGGGTGCAGACACACCAAGTTAGAGTATTAAATCTAAATCCGCGTAATTTCCATAATAGCGCGTCTTTGTTCAATCAGTTTTTGAAATTAAGCCAGGAAACTCAGGACGAACTGACTGAAAAAGCGCTGGGTTCAGGGGAGCCGCAACGTTTTGGTGATGATTTTTCCGTAGGCGATATGCTAATACCCGATGCTGATTTAAGACATCAAATAAAAATGCAGGTGGCAATTAAGACGGCAAAAAATGGTTTGCAAGCCTTTATAACGGAAGAAAATCGCAATAAAGGAATTTAGGGTATTTACGGCATGTTTAATGGAGCCACCAAGAATGTAGAGCAAGCAACGCTTTACAAACAAATGTTGGCGGCGCATCAGAATGAATCATTCATAGCGGTGTTGATTGTATTGGCTATAACAGGGCTGGATAACCAAGCAAGTCAAAATTTGGTACGTTGTTTGGGATTTCAAGCCAAAGCTGCATTGCGGAATAAGTTAAAAGAATTGTTAACAGAAGAACTAGCCCAGCCGGAACTTCGCGAAGTTATCGGTCAACAATCAGCGGCAGAAGTAATTGTTAAATTAGAATCGAGCATCGTGCGATATTTTGCCGGCCCAGCAGGAATGCGTATAGAAGACGTATTAAAACCTTTCTACACCAGAGCTGCAGTCGAGCATGTTATGCAATAATAAATTGTTCTAGCCATAATTTTATTAGTTTTTTTTATCGGGGCTAGAATGCCCCGCTATTTCCAGGCGATAGATTTGCTGAATGTCCTGAGGCAAAGGAAGGACTTAAAGCAGCAATTAACGCACAAATGGATGCTGTCGCTGACGCAGGAACTCATGCACATAATCAACTGATGATTTTCCATCTTAAGACGGTAATGCGTATTCCACGCCAACGTGAACGGTGATTCCAAGGGAAGATGAACGCCGATTCTAATTGATTGTGAACGGTGATTCTATGCGAACGTGAACGATTTTGATGAAAATTTTAGAATCCGCGTTCACGTTGCAGAATCGACATTTAAAAG
>CAMAYX010000145.1 GCA_945862405.1 Legionella genomosp. 1
TTAGCATTAATTTAGCTGTAAAAACAGTTATGGCCGTTACAATGGCAGCATCTTTAGAGCCACAAGATTGGCGTTGGGTTGCAACCATAAGCGCGGGCCCCGATTACAGGGGCAGGCCCGACCCCGTTATGCACTCCGCCGCTCTAAGCAGTTCTTGGCCCGTAGTTGAGGGAATTTAATCTGGTCCTTTAAAATCGCAATCGCTTGTTGGCTCAATGGGACCGGAATGGGGCGTTTTGAGTTAGATTCATCGGCATGAATAAGTGCGTACAACACAAAATAAATAAGGATGGCATGAGTACCGCATTAGTTTGGTTTAGACAGGATTTACGATTGACTGATAATCCTGCATTTTTTGAAGCATGCACGAATCACGACAACGTCATTCTGGTCTATATTTTGGATGAAAACAGTGTTCTTGGCGCAGCACAAGCCTGGTGGCTTCATCACAGTCTTCAGGCACTGAATGATTCGCTTGCCACGCAGCTTGGATTAGTGCTTAATCTTCGCAAGGGAAATCCATTGGACCTTATTTTAGATCTAGTGAAGACTGCAGGAATTGACGCAATTTATTGGAATCGCTGCTATGAACCGAAGCGTATTGAGCGCGATAAAAAAATCAAAGCAACTCTTCAAGAGTCTGGAGTCGATGTCGTTAGTTTTAATGGAAGCTTATTGAATGAGCCCTGGACCATACGTAACAAAAGCGGTGACTTTTTTAAGGTTTTTACTCCTTATTGGAAGACTTGTCGACAAGCGCTTACTGCTCAACCACAAAAACGGATATCCCTCAAACTTAGTTCCGTGGATGTAAGAACAGATAAACTTGACGAGTGGAGACTTTTGCCCCGCCTCGATTGGGCTTCACAATTTCCTAATTTTTGGACACCAGGAGAGCAAGGCGCACAACAACTCTTAAGTGAGTTTATCAGTCACCACCTTCATGGCTATAAAACAAATCGCGACATCCCCGAAAAACAAGCCACATCACATCTATCCCCGCACTTACATTTTGGCGAAATGAGTCCCTGGACTATTTTAAGAGCGATTGAATACGCCAAGCTCGACCCGCACTGTGATTTAGCGGGAGCAGAGCATTTTTTATCAGAGCTTGGCTGGAGAGAATTTTCTTATTATTTACTTTACCATGTTCCATCGCTTCCCTTTCAAAACTTTAAAAATCAGCTTGATGCCTTTCCCTGGGATAACGATGAATCATTATTAAAAAGTTGGCAAAAAGGGATGACGGGTTATCCTATCGTCGATGCAGGCATGCGTGAACTATGGGCTACCGGATACATGCATAATCGAGTGAGAATGATAGTTGCTTCCTTTCTCACTAAAGGCTTATTCATTGATTGGCGATTAGGTGCTGATTGGTTTTTAGATACTTTAGTCGATGCTGACTTAGCTAATAATAGCGCCAGTTGGCAATGGGTTGCTGGTTGTGGGGCTGATGCAGCTCCCTATTTTCGTATTTTTAATCCCATGCTTCAAAGCCAAAAATTTGATCCAAATGGGATTTATATACGTCGCTGGGTACCAGAGCTTGCTTGCCTCAATAACGTTGCGATTCATGCCCCTTGGGAATCCACGAATGCTGCATCAATTTATAGTACAATCAATTATCCTAGACCTATCATTAATCACAGCGAATCACGTTCAAAAGCCCTAGCCTATTACAATCAATTAAAGAAAAGGATTAACCCATGAGGCCTTGTTGTTTCATTTTTGGCTTTGGCTACACTGCTAAAACACTTGCACCTAAACTGGTTGCACAAGGATTTAAGGTGATTGGAACCTCTCGCACGCCTGATAAACAAGAACAAAATAATTTAGACATCAAGCTAATAGAGTTTGATTCCACAGATGTAGAGAACTACTTAAGCTTAGCCACGCACCTCTTAATTTGCATTCCCCCTACCAGCACTTTGAGTGACATCGTATTAATTAAGTATGGTGACTTAATCAAACAACAAACGCCCTATCTAAAATGGATTGGGTATCTTTCATCCACCGGGGTTTATGGCAATCATGAAGGGAATTGGGTCAGTGAAGAAAGTGAATGCACTCCCCATACACCAACTGGAATCGCGCGGTTAAAAGCAGAGCAGGCTTGGTTTTCCTTTGCCAAAAAACATCAATTGCCACTCCACCTCTTTAGGTTATCAGGCATCTATGGGCCTGGAAGAAATGCCCTTGAACGCTTGATGCACGGTAAAAAGCAGAGTGTGTTTAAGGAAAATCAGGTATTTTCTCGCATTCATGTAGACGACATTGTTACTACGCTTCTTGCTTCAATTCAATTCCCCAATCCTTTAGCAATTTATAATGTCTCTGATGATGAACCAGCACCATCTCATGTGATTGACCACTACGCGGCCAAACTTCTTCATCGAGAACCCCTTCCATTAATCCCTTGTTTAGAAGCTCATTTATCCCCCATGGAGCGAGAATTTTATGCGAATAACCGGCGAGTTTCTAATTTAAAAATTAAAGAGGAGTTGCAGGTTGCTTTGCAATACCCAACTTATAAAGAAGGATTAACCCAAATTTGGAGAAAGGATTATGCGCCACAATAAGCTAATGAACTCCTTGAATTGTGAATTCTCAATAATAAACTAAAGAAATAGGGAATATTTTAAAAATCTAAATTTTATTCAATACGCTAATCCAATGGTTTCAAATTAGTATTTCTTTTAATTTCTATTATATTGTTTTCAATGGTTTTACAAATTTCATTCAGAGGTAAATGGCTTAAGTTGATAACAGAGAATGGGTTTTGTAGTTCAACTCCAATTTGATCTATTGAAAAAAGAGCGTAGGCTACTAACGCCATAATCATCGGACTAATATATACAGAGTAATCAACTAAGGCTACGGGTAGTATAAGCAAAAATAATAGAATAAATCGTCGCGACTTGATGGCCATGACAAACGGCATGGGTGTTTTTAATATCCGCTCGCACGCACCTTGACAATCGAGAATTGCTTCACGGATTTCTTCCGCTTTCAAAAAAGAAAACTGATTTAACTTATTCTCTCTTTGCATCTGCGATAACCGCTCAGCGAGCTTTGATGAGATAAAGTTCGGTTGATGTTGCCATTGCTGTAATTGGATATAGGTCTCATTATCCAATAGATGTTTTACCTCATCCGTTGTAGTAACTCCTCTAAGGGTATTTTTCATAAGGTAAGGAATTGCGGAAATGAGGTCTAAAATGTTATCTGTCTCGTTACGATTTGAGGTATCAATGTAATTTATTACGATGATGGCTAAGTTTCTACTGCAATTAACCACAGTACCCCAAAGTTTCCTCGCCTCCCACCAACGATCGTACCCCGCATTAACACGGAAAACTAAAATTAAAGCCATAATTGCCCCCGCATATTCAAACGGGCTTATAGGAAGAGATAGCGAGGGAATAATAATACTTAATAAAGAAATGAGGCATGCATAAATAAATGCAATTAGAACCTTTTTCCATACTCTTGGCGTAACTGAACCTTGAATAGCAAGTGCACAGTCTAAGAAATTTTGGTATTCAGATTGATTAATTATTTTTTTATTTTCTTTCATAATATTTATGACCTTTCCCCCATATTAGAACCACTTCATTGATGAGATACGTTAGCTTATCATGCAATTGGACAAATGCCTCAGGCAGTAATTCATTTTGAGCAATATTCTGAATCGTATCTAGTGCCGACTGGCTGAAATCAAGTCCTTTTACACGATGCCCCATTTTGGCTAGATACAATAAGTTCCTACCTGAACCGCAACCTACATCAAGAATGGATGCTTTTGGCAAATGTTGCAAATAAGTCTGGTATACGTACAGCAAATCACCATGTACCGTACTTAGACTGTATTTTTTATTGAAGTAACGGTGGGGTGTGCAATAAAACTCGAGGGTTGCTTTAAATGATTTACTCACAGGAATAATTTTATGCCACGCAGCAGGAGGAATCATTATATGGGGGTATTCTTCATGAACACGAGAACGTGACAGCTCGTTTCCTTGACCATTCAAAAATACAAAATCAATAGCTCCTTCATGCAGAAAAAAACTTCCCCAGGCCCCTTCTTTAGTGCTGTGTTTTTCGAGGAAAAACTTCAGCTTTCTATGACTGTCAATATCGGTTTTTTTGTAGCACAGCAAGTTATTGGGCTCTAATCTCATGACGGATCCCCAGGTTATTTTCAAAGATTCTTTGATTCTTTGTTTTTTGCAATATCAATATAGTCCGGTTCTAATGGGGTCAATAACGTGCGCTCGTTTGCCAGCTTGTCCGCTTTAAAGGTGTATTTAAAATGCAACTTTAAGAATTTTGATTTAAGGTTTTTGTTGTGCTCTGCTGGTAAACCAATGGTGCTCGAGTCTCTCCGGGCTGAAGGATAGGGCAAGTCCTTTGATAATGGAATTAATTTCTTATCAAAGACGAGTATATTGCTAGCTCTCAAATGAAAGGGTTAGCATTTATAAAACTGTTCTTCGTTTTCTGAGTTCAGGTCATTAATACAAGAATGGGCAAATAATTGTTTATTAAATAAAGTATCCATGACCTGGCATAGCGTTTGATATGAAAAAGAGCGACTGCTTAACAACCGCATAATTTTGGTCTGTAGCTCTGGTATCGCCATGTCTTCCCAAGTAACCCGCTCTCTTTGGGCCTCATGTAAAGCACGTTGGTATTCCCCGCCAATAAATTCAAGAGCGGATTGAATCGTGGCCTCATCCATACCTGATTCCTTTAATTGGTGAATGATTGCAATATCTCCTTTATGACAAAACCTCTGGGCAATTTGTCGTGCAATACGCATATCATTGATTAAATCTAATTGATGCAGGCGCGTGAGCGTCTCTATGACAAGACATCTTAAGTTGAGTTCCCCCGCAAATTCTTCTTCAAGCCGTGTGCGTAAGGTACGTTCACTATAACCTCCTTGCGATAAATAAGCTATCGCTCGGTTCATCATCTCTTTTCCACTCATAAGCTCATCCTTATAACACATGGTATTTAGTTACTTAGCGGTGCGGTCCAATATAATAATCTCCTTGGTTTTTTCCTTAAGAGAAAGTTCTTTTGGTTTTATCTTTTGCCATTGATTTATATAAAAATGCATTTCATTCTCCATTTTAAGCTTATCGGGTTTGATGAATAACATGGGTGACTACTCCTAAAATTTTAAAATGATGTTCCTCATTAATGACAATCGGCTGATAGCTTGGATTTTCAGCCAGCAAAATCACTTTTTTCTCTTCTACATGAAGCCTTTTAACGGTTAATTCATCCCCCAGGGCCGCGATGACAATTTTGCCGGAGCTAGGGGAATCCTCTCGCTCCACAACCAACATATCTCCGTCAAAAATTGGAGTATTAATCATGGAGTCGCCTGAGGCTCGGACAAGAAATGTGGTACCAGAATCTTTGCTTAGGAAACAATTGAGATCGACATAATCTTCAATATTATCATCAGCAGTGGTGGGTAATCCGGCCCGAACGGTGCATGAAAACAAAGGCAACAGCCGGCTCTGAGGGCCTAGAGTAAGATAGGCTTTAACTTCATCAACACGTGATTGGGGGATACGTATGGGACGTGTACATTCACCATATTTGGTGCTACCTTTAATACGTCCTGCACCGATTCGTTTACCGCCGTGGGTCATGTCTCTCTCAACTTGATTAATGTAACTACAATCAAGATTATCCCCATATTTAATAATTGTAAAGCGATTTTATAGTGCCTTTTCAAAGAAAAGATTCTTCCGCTTGACTGGAGGGATGGACATGCCGGTTTGGTAATAGAAATATTATGGTGAGTTTAATGTCTCTTCTAAAGTTGAAATCGCACGCCGGGTTCCTGCTTCTAGAAGCCCTAATCTTATTTACTTTGCCAGTTACCCGGCTAGCTGCCGCAGAAAATTTAGAGACGATCAAAATTGTATCCTCATTTTAAAAAGTGCTAATTTTAAAACTATAGCTAAAAAAATTAATGATAGTCATCCTGAGCTGGTGTTTGTTGGCATTAATGCATCTAACAGAGCCGGGGAACTGTGGCAAGATTTACGCAATGCCTCCAAAAGTAATCCATACATTCTATTGTCGGGTGATAACCTTACGGTTCCCCCATTCCTTAGTGAGGCAGGTATTGCTGCTGAAGGAACTTATATCATAACTGGCGGTATTCCAGTTTCTGAGTATAAGGGAGCTGCTGCAGAGTTGGCCGAAAGATACAGAAAAAAATATCAAGAAGAACCCACATTTTATGCAATTAATGTATAGGGTATACAAAATTGTAATAGCGTTTAAAAGAAACTCTTAAGATTGTTTGTTCAAAATGCAAAGTGATTATCTAAATAATTAGAGGCAATTAATCATGACAAAGCATTTTGTATTTTTAGATGTTGATGACACGCTATTATATGGGACCAAACAGGTCAATCTAGCTCTTATAAATGAACTCAAAGCTAAAGGGATAAAAGAGGTATACCTTTTTACTAACATGGGTTTACATGATCACCTCGTTGCTAGTTTGTAACGGATAAAATTTTGATTTTCCCATCTTTCTATTTTTTATCAGGATATGCCGTAGCCTATTTTTTGATTCGTTAATTTTTTGCACTTATGTCATAGAATTAGACCGTATCAGGTGTCCTGTGGCAA
>CAMAYX010000146.1 GCA_945862405.1 Legionella genomosp. 1
ATCCGTGACCATAAAAGGCAGCAATACCGCAAGTTCCTCGATAACCATGCAAGTTCTAGGTGTTGGCGACTCCTATTCCGGTGGAATCATTGCTTGTTTGGGGGGCGGCCTACAAAATTTAATCATGGCATCCTCCGATAATTCGACCAGTATTGAATGGGGGACACCTGATATTAGAACATTTGGAAATAGTGCTACGGATGGGCAAGCTAATACCACAAAAATTGTAAATGTGTTAGGGAATAATTTCGGAAAACCTTATGGAGCGCAATTGTGCAATAACTACGAAGTAGATTCGGCAGGAAATTCACCCTGCACAACAGGGACATGTTACAGCAATTGGTTCATGCCGGCTAACGTCCAGATTGATTGCTTATATGCTAATAGAGCATTGTTAGCACCATTCCCAGTGGGTAATTACTGGACGTCCTCAGAGGTTCCTGGCGAGCAAAGTTGGGGTTTATATGCTTATCTTCTGCTGAAATCAAATCAAGGTGTTCTTGTTGAGAAATTTAAGGATAACCTTGAATCAGTCCTTTGTGTGTCTAGCTTCACGCCTTAACGGAGTCAGCAAGCGCCCATAAGTACACGCCTATGGGCAGGTTATTGAAAACGTCATCTGGGGCGTAACGGTGGCTACAGCAGAAACGCTATTAGTGACTTCTTCTCCTACTACGGTGGTGGTGAGCAGAAACATGGCATCGCTGGACGTATTAGCAGTTGCTTTGGTATCACCTACAGTTGAGCTTGGGGTATTTGAATCGTTGTACCCACCTGCTTCTCTAAGTTCTACAGTCATAGGTATATTACCAATCTCGGGAAAGGCCTGGGGTCTTATGCTTTCAGGTGTTGCCACAACACTTTCACCTGGACTTAAATTCGTTTCACCCACTTTTACGTGTCCCGACTCTAATTCCACATTGGTCTTTTTAAGATCGGCTACGAAAACTTTGAAATGAGTGCCCGCTATGGCTATCGCCACAATTGGCGTTTTAAGCGACTCTCGCTTTTGCGTACCAACACTTTGTGATTCAATCTTACCCTTACTAAGGTTGGCTTTAAGAACTTCAGATTGATTAGGAGCGTAAGCAAGTATTTTATAATTAGAGTCGGAGCCTATGGTTACAAGAGTACCATTTGTAAACCGAATTTTTGCAGTAGCATCAGCAGCAGTTATTATGGCGTCCCCTGCGTAGAACTGAGCCCCCCGAGCTAATTTAACTTCAGCACCATTGCGCTGTGCAGTTACTTGTTTGACTGTGAATAATACAATCCCTGCTGATTCAGAGTAACCCAAAGAATTTATGAATAAACAACAAACTGCTATTATTTTCTTCACAAGTAATCTCAAGAAATAAGTATTTTCATCATAGTAATTCATTACTCTTGGGATATCCATTTGCACAAATAATTTTTTCACTCTGTCGAATAATGTATTCATTAAACTAGACCATTGTTTCTTTGTATGGTTTCCAAGTAAGATAATTATTTCCGTGCTGAAGGGATATCTTTATGGGGTACAAAACACCATTATTAGCGGCTCTGCTATTAGTTCAGGTGGGTTCATCGTTTGCAGGTGAGACAGGTGACGTAGGAGAAACAACACCCAGTGGAATGTTTAGCCATCTTGATTTAAATTTTTTAGCAAGTTATACCGATTTTAATTTTAATTCTCGGGAAGGCGTGAACTTTAATCACTTTAAGGGGTTCTCTAAACAATTATCTCTAGGTGCAGGTAATGTTGCATTGTCAAAAACAATCACGGCAGGATTGGCCATATTAACAGGAGAAACCAAAGTTAAGTCTACCGTGTTTTTAGACCCTGGGAATCTTGGCGGCGCCAACCAAACTATAAAAAATAATACGCTTTTTGGTCATGTATTAAAGAATGTTTACAATTATACCTTCGTTGATGTGGCTGGTGGTTATGGTCGAAATAGAATAACGAATCATTCAGCAATCAATCCAAACACAGAGGACCAGCAATTTGCTTTTGCTAATTCTCATAGCACCAACTGGTTTGGTAGTCTAAGTGGAATTTATTCACGACCTTGGAAAAACATCATCTTTACCTCAAATGTTAGATTACTCTATAGTAATTCCAGCTCCGATGGCTATAACTTACAATTTCAAGCGCCCGATTTCATTTCAGCCGTTTTACCTTTAACCACCAAGGTGTGGTACTCCATGGAGAATGTTGAAATTGCTACCAATCTTGCTCCTACGAACAACGTAATTACACCTTTTGTAAATGCAGGTTTAGTGCAGGTGCTTAGCTTTTCAAACAGTAGACCCATTCTCGCCAGTTCTGTTAATGGCATATCGCCTCAATTAAATTTAAATAAAGGCGGCTTCAGACTTGGAGGGGGCTTTACGACCCACATTAAAAAATTGTCAATTCGTTTGGAGGAGCAATATTATAATTCTGTAAATACTTATATTTCATATCAAACTTTACTGAGTTTCCGCTATCTAATTTAGACTTACATGAATTTATCATGGGCACTTACAAAGATACGAACTAAGCTAATCCAGATAATTGTTGGGATTATTTTTGCTTTTCTGTTTTTTTTTGCAAATATCTACAATGAACCTATTGTCAGTAAACTGGTCAATAATCTGGATGCATATATTTACGATACCATGGTGGTATGGAATCCAATCGATTATAACGAACTTGCTCGCGTAATTATTATTGACATTGACGATGCATCACTTTCGAAGGAAGGCAGGTGGCCTTGGCCAAGAAATAAACTTGCCAATCTTATCTTAAAGCTTAAAGAAGATGGAGTGGTAGTAATTGGCATTGATATCATTATGTCGGATCCAGAAATTAATTATGCGAATGGATTAAAGTCGCGAATTTCTGAAAAAACATCGACCATAACCACCACCGAATTTACACAGCTGAATTCGCTTTTAGATAAAGTTGCTCCCATTGTCGATAACGATCAAGCACTAGCGAATGCAATTAGTGAATATGATGTTGCCCTCGGTTTTCTATTTCATGAGTTAAGCAGTGTAAAAATTGGCGTTCTACCTCAAGCACTAAAGACTGAAAATGGCGAAATTCTTCATCCTAAAGAGTATAAAGTCCAATTATTCCACGGGTACAATGCAAGCCTGGGACTGTTAACTAAAGCTTCAAATCATGGAGGCTTTGTTACCAATCTGCCTGATTTTGATGGCGTGCTACGCCATGGTTTGTTATTAGGCAGCATTAATGATCAAGTCTACCCAAGTTTGCCTTTAATGACGGTCATGCGCTACCAGTTGGCAGACTACGTGAACTTTAAATTTAAACGTTCTTGGGGCGGGCTCCATCTTTACGGCCTTGATGTGGGAGGAACCTTCGTTCCAACCAATGCTAATGGCCAGATACTTATGCCCTTTTGGGGTCCGCAATTTTCACTGCCATATTATTCAGCGTCCGATGTCATGCACGGACATGTGAACACCAAAGAATTGGAAGGCTCGATAGCCATCATTGGTTCATCAGCAATTTTATTAGGTGATTTGCACGCCTCCCCAGTAGCGAAGTTATTTCCTGGTGTTGAAATGGTGGCTAATATGGTTGCTGCCATCTTAGGACAACAAATAACAACCTCTTATGATTGGACTACCACTCACGGCACACTGCTCTTCTTACTCTTTGGTTTTATAGTTTCTTTGTTGTTTCCCTTTCTTAGAGTTGCAATTATGATTTCCCTGGCAATTCTATTTGCTCTGGTTATTTTAGTGGGCTCGATATTTTTATATTCAAAATATAATATTTACATTGCTGTTGGCAATTTGTTACTCATGATAGGTATGCAAACCATCGCTAACTATGCATTTGATTTCGCCTTGGAAAAGCGGCAAAAATCTAAAATCAAAGATTTGTTTGGCCAGTACGTTCCAGAAAACTATGTTCAGCAACTCCTAACCGCAAGTGATCTTGTGACTATGGATGGTAAAACCATGGATATGACGGTTTTATTTTCCGACATTCGTAATTTTACCAGCATTAGTGAACATTTAGATGCACCTGGGGTCAAACGACTTTTACATACATTCTTTACCCCAATCACTGAAATAATATTCAATCATCACGGTACCATTGATAAATATGTTGGCGATATGGTTATTGCATTCTGGGGAGCTCCTATTCCCATTAAAGACAATGCTCATGCTTTCTTTGCTATTTTGACGGCCCTGGACATGATAAAAAAAATGCCTTCCATTAATCAGCACATGCAAGAAATTGGTATAAGCGAAATCCAAATTGGAATAGGTATTGGGACTGGAGTTATGAACGTGGGCGATATGGGTTCGAAATTTCGTCGTTCTTATACTGTACTAGGTGATGTTGTTAATCTGACGTCTCGTCTGGAAGGCTTAACCAAATTGTACGGTGTGAGTATTCTTGTTAATGAAGAGACACGTGCATCGCAAGATAGTTTTGTATGGCGAACTGTTGATAAAGTAGCAGTTAAAGGACGTGAATCATCCTTAGCCATTTATGAACCTTTAGGGTTAAAAGATGACATCTCCCCCGAAATTCAAGAAGAACTATCAACCTATCATCGTGCATTAGAGCATTATTTTAAACAAGAATGGGATTTAGCACTATCGATATTCGACATCCTTCGAACAGAATATCCTAAATCCAAACTTTATAAATTATATTGGAGACGAACCATGGAGTTTAAAACTAATCCTCCTCCGTCTGATTGGGATGGCATCAGTCGGCATACCCAAACTTATAAAGACTATCAGCAGTGATTTACAAAGTCTGGCTGATGAGTAAGTAGTCGTTTTACTCCACTCGCAGCTATTATGGTTATTTATTTTTTTTAAGGAAAGGAAAATGGCTCATAATGGAATCCCACATACACTGACCCTCACCCTGTTATGCTGTTCTTTAAATGCTTATAGCTCAGTTGCTGAACCTGAGGTAACACTCAAGGCAAATAGTTCCCCTAAAATTACAATAAGCGAGAATGGGGAAGGAACCGTTCAATACATTCTTACAAATACAGGAACTAAATCGCATCATTTAAGCGTTCGTCCAATACAAGGTTTGGTGCAAGAAACTGGTAAAACCACATTCTGCGATGAGGATATTCATCTATTATCAGGAAAAAGTTGTACTTTAAGCTTTGTAGTTAAAGGTTCTGAATTAACCCCTATTCGAGATCTGGGCCCTATTTTGTGTGAGGCAGGATGGCAATGGAGTGATGAAGCAGGATTTGCTGCAGGTAAATGTATACAACCCATCGAAGATGATCGCCTTAATATAAATCTAGCTATTATATCTGAGCCATTTTCTATGGTTTTGAAAACCACAGATACGCTCACAGGCCAAAATACCTTTCACCGCTGTGCTGCTGGGGGTTGTACCGTAACTTTGTTTCAAGGAACACAAATTTCGCGTAGTCTTCTGATTACCAACACCTCATCTGTAGTAGTAAATAATGTTCAGGCGATTGGATTGCCCAAGGACGTTACTCAGAATGTTGATGATTGTAAACAACTGAAACCTAATAAAACCTGCCATTTGATATTTACATCAGGCGCTACCAGGACAATTGGCAAAGAAGTGATTATCAAAGGAAAAAATACCCCCGGTGTGACGATAACTATGAGTGTAGACGGAATTGGTGATGCTTATGGCGGTGGTAAAGTTGCATGTTTATCAGCAGATTTACAATCCCAACTAGTTGCTGCTAACCCCGATGCCTCTAATCCTATAACCTGGGGTGGTTTTAGCCGCCCTATTGGGCACAATGCCCAGAGTCCGGTAAACGGTATCGGCAATACCCAGGCAATTGTAGACGCGCTAGGTAATAACGGGGGAAGTGCTTATGCCGCAAAAGACTGCTATGATTACTCCATTGATTCAAAAGGAAATTCACCCTGTAAAACTGGAAATGTTTGTTACAATGATTGGTTTTTACCAGCTAAAAATCAGCTCGATTGCTTGTGGATGAATCGCGACATTATTGGAGGTTTCATTGAAGCACCTCCTTGCTGGAGCTCTACAGAATCTACCTCACAACCAAATGCGGCATGGGCACAAAGCTTTGATGGTACTGGAGAACAACTGACTAGTAGTAAAGTTACCCCATTGAATGTTCGTTGCGTACGCGCCATTCCCTTAGCCTAACTATTGTTCTTATCTCCGCCTACGCCCCATGATTTATTCTTGGGGAGGGGAATAAGCGGCCAGCCCGGGGCGGTTGCGGGGCTGATTGCTTATGGTGGGCATATTACCTGAATGCTTCCTTGTGGGTTTGGTGGAGGCAACGGTGGAGAAGGAAGTGGAATCTGGACACTCGCCAAACTAGTAGAATTACTTATCACTTCTTCACCTACCATAATTGTATTGGCAAAAGAAGCCTCATTGACCGCATTTCCTGCTGTTTGATTTGCAGGAATAACAGGGATAATCCCTGCTGCTGGGAATGGTTGCGGACTAATCCCCTGACTTCCGCACTTTTTAATAGAGAAAAGAGCGATAAGCCAAGCCAGCAAAGGACTCTTAAAAATTAGTCACTACATTATTTGAAATTTTGAGATTGTTTATGTTGTAACGATAACTTTGATGTGGCGATCTTTAACGATGTTGAATGCTTTATAGATTTTACTGGCTGTTTGAGAGAAGCGTCCTG
>CAMAYX010000147.1 GCA_945862405.1 Legionella genomosp. 1
ATCCCGAAATTTCGGCGCGCCAGCAACACCAGCCTCATGACAGACGTGGCAATATTGCTCATATATTTCTTGGCCAGGAGCTTTGGCTTCTGATTTTTGAGTAGGTGGCGTAGATTTGGCTGCGTCAGCGGACGGTACTCCCTGAACGGTTACTTGACCGACAGGACTAATTCTTTGCTGTACTTGATCTCGATCGAAATCAGTAACAGCATAGAGCGCGAAAGAATTTAAAATTAAACCGAAGAGAAGCCCCGCTCGCATTGAAATATTCCAGAACTAGTTTACAAAAATAATACCGCTATGAACTCAATTTTTCTAGGACTTACTCATCAGAAAATTTCATTTCTTATGCGTAAGTCCCTTCCCTGTAGGCTACTGTTAACTCATTAACAGCTCTTCTGCATCTAATTCTTCCAAATAACGGTGATAGGAAAGTATTTTTTGCTGGCGTACATTAAACAACACATTACCAGGCAAGTAAGCGTAATAATAAGGCTCATTGCATTCGATACGTTTCGCAGGAACCAAGCCATTTCCCCAGTCCGTTTCTGGTAAAGCTGATTTGGGGAAAAGAGGAATTTTATCACCATTTTTCAATGCGGTTAAAACCTCCTGACTCGCTCCATTACTGCAAGCAAAGTCATAATACCAGCGCAAGTCTTGTTCGCTCTTAACAATGATAAAACTTGTGTTAGCATCATCATCCAGCATGAAGAAGCTGCCTGATGGGTCGGCAAGATAATACTCAATAATTCTCTTTTCTTCACAAATTTGTTGGAAAAATGAATAGAACTTTTTATCTCTGAGGCAGTTTGGCGAATTAACTGAAAGCATACGAACGATCATATCGGACATTGCTTGGAAGTATTGTAGTTGTAATTCATAAATACTTTTGGTGATCAACTCAGCCGCATTTACATCGCTCTTCTTAATATAGCGATGTATTAACCCCTCGTTAAAGGCTTCAATTGCGAGTTTTTCATCGGCTTGGCCAGTTAATAGTATTTTTTTAATATTACTGTTTTCAATACGACGACAAAATTCCAAGCCATTCATCCCCGGCATTGCATAATCAACAACAACTACTGAAATTTCTGCAAACCGATTTGGATTATAGACTTCAGCATGTATTGCTGCTAAATCCAAATGATTGCCAGCATTAACCGCAGCAAAATCTCGTGTAGAGGTATATTCGTTGATAGAGGAATGACTCAATAAATCCAACGCGCAACTTTTACTATGAATGTAATCTAAAGCACGATGCGGCGTATCAAAAATGCGATAGGCAACGCCTTCATCTAATTGCAATACGAAATTTAATAAAAAATCGCGACTGTCGTCGATGAATAATGCCGTACTTGGAAAGTAACAGGCAGGAATAAACGATTGATGCATAGCTCCTCCTGAGCAAACGCAATAATAAGACATTATTGACCTAATATTTTGTTAAAGCTTAAAACTTAATGTATATATAGTAGCAGAATTTATTAAAAATCCCAAAATTCTCCTTATATTTTTTTAGCACATCGTCTTAAACTCCTTCATTACATACTTCTTTTTCACTGGTTTTACCCACTGGGTTTTGTTGATTTACACGAACGTGCGGGAACGATAAAATAAATTTTGTATATTTGCCCTCTTCAGACTCGCAACGTATATCCCCTCCAAAACGATTCATAACTAATTTACAAAAAGACAATCCAATTCCCGTACCCATAAAGGTCGTTGTGTAAAAATGTTCAAACAAACGAGAGAGTTGGCGTGGGGAAATTCCTTTTGCGGTATCTTGTACGTAGAGATAATTACAATTTGTGCCCGCTTCCGTCCAAATCATAATTTCACCACATTGGTTCTTAGCAATGAAGTAAAGTGCGTTTTTCATCAGGTTAAACAGCACATGCTGCATGAGCAATTTAGACCCCATGAATTGAAAATCACCGCGCCATTGTACAAGCGAACTGGATTGCGTTGATTGAAATGGATATCGCGCAATGGCCTCTTCCAAGCACTCCATCATTGAGCACGCTTCTAATTTACAATTTTGCAAATAATTTTCCCGTCCGGCTTTGATCAAGAGCATGTCAATGATGGTATTAGCATAATCAATTTCACTGATGATTCTTTCGCTAACCCCAGATAGCTGGCGTATGCGATTACCACGAACGGAGGATGCGATTAATCCGTGCTCTTTTGCAAGATTATAAGCTTCAAAAAGTTGCGGAAGATAAGCCGTAAGGGCTTGTGCGCCGCTTTTAATGCCCAATAATGGGGTACGCAATTCGTGCGCAATCATACCAGCAGCAGCTGCCATACCAGCCATACGTTGTCGTTGATACATTGCCGTCTTGTAATTTAATATTGAGCCCGTCACGATTACGAACAATAAAATCCACACCATTTCTACATGTTCGGTACTAAAGTAAATTTGTGGAGAAGTATGGTAGTAATACAAAAAACCTAACCCCAAACCCATTACCAACAACACGGATAACGTATATAAATCCACTAAAAGAACCAGCAAGAAAATGCTACATAACAATGCCATTGCGGAAACATCACTGGCTTGATTCATTAAGAAATAATAAGTAAAGAAAAATGGCAAGACATATAGAATGGTAAGGAACCAATACCATGAAAGATATCGTTTATTAATTATTGGCCAATAAGAGGTAACGATTAAACCTAAACCCAAAACACTTCCAATCGCTCTCAACCAGAAATTTTCATAGGGTTGAGGAAACCACAAGGTTGAAATCCAATAAAACGCTGGAAAGCCTAAAAACGCTATCGCACCTACGGCTACAACCAGATGGGCTGAGTCCGACATGCTTCTTTGAATAGATTGATCCAAGTATTTAAAAACACTTTTGATTGAATTCATTTCGCACACTCCAATTCAGGCGATTAATTCAAATTAATGGTATTATGGCTAAATTGTTCATTTAGCATATCGTAATAAATGTTGCATATGAAATTAAGAATTGCCACTCGTGAAAGCCCTTTGGCCTTATGGCAAGCAAATTCTGTTCGTCAATCCCTGCTGCAACATTGGCCTGAGCTGAACATCGAGCTCGTACCTATGAGCACTACAGGCGATCGCTTCCTTAAAGATAGGCTAATAAAGCTTGGAGGCAAAGGTTTATTCGTTAAAGAGCTTGAGGAAGCTATGCTGGATGGACGTGCCGATATAGCAGTCCACTCCATGAAAGACGTTCCTGCAGGCTTTCCAGACGGCCTTTGTTTAGCAGCCATCTGTGCTCGTGAAAATCCGTATGACGCGTTAGTAAGCTTGCATTATAAAACCCTTGATTCTTTGCCTAAGGGGGCTGTTATTGGCACCTCCAGTTTACGTAGACAAGCACAATTACTAGCTTTACGCTCAGATTTAACTATAAAAACCTTACGCGGTAACATCAATACTCGCATTAGTAAATTAGATGCAGGCGAATACGATGCCATTATACTTGCTGCAGCTGGGCTTGAGCGCATGGAGATGCAAGACCGGATCAATGAATTACTCACCGAAGAGACCATGTTACCTGCTTGTGGACAGGGTGCACTAGGAATTGAATGCCGAAGTGATGATTCGAATGTGCAAGAATTATTAAAACCCTTAAACGATCCAATATCTGCCTTATGCGTTCATACTGAGCGACGAGTAAATGCAGCTCTTGGCGGAAGTTGTCATACTCCAGTTGCCATTTTTTGCAAAACAGAGCATGACAATTTATTTCTACAAACAAAGATAGCTGCGCCTGATGGACAGAATGTTATTCAAGCTTCACAGCGAGGAACGCAAGCAGAAGCTGCACTGTTAGCGGATGGTTGTGCCCAAAAATTATTCAATTTAGGAGCGCGTACGCTTTTAAATGACCTATGAAGCTCAATGGAAATGAACTATCTGGCCTGCGTGTTTTAAACACAAGGCCCTTAGGACAAAACACGTCACTAAGTCAAACCATTCAGAATGCAGGTGGAACCTCCATTGAGTTGCCAGCTTTTGCAATAGAATCCGCCCCTGAAGATTGGAGCTCATCATTACTCAGGTTGGATACCATTCAACAAGCAATTTTCGTAAGTACTAATGCAGTAATTTATTTTTTTACAAAAGTAAAAGAGCAAAGAATCAGCTGGAATCCTGCAATTAAAATAACTGCCATTGGAAAAGCCACAGCAACTGCATTAGAAAACTATGGTGTAGTAGCGCACAATGTTCCCTTGGTCGCTGATAGTGAGCATCTTCTAGCTCTTGAGGACTTTACCCGCATCGCTCAGCAAAATATTTTACTGATAAAAGGTGAAAATGGCAGACCTGAAATTGCTAACACACTTAGGCAACGCGGGGCAAATTTATTGAGCTGGGATGTTTATAAACGCGTAATCCCTTACTATGATCCAAAAGAAATTGCAGCAATTTGGCAGGATGATAAAGTCGATATTATACTGTTCACTAGTGAAGAAGCTATTCACAACATTTTCGCATTGTTTGGCAAAGAAGCACGTCCTTGGCTTTGTAAGAAACCATGCCTTGTTATCAGTCAACGCATTGCCAAAGCAGCGTCCTTAAAGGGAATGAAGGTAGTAATTCAAAGCTCATATGAAACAATTTTAGATTCACTGTGTTTTTTCAACAAGGATTAATTCATGACTGACTCAAGCGTCTCTGATAACACTGAAGTTGTAACTGAACCGGTGCTTACTCGCAAACAGCACTCGCCTCCCTATTTGGCAATTACTGCCTTACTCCTTGCCATTATTGCACTACTTATTGCGGGTTACGCAATTTTCAATAATGTTTCATTGCAACAATCTTTAGGGCAGGGAAAACAAGACTTACAAGCAGATTTTAGCAATATTAAGCAGCAGCAAAATGATTTTCAGAAGCGTCTTAACAACAAAATTGCCGCGGCCAGACGCCAGCAAAATAAGTTACAAGAAAATTACACAAATTTACATAAATCCATAGAAGCCACCCTGCAAGAACGCTTCTATCAAACTCAGGATTGGTTATTACTTAAAGCTCGTTACTATCTAGAGCTTGCGCAAATTAATGCACATTGGAGTAATAATATTGCGACAACACAGGCTTTATTAGAACAAGCGGATACCATATTAGCGGGGATTAATGATCAAAATCTCTTTACGGTCCGTCAGGCTATTGCTACTGAAATTTCACAAGTTAAATCACTACCCAAAGTAGATTCTGCAGGAATTTTGAGCCGTTTAGATGCCGCGCAAACCATGGTGGACAAACTTCCTATCAACTCGGTGAGTACAGGACTGCAAAAAGAAGAAAGCAGCTCAACTTCAGTACATGACAAAACTTGGAAAAGCAGATTTCAAGAGAGTTTGAGTCAATTACAGAAGTTAGTAGTCATCCGTCATCACACTGAAGATATAGTTCCTTTATTAAGCGCAGAGCAAGTCTCATTAATTCGTGAAAACATCCGTTTAAATCTGCAAGAAGCCCAATGGGCTGTTCTACAATTGGATGAAGAGCTATATCAATTAACGCTCAAACAAGCGATTACTAGCATTAACCGCTCATTTCAAATTAATGCAGATAGCACTCAAGCACTAGTAAAACAGCTACAAGATTTGCAAGGTATAAAACTAACCCAAGATAAACCCGCCATTGACCAATCACTAACCCTGCTCAATCAAGTGATTTCTTCACCTAAGCCTTCAACCAATGTACCCTCCAAGCAAGGAGATAACCAATCATGATGCGGGCTATTTTAATATTTTTGCTGCTACTTGCCTCGGTTTGGTTAGGACTGCAACTACAGCAGGATCCAGGCTATTTATTAATAGCCATTAACAAATGGACTATTGAAACCACTCTTTGGGTAGCTATCATTGGTCTTTTGTTGCTTGTTTTCCTCATTCATTTATTGTTTTCTCTTATACAGCGCGTGTGGAGAATGCCGGAAGGATGGAGGCAATGGCGTAGCACTCGTCGTTCACAAAAATCGCAAGCGAAAACTCGTCAAGGCTTGATCGAATTTAGTGAGGGATATTGGCTGCAAGCTAAAAATCACCTGGCTAAAGCAATTCCTGATTCGGAGACCCCATTACTCAATTATTTAACTGCAGCACGAGCGGCACAGGAAATGGGAGACAATAATTTACGCGATGATTTTTTGCGCGAAGCACAGCAAACCATTCCGGATGCAAAAGTGGCATTGGAGTTAACTCAGGCCAAGATGCAAATTGCAAATCGCCAATCGGAACAAGCGTTAGCAACGTTAAGACATCTGCACAGCTTATTTCCGCGGCATCCCTATGTATTAAGATTATTAATGCAAGTGTACGAAGAGACACGTGATTGGTCACAATTGATTCTCTTACTACCCGATCTTAAGAAACAGCAAATACTAAGTAATGAGAGATTCGAGGAGTTGCAAAAATACGTTTATTTGCAGGCCTTAGAAGATTTGATCTTACAAAATCAAACCCAAGTTTTAGAGGATTGGTATGCTACATTACCAAAATTTTTAAAAAACGAACCCAATTTACTTGCAGAATATTGTCGATTTTTAATTGCTAAAAAAGATTTTCGTCAAGCTGAAGTACTGCTAAGAACAGGTTTAAACAAACAATTTAATGAGAAACTGATTGAGTTATATGGTTTGATTCAAA
>CAMAYX010000148.1 GCA_945862405.1 Legionella genomosp. 1
CAATATTATTTTTTACAAATTTAAAGCGACCTCGCTCAAGGCGCTTGTGATAAAGTACGAATCCATTTTTTTCCCAGAATAAACACTTTACTCGGTCACAATCGCGATTATAAAAAACATAGACCGAACCATCATTTACCGGCGTTTTAAAAAAATCGCTAACCAATGCGGCCAAACTATTGATTGCTTTGCGCATATCCACGGGTTTTTCAGCAACGTATACTTTTGTTTCCTCAGATAATCTTAACATGCAGCTTGACCCGCAACATTTAAAACCATCGTTAAAAGAGACTCGCTAACCTCATTCGAGACCCCAATACGAATTCCATTCGGTAGCATCAATTGTAAGGATGCCAAAGCCTGTGAACCACTCGCTGATTTTTGCGTAGCAGTAACGAAACTAATCGGGGCTTTAGGTTGTCCCTTTGATTTTAAAAATCGCTGCCGGTAATAACAAAAGGTAACTAACTTTATCCCTTCAGCCTCACAATAGGCGCCTTGACTTAAACTACTGTCTGCCCATTTTTTGATGTGGGATTCCCAAAACTCATGCTTCTGATATTTTGACAACGACGTTTCCATGATTCCTCTCCAGTTTTTTTTCAATCCAGAAAGTATCGGCTTAGAAATTTAATTTAAAAAGAGGTGGTTTATTGAGCGCTTACGTACAAACTTACCGGGTGCACAAATGTAATCGCTGGGTTGGGTTGAGGTGATAAATAAGCCATCTGTTGTGCTTCATATCTATTGTGTATGACTTGAATTTTTGCCAGCACGTAAAACAAAGGTAAGAGAAGTAGCAAAGGGATAACTAATAATTTTATGGATTCTTCAATGTCTCTATTCCGTTTGTACTTACGATGCACATAATAAAGGAGGCCTAGTACAAAAATGGGATATAACAATGAATACAAACCTAGTACAGCCATGTAAGAGAAATGTAGATAAATTTTATTGCTCTCTGGCCCGCCGCATAGCCCCTGATAACAAATATAGGACAAAAATACATAAGGTATGTAAGAACAACGATAGCCATACTAAAATCAATAAGATGGTTCGAGTGAATGGTTTCATAGTATTGCAGCCAGCCTACAAGCTTGATCAATTGCATGCCGCGCATCTAATTCTAATGCTTTAAATGCGCCACCAATTAAATGTACATTCTGTCCCGCCTGCTTTAGCGGCTCAAACAATGTACGTAATTCTAACTGCCCGGTGCAAATAATGATGCTATCCACATCTAATAATAATGGCTCATCCTGCACTAATAGATGAAGACCTTGATCATCAATCTTCACGTATGTGACACCTGTCAGCATTTTTACTTTTTTATGTTTTAGACTTAAACGGTGAATCCACCCCGTAGTTTTGCCTAAGCGTTGCCCCATTTTTTCTTTCTTGCGCTGCACTAAATACACTTCGCGAGGCGAAGGACTAATTTCGGTTGGTTTTATTCCACCGCGATGCTCAACGTTTATATCAATTCCCCATTCATTGTAAAACTCTGCAGGGCTATGGGTTAATAATTCAGCCACATCAAAACCAATCCCTCCTGCTCCCATAACTGCTACTTTACTTCCTACTCGATCGGGATTATGGATAGCATCAATATACGTCATCACCTTTTTATGTTGGATACCTTGCATGTGAGGAATTCGCGGTTCAACTCCTGTCGCCAAAACGACCTCATCAAACTCTTTCAATTGTTCAAGATTTGCATGTGTTTGCAATCGAATTTCAACTTTGTAGGTTTCAAGCTGGTGCATAAAAAAGTTAATCGTATGTTGAAACTCCTCTTTTCCAGGTATCCGTTTGGCAAGATTGAATTGTCCTCCTAAATTCTCACCTCGTTCAAATAGAGTAATTTCATGGCCGCGCTCTGCTGCTGTAGCCGCAAAAGCAAGTCCTGCCGGACCAGCGCCTACTACTGCGATTCTCTTAGGTTTAGTAACGGTTTGATAGATTAACTCTGTCTCATTACCCGCACGTGGGTTGACCAAACAAGAAGCTTTTTTATTAACAAACACTTGGTCAAGACATGCCTGATTACAAGCAATGCACACATTGATGGCTCGTGCATCTCCCCGCTTAGCTTTTTCCGCAAAATGTGGATCAGCAAGGAAAGGGCGCGCCATAGAAATCATATCGGCGTACCCTTCCTCAACCAGACGATTTGCTAATTGCGGTGTGTTGATACGATTTGAAGTGATTACTGGTATTTTAAGTTCAGGTTTTATTCGTTTAGTCACCCCTGAAAAAGCAGCAGGAGGTACCATGGTAGCTATGGTAGGAATTCTAGCTTCATGCCAGCCGATTCCAGTGTTAATGATGGATGCTCCGGCCAGCTCTACTTCTTTGGCCAGTAATATTACTTCATCCCAGCTGCTGCCTTTCGTGATCAGATCCAACATGGATAATCGAAAAATGATGATAAAATTATCACCCAATGCTGCTCTAATTTCTCGTATTACAGCGATTGGAAAACGAATCCGATTCGTAAAATCCCCGCCCCATTGATCATATCGTTGGTTAGTGTGGGAAACAATAAACTGATTTAGTAAATACCCTTCACTGCCCATAATTTCCACACCATCATAGCCAGCTTCTTTTGCTAATTGCGCACAGCGTGCAAAATGATAAATGGTCTTTTTAATACGAGCGTTGCTCATGACCCAGGGTTTAAAGGGACTGATAGGAGATTTGATGCCGCTGGGCGCCACAATGAAAGGATGGTACCCATAGCGCCCTGCATGTAAAATTTGTAATGCAATTTTTCCGCCTGCCTCATGCACGGTATGCGTAACAATTTCATGCCGTTGACGTTCATTGGCATTCGTTAACTTCGCGGAGAAAGGAGCTAAACGGCCAGCACGATTTGGGGAGAATCCACCGGTTACAATAAGCCCAACTCCACCCTGAGCTCTTTCACGGTAAAATGCTGCTAATCGCTGCAATCCTTCTTTGTCTTCCTCAAGACCGGTATGCATTGAACCCATCAAAATTCGATTTTTTAGTTGAGTAAAACCTAAATCCAATGGCTGAAACAGCGCTTTAAAGGGAGTATTGTCAACGCATAATTCCATAAGAATTTCACTTTCATACATTAAAAGAAAATAGTATATAAGCATTTCGCTGTCTTTGGCGAGTTGCTAATGCTCAATCAACCAATTGACAATCAATCTGCAAGGCACTACGTTTAATATGTTTACATTTAATTTTTAATTGAGGCGCAAGAAGAATTTATGTCTTAGGGGATTTTAATAAACCGGGAGATCATCATGCTTAGTCAAAAGGATATCCAATTATTAATTGAGGGCTGTCGGACAACTGCAAAAAAAAGGACTCGGAACCGGTGTTAAAGCAACAATTCATGAATTAGCTGTAGATTTTCTCTCCCCTCCCATGGACTTTCTGGGATTAACCACTAACCCAGCTATTTACGTCAATGACGAAACGTATCACCTCTTAGGAAAATTTCATAAAAACTGGGTGGCCAATCACACAATAGCCGTAAAAGAATCTTTCCTAAATGAACACACCGCACAAATCATCGGGATCATTGTTCATGAAACAGGGCACGCATTTAAAGTAGCAGCAGGAATTGCAAATTCAGAGGCCAATGCGTATATATTTGAAATTGAAGTGCTATGGCGTTGGTTGCATCAGAACAACACTTTACTCTATGGTTGTACATCAGCGGATCTTTTAGAGTATTTTAATTCGCGCTTGGAGGATTACCATAAATCAACATCTGGTAATCCATATTTATCAAAGCTAGTTCAACAAATTGAGTCTGGAAAAATTCCGGCTGATCCCGAAAAGGAAAATCTACCACTGTTACAACCCAGTTTGAAGCGCAGCCGAAGCGATTCGTCCACGGTGGTTCCCAACGGTAAACGATCCTCGCGAAGTACCTTAGGCTTATTTAGTGAATCTAGTTACGTAGTACGTATAGGATGAGAATGTACTTTTTTCCAATCCATAGTTTATATTGATGAACATGAACAATACATGAAATCGGCCCGCACCATGTTATAAACTTAATCATGAACATCACACCTGGACAAGGAGAGTTTAAATGCGAACTATTGCAGTTGTTATTTTAACGATATTGGGGATTAACATCAGTTTTGCTGAGCAAGTCACAGCGAAATTGTATTCAACTTCCAATAATACCTTTCTAGGTGAGATTGTCTTTGCTGACTCTAGTTTCGGACTGCTTATAACCCCAAACCTGTCGGGGTTACCCGCTGGGCCGCATGGCTTCCATCTTCATCAACATCCAAATTGTGGTGATAAAGGCATGGATGCCGGCGGCCATTATGATCCGCAACAAACCAACTCTCATCAAGGCCCCTATGGCGCAGGGCATTTAGGTGATCTTCCAGTAGTTATTGTTACTGCAGACGGCAAAGCCAACACCCCTTTATTAGCTCCTAGATTAAAAACAAGTGACCTAAAAAATATGGCCGTTATGCTTCACGCCGGAGGCGATAACTACAGTGATAATCCTAAACTAGGTGGCGGCGGTGAAAGAACAGGCTGCGGAGCTATTGAGTAAGCGAATGGTCAATAAATGATTGAGCTAAGCAAAAATCAACTAAACCTACGAAGCAGCCCCTCATCCGCCCTGCGGGCTTCATTCCGGATGAAACCAGTGGATTGCTTCGCTATGCTCGCAATAACAGGGTAAAGGAACGCTTTTAAGCGAGCAAAGCGAAAATCACCAACCCAAAGGAGCCAAGAACCGCTCAGATTTGGTGGAGGTTCTTATTTGAAGGGGTCTTTTAGGATGATAGTTGAATCCCTCTCAGGCCCAGTTGAAAGCATGTCCACTGGTACATCTAAAAGTTCTTCAATCCGTTTGATATAGGCTATAGCATTTTTAGGCAACTTACTTAACTCTGTTACGTCAGCAGTTGACTCTGACCAGCCAGGTAACTCTTCATAGATTGGCTCTAGATTTAAAAAGTCTTCGGCTGCCTGAGAAGGTCTCGTCAAAATTTGTCCTTTTGAATCTCGATATGCTATTGCAACACATATGGTATCAAGCCCATCCAACACATCTAATTTGGTCATGCACAAACCAGTGATGCTGTTCAATTCAATTGAACGCTTTAACAACACTGCATCAAACCATCCGCAACGTCGAGGACGTCCAGTTACGGCGCCAAATTCATTACCACGCTCTGCTAAGCGTTTACCAACATCATCCGTCAGTTCGGTAGGGAAAGGACCGGCGCCTACACGCGTTGCATAAGCTTTGGTGATGCCTAAAATATAATCTAAATAACGTGGACCAAAACCAGCTCCATTTACCACACTGCCAACACAGGTGTTGGATGAAGTAACAAATGGGTATGTACCTTGGTCAATGTCCAGGAATACACCTTGAGCTCCTTCAAATAAGATGGAGTCTCCTTTCGTACGATGTTCGTGTAAACAAGTTACAACGTCTTTAACCATCGGTGTAATTTCTTTAGCCCATATTAGAGCCTCTTCTAGCAATGGACCGATTTCAATTGCAGGTTGCTGGTAGTAATTCGTCAACATGTAATTGTGATATTCGAGAAGATCTTTTAGCTTTGCTTCAAAGCGCTCATGGTGCAATAAATCACTTACTTTCAGTGCGCGCCGTGCCACTTTATCTTCATAAGCTGGACCGATGCCGCGTCCCGTCGTGCCGATTTTTGAATTCCCTTTTTGATGTTCTCTGGCTTTGTCCAAGGCAATGTGACAAGGTAAAATTAAGGGGCAAGCCTGGCTTATGTGTAAACGTTTACGCACCTCAATGCCTTTGCCTTCCAGCTCCCTTATCTCTTCCAATAATGCTGTAGGAGAAAGTACAACTCCATTACCAATATAGCAATGTACATGTGGACGCAACATTCCTGAAGGAATAAGGCGCAATACCGTTTTTTCACCATTAATTTTTAAAGTGTGCCCGGCATTGTGGCCTCCTTGATAACGCACCACGACTTGAGCATCTTGCGTTAATAAATCTACAATCTTGCCCTTGCCTTCATCGCCCCATTGAGTACCGACTACAACAACATTTTTACCCATAATAAACTCTTAATCCGAAAATTGATGAATGATAGTTAGCAAAATAGTACCCACGATCATGCTGATAAACCCCATAAGTCGAAGCACTTTGTCGTCCTGAGTTAGTATCCTTGCTATAAAAATTTTCCATTTTTCTGGAGAGAGAAATGGCATAATGCCTTCAAAAATAAACACCAACGCCAAAGCTGAAAGAAAATTTACTAACATTACCTCTCCAATAAAAAAGGGCTAAGAACTATGGCTTAACCCTTTTTTAAACGCCTAAACTTACTACGATTTGCTTTGGCAAACCTGCATTATAATTAATTTTGCGTCTTAACACCATTCCCTTTTGCAAAACCATCTTTAAAGTACTGAAAGAAGGCACTGCTCTGATCGAGAACTAGAAGGTCTTGTTTGCTATTAAAACTAGCTTCATATGCTTTTAAACTGCGATAAAAAGCAAAGAAGTCTTTGTTTTGATTAAATGCATCAGCATAAATTGCAGCTGCTTTTGCTTGTCCTTGAGCCCGCAGAGCTTGCCCTTCACTTCTGGCTTTTGCTAACAATACAGTGACTT
>CAMAYX010000149.1 GCA_945862405.1 Legionella genomosp. 1
ATAGCCTTCGCACCTTACCATTAACCGCTAAATTGGGGCTACCACTTATATCCTATTATTTACTTGCTGCTCTTATTTTTTTTATTCCCGTAGCCCTGGTTTCAGCTGAACTAGCTACGGCATTTCCCAAAACTGGTGGTTTGTACGTCTGGGTTCGCGAAGCGTTCGGAAAACGAGCAGGTTTCATAACCATCTGGCTACAGTGGATTTATAATGTTGTATGGTATCCAACCATCATGGCATTCATTGCAGCAACCCTATCTTACCTTATAGCACCAGAACTTGCACAAAATAAGGTTTATCTATTGGTTTCCATCATCTCCCTCTTTTGGCTTTTTACCTTTGTTAATTGTTTTGGGATGAAGATTTCAAGTTTGGTGAGTGAATTTGGTGCTGCTTTTGGAACCCTATTCCCTATGATTGGAATTACAGTTCTAGGGGGCATTTGGCTTATTCAAGGTAGACCAGTTGAAGTTGGAAGTCATACTTCCTGGATTCCTGATTTTAGCACCTTAGGTAATATATCATTATTTCCTGCCGTATTATTCGGCCTGTTAGGAATGGAAATGTCCGCGGTACATGCTGAGGAAGTTAAAAATCCACAAAGAGATTATCCCCGCGCTTTACTCTATTCAACAATTATCATTTTTTCTACTCTAGTATTGGGCTCACTAGCTATTGTCATTGTCATTCCAAATAGTAAATTAAGCGTAGTTTCTGGGCTTATTGATGCTTATGACATATTTTTTAAAGCTTATGACATGCCTGGCATGACCAAACTTACCGCTTTACTGATTATTTTGGGTGGCCTAAGCGGCGTATCTGCATGGATTATTGGACCTACCAAAGGTCTTTTGGTTGCAGCAAGAGACGGGTGTATTCCTGCAGTGTTTTCCAAAGTAAATCAACACGGCGCACCAACGAACATTTTACTATTGCAAGGTGTTATTTTTACCCTGCTCAGTAGTGTATTTATTCTGCAAGACTCTATCAATGCAGCGTATTGGTTGCTCAGTGATCTTTGCTCGCAATTGGCTTTATTGGTATATGTCTTCATGTTTTCAGCGGCTATCAAATTAAGATATTCCCACCCAACTCAACCACGTGCCTATAAAATACCTGGCGGCAATGTTGGAATGTGGATTGTCGCTAGCCTAGGATTGATATGTTGCGTGGCAACAATACTTATCGGCTTTATCCCACCCACACAAATTAATATCTCCAACTTAGTATTTTTTGAAGGCTTTTTGCTGGGTGGAATGGTTCTATTTGTAGTAATCCCATGGATGCTAGCGAAACGATAAGTTTATGGACTCAACGTTTCTCTATCCTGCAACTCTTCTATAGATGGTAATCCATTAGCCTTGGGGTTAAAGAACTGTGGACCTTTCATGCGATACTGAGCTGCACCCAACTCCACTAATGCTAGTAGATAACGCATATGTACCATCGAATCGCGTGCTGGCTGCTCAAATCTGGAGTCACCATCAGTTTGCCATCCATAGATAACATTCAGATTACGCAACATAGAGGTGTACATTGGATGATTTGTATCCGAAGCGAACAAGGTGTTCAGTCTATCCGTGATTTCAGTATACAGCCCAATAGGGTCGTCTGAGGATTGATTTTGCCACGACTCGATCAGTTCATTAGAAATTAATTGTGGTAATTTTTTAGACATAAAACCAACATCAATAAGAAGCAACGAGGCAAGTATACCTCATTGACCCTTAGCAGATTCTTAACAGCTGCAGATGCAGTGTACAAAAAAGATGGTATTACCACGCAAGTGGTAATCTGTGTTCACATGGGTATTACACCAACACAAGAATAGTTCCCGCCTTCGCGGGAACGTCACTGCCTAAATTTTCAAATACCATCATCCGGTATTGACATTAAACTCGCATTTCCGCCGGCCGCAGTTGTATCTACAGTGAACGTACGCTCACAACACAAACGTTGTAAATAATGTGGCCCACCTGCTTTGGGTCCTGTACCTGACAAACCCTCTCCTCCAAAAGGTTGTAGGCCTACTACTGCTCCAATCATATTACGATTGACATAACAGTTTCCTACTTTGATGCGTTGGCGAACGTATTCAATGGTAGTGTTAATTCGGCTGTGTATGCCAAATGTTAACCCAAAGCCAGTACTGTTAATTTGCGCAATAACGTCGTCGATTTTACTGCGATCGAAACGAATTACATGAAGAACTGGTCCAAATACTTCTTGTTCAAGTACCTTAATATTAGGAATCGAAATTGCAGTGGGCGGCATAAAATGCCCGTTCACAGTAGGTAATGCACATTGGTAGATTAATTCGTGGGACTTTAACATTTTACTGACATGTGTTTGAAGACCCTTCAATGCTTCATTATCTATAACTGGGCCTACATCCGTTGTAAGCCACTGTGGATCGCCGATATTAAGTTCTCCCATGGCCCCTTGGAGTAATTTTATAAAGCGGGGATACACTTCTTGTTGCACGTAAATGATTCGCAGAGCCGAGCATCGTTGTCCCGCAGTTCCAAATGCTGACGTCATTACATCAA
Source organism: Legionella genomosp. 1 (assembly GCA_945862405.1). Classification (GTDB taxonomy): domain Bacteria; phylum Pseudomonadota; class Gammaproteobacteria; order Legionellales; family Legionellaceae; genus Legionella_A. The sequence continues at coordinate 2,553 of CAMAYX010000149.1, forward strand.
CAACAACTTGTTCAAGTAGTGCGGAGGAGTCCACCATCATGGCATTCTGGCCACCGGTTTCCGCAATTAATGGGATAATTTCACCACCGCGGTTTGCTAAGCTTCTATTAATGAGCGCAGCAGTTTGCGTTGAACCGGTAAAAATGACGCCTTTAACACGCTGGTCGGCGACCAGCTGTGCACCTATGGTTTCACCTGGTCCAGGTAAAAACTGAACAACACCGGCAGGAACCCCTGCTTTGAGTAATAACTCAATGGCGAAATGAGCAATCAAAGGAGTTTGTTCGGCGGGTTTTGCAATGACACAATTACCTGTAACTAAGGCGGCTACTACCTGGCCTGTAAAAATTGCTAGAGGAAAATTCCAGGGGCTAATGGATAAGATTGTTCCACGAGGATGCAGGCTCAACTCATTCACTTCACCCGTATATCCTTCAAATGCCACTGGACTGCCCATAATCTTTCTTGCTTGCACAGCATAATAGCGGCAAAAATCTACGGCTTCGCGCAGCTCTGCAATGCCATCACTCCAAGTTTTGCCCGCTTCAAAACATGCTAATCCTAGAATAGTGGAATAATGCTCTTCCAATAGGTCTGCAAATCGCTCAATGCACGCTGCTCTTTGCTCTACGGGTGTATAAGCCCAGCTTGGAAAAACTTGCGTGGAGCATGATAGTGCAAGCTCAACATCGTCGGATGATGCATTGGTTACTTTGCCAATAACTTGATCTAAACATTGTGGAGAAACCAGATCCTGAGCCATATTTGCACGGGAAGATTGACCGCCAATAATGGGGGCTGCTAGCCACCGCTGATTTACAAAGTTTTCTAATTTCTGTTGTAAATTGGCTCGTAATTCACGATTCGTCAAATCGAAACCAAGAGAATTTTTACGTAGTGGAGAAAAGATGTTAACCGGTAAAGGAATATTTTGGTTAATTTTAGGAAGTACCTGTTGTGCTTTCCAAATTGGGTCTTCAACTAACTCACTGATGGGTGCCTTTTCGTCAACGATTCTATTAACAAACGATGAGTTAGCCCCATTTTCTAATAAGCGTCGTACAAGATAAGGGAGTAAATCTTCATGACTGCCAACCGGAGCATAAACGCGACATGGTATTCCAAACTTGTCGGCAGGTACAATTTGTTCATACAACTCTTTACCCATGCCATGCAAACATTGAAATTCAAAATCTCGATAGTCTCCTACTATATTTAAAATTAAAGCAACAGAATAAGCATTGTGAGTTGCAAATTGCGGGAATATTACATCGGTCATTGTTAAGAGTTTTTTTGCACAAGCTTGAAACGATACATCGGTGAAAACCTTGCGAGTAAATACAGGATACTCACTTAGACCCTGCATTTGTGATTTTTTAATTTCACTATCCCAATAAGCACCTTTGATCAAACGAACCATCATGCGTCTTCCTTTACGACGAGCTAGCTCAGCTAACCAATCTAAAAGATAAAACGCACGCTTTTGATAGGATTGGACAGCCAGACCAAATCCATTCCATCCATCAAGGCTTTTATCATTAAATACTATCTCTATAATATCCATGGATAAATCCAGACGCTCTGATTCCTCAGCATCAATGGTAAGACCAATGTCATACTGTTTAGCAAGTTGTGCAAGGCTTAGTAATTTAGGCGCAAGTTCTTTTAAAACGCGTTGATGCTGAAATTCTTGGTATCGAGGATGCAATGCAGATAACTTGATGGAAATGCCAGGACTCCTGTACACATCTGCATCTGCAGGCTTATTTTTGCCAATGGTCTCGATAGCATTGCTGTAAGCTTCATAATATCGTTGTGCGTCTTCGACTGTTAATGCTGCTTCGCCCAACATATCATAGGAAAAACGATATCCCCTCGCTTCTTTTTTCTTTGCTCTTGTCAAAGCCTCTTTAATGGTTCTGCCTTTGACGAATTGTTTACTCATAATGCGCATGGCTTGGTCCACGGCCATTCGTACTACGGGCTCGCTGCTGCGGCTGATGAGTTTTTTTACTGCCTTACTCATCAAATTTTCAGCATTTTCTATGGAAAAAACTTTTCCAGTTAACATAAGAGCCCATGTTGTGGCATTCACAAAAAATGAATCACTTTGGCCTCGATGAGACCTCCAATCGGGGTTAGTCAACTTATCCTTAATCAGGCTATCAATAGTTGCTTTATCAGGAACACGAAGAAGTGCTTCCGCTAAGCACATTAAAGCTATACCTTCGTCGCTTGAAAGTGCGTATTCGGTAAGAAATGAATCAATGCCTGTATTACTTTTTCTCTCTTGGCGAACTTGTTCCACTAGTCGGGTTGCTAATTTTCTAATGGCAGCATTTTGTTGATCGTTAAGTTGGCCGTTTTCTATTAGATGATGAATCACCGAAGTTTCATCGCCACGATAAACGTTATTAATCTCAGCACGTATGCCTTTTGGTGTCTGCAAATTCTGCCGTTCTAGCATATACCCTCCGTTAAATCATTAAACATAGAAAATGTGAGAGAATAAAGGAAAATATCTACAAAATAAAACTCATTTTATCATCAATCCAATAACAGTATGCATTCCCATAAAGATCAATCACTACTCAATAAGATTAACTATTAAGCAATAAATTAACTGCTTGGTTGCTCGTTTTGGTAGAAATTCAACACTTATAGTATAAGTTCAATACAATTGCATGGGCTGCAATCAGGTCTATTAGTATAAACAATGCTCAAATAGAATTAAAGCGAACCTCTTATAAATAATTCATCATATTTTAACTTACTGAAATTCATAGAAATCCCCATTTCTGTTCATATTTTGATCTTGTAATTTTACATTTAGTTTACATGCCCATATAATCACCGGCCTTGCTTAGGCAACGTAACCGATGTGGTTGTACGTATTGGTTGCTTTAAAACCAGACGAAATACCACCATGTAGACGCTTAACGTTACTAAGGATATTCTCTGTGTTCGGGAAGCAACACGAGATAGTCCTAACATCGTTGTAAACTAAAAAAAATGGAGCATTATGAATACAATATTAACTTTATTTTCTGTAGTTACACTTGCTACTAATATGACTTCCAGTTCCATAAGTTTTGCTAAACCAGCCTTTGATATTAACACAGAAGTAAGTCACTTAAGTCAAAAAGCACCCGCTCTCAACAAGAAAGTGCTTAAGTTGGCGTTGACAGCTTACCAAAAAGCTACGAAAAAAGGGGCGGTTAAAAAGCCAGTCCTAACAGTAATAGATTATTCATTACCTTCATCAAAGCAACGTATGTGGGTATTTGACGTTAGTAGAGAGAAGTTATTATATAACACGCACGTTGCTCACGGGAGAAATTCCGGTATGGACACTCCGCATCATTTCTCAAACCGCCCTAGCAGTCTTGAAACAAGTCTCGGCACGTTTGTTACTAAGGACACTTATATAGGGTCAAAAGGATATTCCTTGAACTTACAAGGATTAGAGAAAGGATTTAATGATAACGCATTGAGCCGCCGCGTAGTAATGCATGGTGCATGGTACGTTGAGCCAAGTTTTATTAAGAAATCAGGTCGTGCAGGTCGCAGCTGGGGCTGCCCTTCCATTGCTCAAACGCTAGCAAAACCTGTTATCAATACCATCAAAGGCGGATCAGTAATATTCGCATATTACCCAGACCGTAACTACTTATCCCATTCAGGATATTTAGCCTAAAATACTCATCTACCGCCTTACGGGCACCTTCTCCCCTGAGGGGAGAAGGTAATTAAAATAAAAAAATTTGAGCGAAGCAAAAATTACCAAACCAACGAAGCCAAGCTCCCAAACTACAATCCAGCCCCACATCAGCCCTTCAATCTTCTTTCGGGAAGAAACCACTGGATATATGCTTCGCTATGCTCCCAAAGAACTTCCCTGTAACTTATTGATTAACAAGGAATCTCTACGAGCTCAAATCCAAGCGCTTTTGCACGGAAACTTAAGCTTTTTATTATACGTTCCCGGTATTGATTTTCATAATAATCTTGTCCAACTTCATGATA
>CAMAYX010000150.1 GCA_945862405.1 Legionella genomosp. 1
CTTTAGTGACCTTATCTTCGGAATTAAATTCTTCTGATTGTCTATTTATCGATCCGCTTTCTTCTTGTGCCATTTTGTTGATTTCCTTACCACCCTCACGACATTAAATTTACCTTATTTTTGTCTCACTGTCGCTGGCACAGAGGGAGCTGCGCTATTGGCCCAAGTCTTGCGATGAGCGTGTTTGCGCCACGACGATGGCGGTTATCCTTAATCAGGGACAGCCTGTGGCGATGGCTCCTGCCTGGCGTTCGCTTCCAGGCTCTGCTTGAGCGTTTCTTTGTAGCGCCAAGGTAACCAGACACTTGGGTTTTGTATCACCGCTGCTTCATGCTCGATAAGTGCACACATATAGGTGCGGGCGGCGCTGTAGAGAGCCGATTGTACATAACTGGCAAACGCCGCACTGCTTAAAGTTTTATAAAACATCGAGGATTTTCTTACCTGAATGACAAGCTTAAGCGCACGCTCTACGATATTAGTATCGAGTGGTGCATGGATTTGACGCAAAAATTGCGATAGTTGTGTCCATCGATGCAAGATGTAGTTTATCGCCTTGCCAGCAACAGAATTGGGTTCGAACTCCGATTTTTGCTCTTCAAGATAGGTTTTTAGCGCACTCATCACAGGGGTGCTTTTTTCCTGGTGATAAGCCAGCCGCTTCTCACGGCTATACCCTTTGGTGTGCGCTTCATGATCGTAAATCGTGCCGACGAATCCTATGACCTTATCCGCTAAATCATCATAGCCATTGGGTAGTTCGTAAAACTGGCGTCTGGCGTGCACCAGGCAAAAACATAGGATATACAAGTCTTCAGAAATTCCTTGTGGAATGTTGGCAGGTAGTGCATCACACATCATGATGGGTGGGTCTAAATCAGCATCACGTAGTGCCATGATTTCAGCGATGCATTTTCCTGCGATACGGTTATCGGTGATGTAGAGGTAGGCACGATGGTCTTCATGAAGACTTACAATGCCGGTGGTAAAACAGGTATGCTGACTTTTATCGCCTTTTTGAGCCAGTTTGGCCGCTTTAATTTCGCTCATGATTTTTACAGAGGTATCATCATAACAGAGCGCTAAACCATTGGCGGCATCTTGAGCCACTGCTCCATATAAGGCCTTCAACTTAGGCTCATATGCCACCATTAAATCCCACTGCGTTGACGCAGGCAACGGTAAGCCTAAATGGTTTTGCAGTCTATCCTGGCGATAAAGTGGCACGGACATAAAGTATTTGTTAATCATCAGCATCGCGATAAAATTAGCATCCTATTTTTTATCACTGACACCCTCTGGTAATGGCGCTGTATAAATAATTTCACAAATGGCGCAACGTAACTTTTGCAGGTTATAGCGCGTAGCACTAGCCAATGGAGCTTGCCAGGTTCGCTCCTTTCATATAAACGACCGTCGCAAGCCTCAGCTGGACACGTGTCGCCAGGACTTAACTCAGGATGGTCAACCTCAACAATAGCCGCACCTTGATAGGCATCAGCGCTATTGCCGCCATGGCCTTTTATAACCTCTTCTGATGAGCCTGGGTCTTTATTATCGGATAAGCCTGGGTCATTTTGGTTTTCGATTTGGCGCTTTTTCGCTGCCTTGAATTTGAAATAACTTACGCAGCTTCGCGATGCTCAATAGCCCAAGCTCCAACTGTCTTGCCATCCAGGCATTTCCATGAATTAGCATCTTGGCAAATTCAGCACTTTTTTCACTGATGTTCGATGCCATTATTTCTGCCAAGAAATCATCCATTTGCTCTTGACTGAGTTTGGTTACTTTGGGAATTTTCGTCCGATTTGATCTTTTTAGCCATATTAATACGATGAAGTCTCTACGTTGAATATATTATACCGCAGGTTTTTAAAGCCAATTTTTACCTTCTGAGAGGCCGCATGAGGAGCAACTATTTTTAAGGCATGGTGGGGATAAAACCTCGTGCTTATAACTCCTTGCTTTCCTCAAGACACAAGCCCGATCGCACAATTATAACAGGGTCAAAAATGAATGAAATTTTTGAAAAATGAGCTAAAACCCTGTCAACCCCTAAATGAAAAAAATTGAAAATATTTTTTACCGCAGGCTTACCGAAAAGTCACAAAGATTCACAAATTTTAACTGAAGGAGAGCGATCAATTTTAAATTGTTTTAAATTTTTTAAAGTGTTTTCTTTTAAGAAGCTCCATTCAACAGCTTTAGTTATAACTGCCTTTAAAGTAGTAATATTTCGGTTGATAGTAGCCTGAGATATACCTTCATTTAAACGTTTGACACGCCATTGTTCTAATAGAACAGGAGTAATCTCGGCGAGTGGTTTATTAAACAATTTATTAAAGCACCTTTTTAATCCAGCCAATGTTTCTTCGCCTCTTTTATGATGAGATAAAACCCAAGAGCTATATTCCTGTTCAACAAATTCTTGCAAAGTCTTTGGCTTATTGATTCCTTTTTGGGTTGTTGGTTCAATACCTTTATGAATGTTACTTAATACTTCAATAGCTTTTTCTCTAGCTTGTGCGGGGGATATGACACCTATTTTCCCAAGATTAATGCGTCTTCCTCTTTTATATTGGCAAATAAATGTCATGCTTCCTGAAGGCTGAACCCTAATTAAAAAGCCTTTTAGATTAAGATCCCGAACATCATATTCTTTTTCGCCAGGTAACAACTGTTTTATTAACGAATTACTAATTTTTGCCAGCATTTCATCACCATCAATTTTTTATTTTCAATAATAAATGCCTACTTCAGAACCCCTTCGGAAGTGCTTCGGAATCTCTTCGGAAGTACTTCGGAACTGATCTTTATGGCTTTGCTAAAAGCCAGCGTTTATTAGTAGTAGCACCTGTTGAGAGAATTAAATGCAAATCGCTCAATATATTTAGCTCTTCACGCAACCAACGCTCACTTGGAGGATTACTTAATTTTTCGCGCAACTCTTTTGTAGTTAATGCTCCATAGCTAGCCAAGCAATCCATGATTTCTTGTTGTCTGACTGTCAACTGGTGCTTTTCAGGAGAGATATTTTGGGAAGCACCTATAGGTTCTTTAAATAAAAATTTAATTTGAAATCCATCTGTATCTTCGGAAAAAACAGGTGTGGGCAAACCCTGATTTTCACAAAGTCTTAAAATGCGTCGCGTCCCTCCACCAAAGCGATCAATCAACTTTCGTGCATGAAATACTTGGGCAATTCTTTCATTTCGACGACGTGAGGGATGCTTAAATGCCAATTGTTCGATCGTTAACCCACCATACAAATGGCCGATGTTATGTATTTCCATATAATTATTAAAAATATAAAGCGAGACATCTCCAGCACGGCTAGAATAATCACGATGACAGATAGCATTTATGATTGCCTCGCGAATCGCTAGAAATGGTATAGTCATTTCATCTATACGCTCAAGCTTATCGGAATCATATCGACTGGTTACTGGAAGGTGTCGTCTTACAAACTCGACAGCTTCATTTAATATTTGAAAAGCATTTCCACGAACTTGGCGGCTATCAAGGACCTCATCCAGTGTCTCATCAACGAAACGCCCCATTCTTATGAAACACTGTGAAAATAAGGCTGGCATTTTTTTAGCAAAAAGTACCATCGCAGCATTATTTATTGAACCTTCATGTATTAAATCAAAGTGTGTCAGGATTTCAGTGATATTTTCAGTGTATTCGTCCTCTGGAACTCGCCCTTCTCTCATTCCAATTTTAAAAGTACGAACAACTTCATCAATATCGAGTTGATCTAATGAAGACTCCAATGCAGGTAGTGATTCCCAGGCTTTTGATAAGCCTGCATGACCCAGCAATAAGCTTTTGTATTTTTCTGAAGGCATTGCTTTAACACCCGCAGGCGTTTTTAAATAGGGCTTTCCTTTGAATGTTGTAGGGCCATCATCTGGTGAACGCTTGCAAGAAAAAACGATAATATATTTATCTGAATCCTCTAGCTTTATGTAATCAATCTCTATTGCAGGCCAAGGATCAAAGTAATCTTTAAATGCCGCAAGCTTCTTTTTAGTGGTATCTGAAACTTCTGTGCCAATTAATTTACCAGAGTCCGTGATTCCGACAAAGCCATAACCACCATTTGCGTTCAGTTGACCACATAAAGCCTTACCAAGTTTATCAATCTCAGCCAGTGACTTTTTATATTCAATGGTTTCAGTCTCACCATTATTAATTAGTTGTCGAATTTTGGCCAAATCCATACAATGTTCCTTGTAAAAGCTTTTGTCTTTATCTTTTGAATTTTATACGAAGACACTCACAGAGTGCATATAGAGTGCATATAGAGTGCATATAGAGTGCATATAGAGTGCAAATCGTTTGTAGAGTGTAGCATGACGGTAAATGAGGATGCATCAATAATTTTCATAACCAAATGAAATAAAAGACTTTTTTATACATGGAGATACACTGAGATACATTGATAAATATTTGGATTCGCCTTCGGGAGGCAGGGGTCGCAGGTTCAATTCCTGTCACTCCGACCAATGAAATCAATTAGTGACAAAATTGGCCTTTAAAAATAACTTTATAGAGTGCTCACAGAGCATACGGTTTATTCGTAAAGCCTAATTAAGCTTCCAGATTGGACAGTATAGGAATGCATAATGATTGATCTCTACTGGGGGTCACAATGTTTAGCTATTTACGCTGGATCGTACCCGAATTTTATTCACTATTAACACTTTTATCGGCACCTTTTTTCATACTCCCACCACAGCGGAAGCAACGACTACTATCCAGTGGTATATTTATTTGTATTTGACCCTGGATAGAGGATATACCATTTCCGCCAAGTCCATCGTATTGGATCATAGGGGTCAATGACAAACCGGATGGGAATCTAATCTCTGTGCCCAGCTTAATTCTTCCGGAAAAACCATCAAATAAATTATTTTCTTGCTGATTTTGCTTTCCATTAATATCAAAATTATAAATTCCTTGGAAAGACAATCGGGTTGTAAATTGCTTTAAAGAATCGTTTAAGTAAATATAAGAAAATTCCGGACCAATATTAAATTGACCCAAAGCAATCTCTTGTCCTGGTATGCTAATGTTAACAGCATTCATAAAATTAGGTTGTTCTTCACTGAAGTAGGTAAAGCCAACAGAGGGAGAAACCCTCCAATTATTCCGGTACCAATCACCAACCAGCTCGGCATTATAAAGGCTTCTTTTGGTATCAAACTCATCCGAATATAACCCCAATACATTTATGGTGTTGTTTGATTTACCCCATGCTGCACGCGTATGCAAGTACAAATCAGGCGCGATACGGGCACTCAAATAAGGACCTACTAGCCAACCAGTACCATAAGCTTTATTAAAGCCAAATGAGTTACCTTTTTGACCTATAAAATCTGCTTCTGCTAATAGTCCAGCAACTATGGCATCAGTCACTAGGTAATCTACTCCAAAATAAGAAACATCGAATGCACCGTGATTACGGGTGAAAGAATCTACCAGCCCAGTATAGTAATAGCCTGCATGTATTTCTGACCAAAAATCAAAATTATTGGTATCCATACACAGTTCATTAGTACTAAGCGTGGCGTTAACATTAAGGCTACCCGTTAAACTTGGTGTGATAGAGCCATTTGGTTTGCCTGAGCATTCAGAAAGTCTTGGCGATAAGCGATTCATAATGCGCCGTCTATCTGGTTGATTAGATACTATAAGTTGTGCTCTAGCCTTTAAAAATGAGTTAATCGCCTCCAGTGTCTTTTCTCTTATCAGCTCAGGATCTAAGCCCACTGTCAACGAAGTTGTAGAAGAAACGACAATCTTACTGTCTGTATAAGAGGTTACCGTCGCAGTATTAGAAACACCGCCATTCCGCACATCATCTAATGTGGTGGTATACGAGCCCGTACAGTTCATTTCTTCTCCGGGCGCTAATGTAGTTTGCGGGCAACTAATAGAACCTATTTTCGAATCAGTTAACGAAACTTGATTTAAAGTAAGTGTACCCGTATTGGTGATAGCATAACTGTAAGTAATTACTGCCCCTGGTAATGAGAAACTTTGGATGTTGGCCGTTTTTTCTAGTTTTATTGAACCTTCTGCTGCAGCATATGGAATGGTTAACTGCGTCGTTGGACTGGTGACTCTCCCATCCGTCGCCGATGCCGTATTGGTTACTGAGCCAGCATCCACATCCGCTTGGGTCGTCGTATAACTACCCGTGCAAGCTATCGATGCCCCGGGCACTAATCCACCGGGAGGCAGCGGAGCGCAAGTCACTGAGGGGATGAGGTTATCCGTGACAGTGATTGCTGCTGTTACCGTTACATTGCCATTGTTTGTGACCGTGTAGGCGTAAGGAATTACTACCCCTGCGGCATTAAAGTTGGTTGTCGTTGAGCTCTTGGCAATACTCAAAGACGGGGCTCGTGCTGCAGGAATGGTTAGCGAGCTACTTGCCGAAACCGGAGTTCCCTCAGGCGGATTACCTGAGGCGGTGCCCGTGTTGTCAATTTGGCCGGCATCTACATCCGCTTGCGTGGTCGTGTACGTTGCAGTACAGGTTTCCGACTGGCCAGGAGCC
>CAMAYX010000151.1 GCA_945862405.1 Legionella genomosp. 1
AAGTAACTAAGTTACCTCCCGGATTTAAAGTAATTTGTGAAACAAGCAATGCGCCTATCTCAGGTATGGCCGATGAAAGCAAAGATTGGTATGGCTTGCAATTTCATCCCGAAGTAACCCATACCGTACAAGGCAGTCGCATCCTACAACGCTTTATTGTTGATATTTGCCATGCTGAAATGTCGTGGACTCCCGTCAATATTATTGAGCAGTCGATAACTAAAATTCGCCAACAAGTTGGGCAACAAAAAGTACTTTTGGGTCTTTCTGGCGGCGTAGATTCTTCGGTTGTCGCCGCAATGCTTCATCGCGCAATCGGCGAACAGTTGGTGTGTGTATTTGTTGATACAGGTCTTTTACGGCTAAATGAAGTAGAGCAGGTGTGGACTATGTTTGAGAAAAACATGGGCATACACATTATTACAGTTCGAGGCGAGCAACGATTTTTAAAAGCTTTGCTCGGTATAACTTGTCCAGAAGAAAAACGAAAAATTATTGGAAAAACGTTCATTGAAGTTTTTGAAGAAGAAGCTGAAAAACTCAAGGACGTAGCTTGGCTTGCTCAAGGCACTATATATCCTGATGTAATCGAATCAGCGGCTACTCTCCATCATGGCGCAGAGGTTATTAAATCTCACCATAACGTAGGAGGATTACCGGAACACATGAACTTAAAACTCATCGAACCTATACGTGAGCTATTCAAGGATGAAGTTAGAAAAATAGGCTTAGAGTTGGGTTTACCTTTAGAAATGGTATACCGCCATCCTTTTCCAGGTCCGGGGCTAGGCGTAAGAATTTTAGGTAAAGTTAAAAAAGAATATGCAGATATACTACGATTTGCCGATGCAATTTTTATCGAGGAGTTGCATAAAGCTAATTTGTATAACCGAGTTAGCCAAGCTTTTGCAGTGTTCTTACCCATTAAGAGTGTAGGGGTTATGGGCGATGGCAGACGATATGATTATGTTATTTGCATAAGAGCCGTAGAAACCATCGACTTTATGACGGCGAAATGGGCACATTTACCCTGGGATTTTTTAGAAAAGGTATCTAACCGAATCATTAATGAAGTAAAAGGTGTCTCACGAGTAACCTATGATATTTCAGGCAAGCCACCAGCCACCATTGAATGGGAATAATGTATGTCCCAAGATTCGCGCTGGATGCTAGAAGCATTTAATCTAGCCCTACGCGCTAAAGAACAGGGCGAAGTCCCAATAGGTGCTGTTTTGGTGGATGCTCATCAACAGCGCATTGGAGTGGGTTGGAACCAAGTTATACAATTGCAAGATCCCAGTGGACATGCCGAGCTCATCGCAATTCGTGAGGGCGCTAAAGCAGCCCAAAACTATAGATTATTGGAAACAACCTTATATGTGACGTTAGAACCTTGCGCAATGTGCGCCGGCGCAATCGTTCATGCCCGGATTAAACGCCTGGTATTTGCAACACGTGATTTCAAAGCTGGGGCCGCTGGCTCAGTATATAATCTCCTCCAGGGCTTTCCTTTAAATCATCGTGTACAAATCGACGAGGGCGTTATGCAGAAGGAGTGCTCCTCTTTACTATCCGATTTTTTTCGTTCTTAATAAAATTAGGACGGTGCTTGTAACCAGGTCAAGGTTTCGTCAAGCAAGGAATTGCCAAGGCTTTTAACTCTATTAATTTCATCAGAAAATCCAGTAATAGATCCACGAATAATTACATAGAGACTTGCAGCACACCCCAGAATAGTTAAAGGATCTCCTTGTTTGATGTCAAAATTAGATTTAAGCACTTGATAAAACCTGGGGGTGTGTAAATCGTCATTAACAGGTCGTTCTTGTAAGTGAAATTTTTTTAATATGGGTAAGAGTATTTTCTTATGCGAAGAAGTAAGAGTTGAGTCAAGAAGCTCTAGAGCATAACTCTGTTCATTCTCCTTGTCAGTGCTCAACCCATTTTTTGCTTTTTCAATAATAGTTTTTTCATAGTAGATCGCCAGGCAGGAAAAAAGGCGCTGATGCGAAAGGAATAGCTTCCGCTCGATAATACTCCGTAAAAGCTCAGTAATTGCCAATCTTGGTATGGAAACAAGGTCTAAGTAATATTGCTCTAAATTACTCCCTTCAAGCAGAATTTCATCATGAATTTTTTGCGAAAAGTATACGTCATAATTTGTGCCAATATTTGCTAATGCATCTAAGGCGAGTTGCTGCGTTGTTAAAGATTCAGAAAAGCATAAATCCTGAACAAAGCTTTGAATTTCAGGGTGTTTTATAGGTCCAAGAAAATAAATTACTTTTGCTTTAACAGCTTCAGAGTACGTTGCAAATTTGTTATTGATGATTTGTAAAAAAATAAGGCTATCCTTGGCAAGTTCCGTATGAATCTCATCATGGGTAGTCAGTAGTAAAATATTATCAACTACGGTTTCATATAAAGGTTGATAGTGCGTCTTGATCACAGTTTCTATAGCACATTGACGAACATAATCGCTTGGGTCATTAACAAGTGAATGTAACACATGATAGGACGATTTATTCAACAAAATTCCAATTAAATATGCAGCTTTTGACCGAATATATTCGTCGGCGGATTTGCTCATCACCTCAATTGAATTGAGAACAAGATTCTGAGATTCAACCGAGTGTGAATACTGATAATGAATGAGCAACGAGCTGGTGAGAAGGGCTGGGCTGTTACTGTCTAATTGTAAGTATTGCATAGTTGCTGAATAATTTAATGCAGCAGCAATTTCTAATGCTTTAGCTTGAATAGAATCGTTTGAATTTTCTAAGTAAATTTTAATAATTTCAGGAAAATAATTAATCAAGTTATATTGCTTTACTTTATCTAGTGCAAAGTTGAGCAGTTGACTATTAATTGAAGAAAATACTGTTCTCAATGACACTTCAAACTCGTGTTGATCAATTTTTTCTATAGTTTTAAGAGCATATATAACCTCATCTGGAAAAGAGCTTTCTAAATATTTTTTAAGCAGAGTCAGGTCTTCAAAGGAAAGTGTTAAACTAGAGTCAAATTCATAGTAGCGATGCGTAATTGCTTGGGTTAGGGCTTTAACATAATCTTTCTTCAGTGGCAGTAACAACATTACAATTAGCACATAAAACACAACTGTGAATCCAGCAAACAAACCGATAGAAATGCCTACGTATGACGTTGTGAATATAAGAACTAGACTGATGGTTGCGGCGGCCAAGCCGGTAATTATGGAAGCATTTTTAGACATTAGAAAAGAGCGCATCTTCGGATGAAAGGGCTGCCAAAGCAACAATACACATTTATCGAATAAAGCTGGACGCAAGCCTTCTTCAATAAGCTTTAAACTTAAAATAAACCAAAAAATGTAATAAAAATAGCTAGGAATTTTTAAGATAAAAAGAAGTGGCGTAATTAGCAAAATGCTTAGTATAGGTAAAACTGTTAACGTGCCTATTAGCCCTATTCGTTTTAAAAACCATGTGAATAGAAATATACCACCAAAAAAAGTAAGTCCATCAACAACGCCATAAAACAATCCTAAGAATCCAGCTAAAGCGGCTTCTGAGGGATAATGAGCATTAGCTGCTGAATTGAACATTAAGTCAATGGTATACATTGAAAACAGGCTTAGGGTGACCAACGTAAAAATTTTCAGAATATAAGGATTCTGAACAATCGATTTTATAGTAAATGTACCATCGGAATTTACAGTTTCAAGCGGATCATCATGGCCAGCAATCTCATGATTTATTTTGAGGCTGTTTAGCATCAAAAAGATAATTATCATAATCACAAAAATTAGGATGCCTAAGCTTAAAATTAGCGCTTTAAGTGAAAAATACAATACAAGAACCGGTGTAATAAGGCCTCCTAATACCCCGCCCATACTTTGTAGTCCTCCTATGACTCCAAAGCTAGACTTTGCCTGTTGCAATGTATATATGCGATTTAATATGGACCATATCACCATATCTAGTAGATTAAACGTTAGACTAGCCCAGGCCACCAAGCCCATGATAATCCATTCTTGGTCGGTGATGAGATTACCCAAGGCTAAAGCAGATTGGACAAATGCCAGTAAAAATAAAAAGCCTAAAATTAACTTATTAAAGCTCACATGATATTCAAAAAAACCGTAGATAACTCCAATTACAAAATATAATCCAGCCACAACCAAATATATATTTGGTAAATAATCGCTACCGTAAATTGATAAAAAAAATGCCATTGGAAATGAGCTGATCAAGCAACGTAGGCAACCTGAAAAAATGGCTAGGAATATACTCCAATATACTTTTTTCGATTCAGCTTGTTTTATGTCAACATATTGAAAAAATTTTTCTCGAATTGAGAACAACATGTAGCTTATCCTTAGCCATGGATGTAATGGCTACGCACGTTGATTTAATAATTCCTGAATTTGTAATGTGACACTTTGGGTACGAAAGCATAGAGCCTGGATTATTCCCTTGGCTAGACCATTTTCGAAATTCATTAATTCATACAAAGCATTGTTTTGAATCGTTAGAAAAAGACACTCCGTAATTGATGACACCGAAGAAACAGTAGGTAGACTTGTGAGCGCAGATAATTCACCAAATATTTCACGCTCTCCTAATTCAGTTATGAACAGATTATCATTATGAACCTTCACGCGTCCTGAAACGATTATGTACATTGTGGAATTTATTTCATTCTTTTTAAGAACCAGTTCATTGGGAAGGACAATTTTTTCTTTTACAATTGATGTCACCATCGAAAGCAATAAATCATCAGGGACTTGTTTAAACAAGGTAACGGATTTCAAAATTAACAGTTTCTCTAAACTAATCACTACGATTAAACTCGAAGCTGATGAGAATTACAGCTTAACACATCATATTGGGTGGATTGTATAGCATGAACTACTTGTATCGCTCCAGCGCCTCTTGAATAGCTAGCGAAGGATGCTCTCTTAATGCATTTAACTCATCTGCTAATGAAGAATATCCTCCATTCATGACAATATAGATGCTAGCTAGTGTCGTGACAATATGAATATTGTCATTATTCTTAGGTCGCAAGTAAGCTTTAAGTACTGCAACAAAGGCCAGAGAATTCATATCCTGCTGGGGATTAGGTTCAGCCAAATATAGGTTGGTAAACAGGGGAGCAATTACTTTTTTATGAGCAGCTTCAAGGGTCGAGTCTAGTAGTTCAATAGCATAGCTGCGATCGTCTTCCCCTGGCTTCTCAAAACCAGCCCGAACTTTATTAATTGTAGTTTTATCATAATAAACAGCCAGTTTTAGTAACAAGCGCTCAATCGAAAATTTAATTTTGCGGTGTATTACATCATAGAGAAGTGTAGTAAGTTCATTTTGGGGAATGGCAATAAGATGATTATACTCATTCTGTAAGTAGTTCACTTCAGCCACAATTTGTTTTGATAACTCAAGGTAGAATGTTTCGTCATAAGCTAGTTTCATGTTCACTAACATAGATAAAGCTAGCTTCTTTACAGCCCCATGCTCAATAAGACTCACTTTCTTGATATAGTTTTGGGCATCAGAGGTATTCATAAATTCTAATACGTGTAGGTATTTAATTTTTATTGCTTGCGGTTGTCCCGGGAACAAGTCTTGGATGAGGCTTGTTATAATAGAAGCATGATTTTTTAGATCCGCTAACATTTCTTGATTTATAGGCAGAAGGTGCACATTGTTGCATACCGCGGTGAACAACTCCTCTTGACCAAGCTTAATTGCAGATAGAAATGCTTGCGCACGTACTTGCAAATCCTCATCTTCTATTAATTGTTTTAACAGTGGCAAAAATTCATTATGGTTTAAAATGCCAATTAATCGGGCCGCTTGAAGACGTGCCAAGCTATTGGTGCTTAACGTCATGCTTGAAAGATTTTCAAAAACCTGAGGTTTATCAGCTTGGTCTGATTCATAATGATCTATTATAGTGAGCGCCGCTACGCCTAAGCTTGACTCAGGTTTAATAAGAAGCCTGGGTAAGAGAGGTTTAATTTTTGCATAATCATTTGCAGCTAAAGTAACTAAAGCTTTAGCCTGTATTTTTTCTTCTGGACATTCATTTAATAATTTTTCTAGATCAGTATCATATTGAGTAAGATGATACTGCTTGATTTTATCTAGTGTAAATTCCAGCAAGGTGTTATTTGTAGATTCTAAGGTTAGCTTTAGTGCAGAGATGAAGTCTTTTAAATCTATCTTTTCAATGACTTGCAGAGCATAAATAATTTCATCGGGATGTTTGCTGTTTAAATATTTTTTCAACAACAAAAGATCTTCGCGTGTAGGTCTTAATGTCCCTCCACGAGAATAGTAACGTTTCGCAATCGCTTTAGATAAAGCGTCGATGTAGTTATTTTTTAGCGTTATATTAATAAGCAGTTGCCCCACGTAAAACACAAGTGCTAATACGGCCAAAACCCAGTATTCAACAACGATTGTGGCTGTTATGCCTATTAGAATTAAACTTATAATCGCAGTAGATGCTCCGACGATAATAGAGTCGCTTTTTGATTGTAGAAATGAGCGTACGCGAGGCTGAAACGGTTGTAACA
>CAMAYX010000152.1 GCA_945862405.1 Legionella genomosp. 1
GGATTTTATTGATGATTATCCAACTTCCTTTAATTAAATTAAATCATGTTAAGCGTCGTCGCATGACCTATTTGGGATTGTTTTGGAATTTTTTAGACATTGTCTGGATTTTTGTATTTACTATTGTATACCTGATGGGGGCTATTTAGCATGGAGCATCATGGAGTGAACGAGCCTGATTATGGCACAGGCCAAAAAAAACTAGGTTTGTATTTAGTGGGTTTTATAAGTTGCTCTGTACTGACCCTACTTTCTTTTTGGGCGGCAATGTCGCAAAGGTTTTCCAAATTAGAAGTATTGGCACTGATTTTTTCCTCAGCGGGCATTCAATTTCTAGTGCAAGTCATTTTCTTTCTACGTCTGACCACACAAACAGAACAAGGAAGAACGAATATCATGACTTTTCTATTCACCGGCGTCATTTTGATATCCATAATTCTCGGATCCTTATGGATTATGTGGAATTTAAATTACTATATGATGCATTAAATTTGATATTAGTTTCAAATGAAGCATTCCCAACATTGAGTTAGCTTGCAGGAAAAAACTAATTTGATAACCAAAATAGGCTTGGATAACTACATGGAAACTTCAACAATATCAGTAGTAGGTGCAACAGGTGATCTTGGCTTTAGAATTACAAAAGCATTAATAGCACGTAATGCCAAAGTTAGGGCCATAATTCGTAAAAATACATCTAAGGTGTGTAAGGTTTCAAGCATTTCTTGCTGTATGGGCTAATATCTGCCAATCACTTTGTGAGCCCATAATGACTCCTACTAAAATTTTGTTCATTACTTTTTCCCTATAAGCACACTGTCTATTGTTTAAAAAAATGGGTTGAAACAAAAAAACGCACTAAACTACTTGTTTCTTGAAGGTTTATTCCTGCATTAATTAAGTTCAAGCGCACTTGAGTTGTTGTTTGTTCTCGTTGATTTACCAGAAAAAGAGTACTGTCTCCTTCATGGAATTTTTTAGCTTCACCGGCCTCGACCTGCTGAGCCAATTGTAACTCATTATTCAATAAATTAATTTGTTGGTGATACATTCTAAGGGCAATCAAAAGATTTGAGAATTGATTGTTTAGCTGCTCATACAACAACTTTTTTTCAGTTGCTATTTGTCTTAGCTCACTGGTTGTACTGATAATCTTTCCCTTTGCTTCGCGCTGATAAAGAGGGAATTTAAAATGAACCCCAACCATCGCCGCCTGTGGAAGCAATTTAGGGTAAGCCCCTGTTCCATATTGTTTTGATGTATACGCCATCACATTCAAATTAGGTAATAAATCATTTTTTGCCAGGTTTTGCTTTAATTTAATAATTTGGTAATATCGTTCCAACTTTCGAATTGCAGGGTGTTGAGTAAGCTCGCTGCGAATGTGACTTAGATTATTTATTCCTCGCTGTTTCCTGATGAGCATGGTCTTCGGAAGTTGTTTTACCGAAGGGACTAGAGGTTCACCATTTTGATCTCGATAGTAAATTGAAAGAGCCACCGCCGCTTGATCAAACAGCATTGTTCCCTGATTCACTAATTGTTGGCGTTGCATGATAATTTGCTGATTTTCTACAACAGCAAGCTTGGGTAAATCCCCACTTTCGGCTTGTTTCACAATGGCGTCCTGTCTTTTTTTTGCCAAGCTCAGAAGCTGCTTAAAGGTTTGTAATTGCAACCCTGAACCCACCCATTGCCAATAAGCTTTAATGGTCTCATGATAAACCGACAGTTTAGTCGCTTCGACATCATGTATGCTCAGGGCAATCGTTTCTGCTTGAGTCATTAATGCAGTTCGCTGTTTATCAATAAAGAAATCTTTTAATAAGGGTAGGGCAACTCCTGCTCGGTATTCTCCACCGGAGTTAGTGAGGTAGTTTTGATAATAAATAGGATAATCACCTTGGCCAACACGATAACCCGCAAATAGCCTTAATCCATTGGCCAAAGTAGGAATGCTCAGTTCATTGTTCGCATAGTTATTAATATAGCCCCCTTCAGGTTGCGAGCGTGTGTTTGCTTTTAAAGAAGGGTCAAACGCTCCCAAGGCACTTAGATACTCTCCCTGAGCTTTCGCAACTTGTAGGCGTGCTGCAATGATTTTTGGATAACTTTGATTGACTGTTTTTAAAAGTGTATCAAGTGATAAAGGGCTTGAATTGCTCTGAGGAAAAACTAAAGAGGAGGTGAGCCAAAGCAAACAAATAACAGGCTTTTTCCAACAGTTTGTCTCGCTATTTATTGTGAACAGACTCATGGTTTCATTAACTCATTCTGGCTTTCTGGTGGGAACCCGTTAAATTGCCTCCATAGCTCATACCATAAAGGAACCTCGCCTAGCTGAACCCAACCATGCACACGAACTCCCTGGCGTAAATAACGAGTATCCGGCCAAGGTTCATTAGGAATAATAACAGCACGAAATAAACCCTGGCCATTATCGGTGGGGTCGATAAAAGAAACCACACCACCAAAAGTACCTACAGCAATCTCAGGCCAACCTCTAAACTGGATAGCAGGCCACCCCTCAAACTGAAGGCGTGCTTTTTGGTTCACGCGAACAAAGGGAATATCATTACCATCTATCCATAATTCAACTGCCCGTGACTGAGTATTAGGGATAATTTGAGCTAACACACCACCTTCCTTAACAACAACGCTTTCTTGACCGCTAAGACGTTTATAAATAACCCCGGAAGTTTTTGCTATAATTAACTGCGTGGTTTGGCGTGCAATTCGAACGTCAATATTGACCTTATCAATAGTCGCTTGAGCCAGTTCATTCTGATATTTAGAGTATTCTATTTGTGCCAGCTCATATTGTCGCTTCGAATTGATACCCTGCTCATAGAGCTTTTTTTGGCGTGCTAGATTCGACTTTCCTGCCTCAATCGCTTGTTGTGTCGCAACTATCCGTAAAAGAATCGCTTCTTTTTCAAGCTCAAGACGCCCCAAAAGCTCAGGATCATTATCACTAATATCTACAATTGGATCGCCTGGTTTGACATGGGATCCTTCATCAACATACCATTTTTTTATCCTGCCACTAATAGGAGAGTTTACCGTATGTAGCCGTTCTGTAGGAGAAAAAGCAATGACTTTTCCATTACCTAAAGCAAACTGCTGCCACGGAATCAGAGCAAAAAAGGCCAGAATAAGAATAAGGCAAAACAATGTAATACGCAGTATTTTTTGTGGCTTGGGTAGCTTTCCAAGCATCTGATAAGCATGCAATTTCATAGGGTGACCGCCAATCGATTTGGTAGTTGTTGTATCTGAGTTTTTAATGTAGTAATAACTAAGGTTGTATTATCCAAAGCCAACAATAAAGACAGCACCCTACCTAACTCTTCAACCAGCAGCTCATCAAGGCTTCTATCGATGATTAGCAACCGTGGTTTGTCTATAATAGCCCGCACTATCATTAATTGAATCAACTCAGATAAAGTAAATGCTGTTTGCCAGTCGTGAACAAGAGTGTTGAGGCCCTCTGGACAATTCATTACTTTTTCAAGTAGGTTCAATTTTTTTAAGAGATAATAAAGGTAATCCATTGCGACGTTTCTATGATTTAATACCAAATTTTGATAAATGGTACCTGCAAACCACTGAGGCTCTCTAATAAGCAAGCTGTGCTTGCGAAGAGAAATTAAAGATTTTTGAGTGCATGGAATCCCATTTATAATAATCGTTGCAGATAACGTTTCTTTCAATCCAGACAAGGACTCAATAAGATTTTTACACGCATCTTCTTGATTAAAAAAAAGAAGCAAAGGATTCTTTGGCGAGGCCTCGGCATTTAGGGTTGGTTGTACCCCAGGTTGTAATAAAATACCTTCAAATTTGAGGTGAATGCTCTTCACAGAAGGCAGAAGATAATTTTCTATTTCTAGGTTATGATTATTTTCAAGCGGTAGATTAAGTGCAAAATCTATTTTTCCTGCAGCAGCAATCAAATCATAATAATTTTCAAGAAGTGCACCTAGTCGTTTAAAGCCATAAATTAAAGTACCTAATACGATTTCAGAAGCGACTAATTGCCCAAGGCTTAGCTGGTTATTAATAATCAGATAACCACCTAAGCCTAATAAGAAACTGGTTGCTAATGTCGCTAGTGCATACAATCCAATTTGGTGTTTTATCAGTTGTTTGAAGTGTTGGTTACGCGCTTTTAAAAAAACAACTAACCTTTTATCGGTTTGCTCAATCACATAGCGGGGATAATCATTGTATTTAAACAAGTAGCGATTGATGAGAATTTCTTCAAGCCAGGAACCAATAACATGCTTTTGAGCGCATTCTTCTTGCGCACTATCTAAGGCGGTACGATAAGGAACAAAGATAATGAGTAATAGACTGATTAATATGAAACCATCAAATAAAAGAAATACTGGATGATAAAAAAGAAGCAAAATCAAGCCAAAAATCATTTGTAAGCTTAAGGTAATGCCATATAGTAACAAGCTTGCCAAGGCTTTATTAATCACCACAATTTCAAAATAACGATTAACTAATTCTGGACCATTATGAGTCGAGAATATAGTCGGGGATAGGTGAGTAAAGTGCTTTGCAAGATTTAAGCTGATGCGTACCATCAGCTTTTGTTGGATGACTTCGATGATAACCGTTTGCCAAATACTTAAGACGCCCATACCTGCCATCAATACAAACACCACGATACTTAAGGAGATAACAGGCTGTAGTAATTTACCGAACGCTACTAGGTTAATCAGGGTTTGAGCGGCTATAGGAACTACTAAAGATAATACACTGATGAGGGTACTAATGATGAGAATGGAGTACATTGAGGAATGGTCTAAGACTTCAAGAATAGAATGTGCCCCAATTTTTTTATTCATTATCGATAATCCCTTTCGAAAAACCTTATTTTATATCATGTGCAAATCGTTCAAATTGTCGCCTCATTGGCTAATAATCAGCACACCGGCAAAAGTTAAAATGGTCGCGATCAATTTTTGGATTAAAACCCAACCTGCAAACTTTTCTTTTAATACGGTTGGAAAATAAAATCCTAGCATAGCCGTAAATACAAGGACAAAAAAAGGCTGAGTAGAAGCTAGCCCATTTACTAATGTTACATCACCTGTAGTCATTGCCAATGTTATGCAAAATACTCCGCCAACATTGAGCAATTGATTAGTAATCATGATCACGTAAGCCCGATGTTGGATTTTTTTGCTTTCTGGGTAGACATAAATGAAATAATAACCCATGAAAGGGAGCAGAGAGAGGAAAACACCAAGCCTCGTGTATGCAAAAACCGACCAAAATTCATTATTTTTTATTAGGAATTTAGTGAGCACTTGGTTAATTGCATAGCAAAAAGCAGCCAGGAGCACACACATGATTCCTTTGCTAATCCCAATTTTAATCGGAGAGGATAAAGAAATTATGATCGCTCCACTCACGAGTAATGCAATACCCCAATATTGATTGCTTATCAAATGTTCATTTAAACCTGCTTTTGCAATGAATAAAATAAAAACTGGCGCAAGATAATAAATTGGGATTACTTTAGAGACTTCTTCAGATTTAAGAGCAAGAAAATAGAAAAGCATTGTTAATATATAAAATAACCCCGCTAGAAACGCTAATGCTGAATTAAGGGGAGAGAAGAGCTCCACACCATGAACAAAATAGACTCCTCCGGCTGTTAGCAACCCCACCACGCCTAAAATTAATACAGGTATTACTGGGCTACTCACTAACTTAACCATTGTATACTTGTCAGTTACATTGACAATTGCCCATAAAATAGCCGCTAAAAAGGAATAAAAAATCCATCCCATTTAATTTCCTTAGGTTATTTTACAGTTTTGTAATCTTATCGTTTTCATTGGAAGTTTGCCAAGTTACTACAGCTTCTTCATTGTCGTTTCCCTGAAGTACTACACCTTATAGTATTTTAACCTGTTTAAATCGCCACAGAACCCAATCAGGCAGGTAATCCCCCCATTTTTAACCGAAGCTAAAAGTAGAGGATTAGGCAACTAGTGCCAATTTTTGCCTTGTAGGAATGCCTCCAATTGCAGTATTCGGACGTTCATTGTTATATGTCCAAAGCCATTGTGTCGCATGTAAATTCTCAAAAGCTGTATTAACATACAAAATTGTAGGGTTGTCTATATTGTTATCTGTAATTAGAACGACGTCATTTGTTGATTCCAATAGTTTCGATTTATATTTTTTTAGATTGTTCATAGAAACTCGTCCCGGTGTTTTGACGGTTTTTCAATTGCTAGCGCAATACAATTATGCATAAAATTTTGTAAACTTGGAAATAGAAATGACTTTCCACAAAAAAACACCATGACATTGATGAGATTTCCATTTAAATTGCAAGACTTCTGTCAAAAACTAAAGCCAACACCTCGTTGCTAGTTTCTAATTATCTTCCAAGTCAGTTCCAATAAGGTTTCCTGCTGTATGATGTTGCTCGGTGCAAAGTTAATAGAATTGGAGAGCCTCCTGGATGAAGCCACGCTACAACTGGATCCCTACTGAATTATCGC
>CAMAYX010000153.1 GCA_945862405.1 Legionella genomosp. 1
AGAAGCTAGGCAAAGTATATTTCAATACTTGGAAGGATATTATAATAAAAATCGAATGCATTCAGCTATTGACTACAATACTCCATTTGAGTTCGAATGTGTTGGGTAATTGTCAGAGAATGGTGTCCACTAAAACGCGGTAAGATTATTTCGAATATCACCTAATTTTGATGCAACAAACTCTAACATTCTTAGATTTGCCAATTTCACATTGTTATCACCTAGCATGATTTAATTTTTCCTTCAAAAGTTCTGTTGCAAGGTTGCGTTCTCTTGGTCGTCCCGAACGGAGGACATCAATTAATACAAGCAGTTCATGAAAAGCTGAATCCGGATTTGCTCTTAAAGCTTTTGATAAATTAGGGTGAATTGGTAATAGCGCAACACCACGCTCTTCTCCCATTGCATCAGGCCATACGGGAATCGGGTCATTACCCAATGCAATTTTATCGCGAAAAATTGAAGCAGCAATTGCTGTTGGAGTACCTCGAGTATATTCACCTAGCTTTCCTGGCAAGAGGAATTTGATTGAATGTACCAAAAACTCTTCTGCTGCATGAACATTAGGAAAAAGTTTTCCTTGTTTATCTTTTCTCAATAACCCCGCTTCTTCTAGTCGCTTTATACCTGCATTAACTTCAGCTAAGCTAATACCTAATGCAGCGGATAATTGCCGCTGGGATAAATCACTACCGATATTCGCTAGTAGCTTTATTAATACAACGCAATCCTGTGACTTTAACATGACATTATTCTCTAAATAACATAAATAAAGCATATCACAGGTGTTCGCTGTTCGCGAACAGAAGAACGGTTGGCTGTTGGAAATTGGTTCAATTCCAAGAGTAACACTCTATAAAGTGGGGCTTATTTGGGGGCTTTTTTAAAAATCACATTTAAATAATTATTTATAATCAAACAATTAAGTGTGAAATGTGATAGCCGCCGCCAATCGTGTACTGGACGGTACCCTGATTGTGATGAGTTATCGGGGATCCATCGACCGTATGTTTTAATGACCATTTCAACATCCACATGTCCTAATTGCTTAGATACCCCTTTCGATCATGACCTTTATTGAACCCATTGCCTCACCATTCTATCTATTAGTTCAAGGGCCGGCCGGCAGTGTGCGCCTCCCGGTAGGAAATAAATCTTATGCGAACCCCGTGAGTTCGAGATCTATGCACCTCTGCGTTGAACAGCATTGTGGCCGTTTTAACAAAAATATAATAAAGGAATACTGCTGCATTACGAAATGACATAGCGATAGATATGAGCAATTTTCATTTCAGTAGACGGAAAAGTATTGGGGTTAGGAGCTGGCGTTACACCATTGCCGCCTACAGCCATATTTATTATCAGATAATAACCAGACTCAAATCCGTTCATAAATGACTCATAAGCTGCTTGAGATAACGACACACCATATTGGGATGGACATCGGTTTGTCCAGCGCGAGCAAGTTAGATCTGTTTCCACCCCGTCAGGTAGAACTATCATCTTACTGGTGTATTGCTGTTTGCTCTTTTCCAACCTAATTTGCAAATAAGGGTTTCCATCAAAATACCACGTTAAATTAGCTTGATTATCATGAATATTCCACTCAAATCCATAATTATGATACTCTTTATCAATATTTTGGGCGGGTGAGTATTTCAAATCTAAATTGTTGTTAAAATTCCATGAAGCCCCGGTTGGTATGATTTTACCCTCCAGCCCATAGTGAATCGTACCAATTACATGGAAAGGTGGTGCCATAAATTCTAGGATATCAAGCTCCATACCGCTTGGCCAAGGGTGTCCGTTATCATAATATGGCATCATCCAAAGAGCGGGCCAACGACCATGGTCATATGGAATGCTGGCATTAACTTCAATTGCGCCATGAGAAATATTATGCTTCATATCATCTTTTGTGATAGTGAGTTTATCAATTGTTTTTAATTCACCTGAGGTAAATGGATAGTTGTGGGATGGTTTAGCTTCCGCTAACAAGGACACGGTATTATCCGACTGGTTCCAACGTACATGATCGGCTTGATAGTATTGCTGTTCATTATTACCAGGATGATCCCCTTCATATTTTATAAAGTATTTCTCTAAATTTTCTTTTATTCCCAAAAGCTCTTTATCCGATCTGCATTGGTTAGTACCTTACATGAGGATATAATCACATAATGAATTTACAGATGCACTCCAACTGATTGACGGAGTAAATAATGATGCACATATAAGAAAAATAGTTTTATTACTTTTCATTAAAATGTCTCCAATTATTACAGTGAATATAAAAAAGCTCTTAAATACTCGAGTTCTTGATCATTTAAGTTGTTGAGTATAGCAATGGTGTTTAGTTTTTTTACTGCAGGACCATCATGCAAAAAGGCAGCTTCAATCGCATCGCATGCACGCCCATCATGAAGTAAAAAATCACAGTTTTTATTATTTAGATGCGAATCTGTTACTAGAGAATTATATGTAAGATTCATTAATGGTGGCGTTCTAAATTTTTGAATATAGGTTTTATATTCCGGTTTAGCAATTCCTTCTGAATCACGGATGGAATTCCCATTGGGACTTGGGGCTACTTGAGATAAATACCCCATATCATGCATTAATAAATCGGTACCAATATATGAAAGAAAAGGTACATTGCTTTCGCTAGTTAGCGAGGCCAATCTTTGTCTGAAACTATTTGGCAACATATTATCCTCTGCATTGAGCTGAATCTTACTAATGACATGACAGGTGTCGCAGTTCGCTTTTCTAAACACTTGCTCGCCTCGAATAACATTTTCAGAAGCAACCAGGTATTCTGAGCGATTAAAAACACCCAGCCACCTCATGTAGTCTGCTAGATTTTTAATATGGGCCTCTGTTAAATCAGAGTTTGCGCCCACTTCCTTGCAATTACGATTGGCAGGCCCACAATGTGGGTCGGAAAATCGCATTGGCAAGTCTTTACTCGCTCCTTCTTTTTGGGTGATATTCAATTCAGGATAGGCTGCAGCCCCTGACACTTGATCTTCTAAAGTTCCTGAAGATAATGTCCAGCCAAAACGACCTAGGTAGCAGTGTTCTTCATCTTGTTGCTCACACCTCTTTATATCTTGACCTGAATAAGAGCCTGGAACCCAAGCGATTTGTCCGGCTAATGCTTCTGATCCTAATAAGCGAACCTGGTTGGCATGATTTCTTAAGACTTGTTCTTTAGGAATGGCTTCAAGAACATTCATTCCAACGATTCGGGGGGCATTTAAAAGCATGAATCCAACTTGCCCTTGTACAATTGATCGTTGAAGTCCTTGGGCATTGACATCATCACATTGAGATGGCCAATACTCGGGCTTTCCTTGTACTGGCTCAAAATATGCCTGACAATTTTTTAAATCATCTAATGGTGTTTTAAAATAGGTAATACCCAGCTCGCTGGGTTGGTAATTTTTGCGGGAAGACTTATCTACCACTTCAATGTGTTTCACAGGAGTAAGGCTCCAACCAAACGTACCATCTGCATGATTACCCCAAACGTAAAACATGTTATTGTAATAATTCATAACTTTGCTACTGAAAATTTGAGATGCAGCATTTTTTTGTGGGTGTAATTCTATAAATCGCAATCCCATAGGCGCTAGATCGTGGGTAAATGTGTAGTCACGTGTTAGATTAAAAGGAGCATCATAGCCATCATTACGATGAACAACTAGCAAGTTCGAATTTTTTTGTATGGTCAGTGGGATCCCACTGCCGTTTCGTACATGGCAAGCATCGCAGGTTTTTGCAGAATAGCGCTGTGAACGTGCCTTATGATCGACGCTGGCAGCAAAGTCATAAGGATAGGATTTGTATTGGTCTTGTTTTGTTTTGTTATTCGGCATGTAAATATTACGAGATCGATACTCATTATGAAATAATATTTTACCGCGCATACCGGATGTAAAATCCTCAACATTCATAATACGATGATTCGTTAAGTACATCGTATGCCAGAAATCAGTGTAGTAGGGGCGGTGATCGGCTTGAAAGCGGCCACTTGCATTTAAGATGGGCATGTAAGTCGTAAATATACTTGCTGTCTCGACTTTTTCGCGTATCGTTAAATCATCAATTTGTTGATTTGAGACAGGTAATGTTTCACCGTGGATCCCAGCATACATAAATGTTGTCCGACTATAAGTGTTTAGCTCAGGAAGGTATTGAGAACCTTGCCATTGAGGAGTTCCATCAGCATTATATAAAAAACCTCCATGATGAATTTCATAATTAATCCCACAATTGCGTAACACCTCTACATTGTTAGTTGCTAAATCCACTAAACTACATTGACTTGGAAATAAGAAATGACTTGGCCCTTCTGCTTTTGCAGCGGGACGATAATCTTTTCTGTCAAAATTTCCAAGAAATGGGTTCTGTACAGAAGAATCAAATAAGTCACCAAATGAAGTCAGTTTTAAAGCCGGCCATGGAAATTTTTGTTTATCGATTTCTTGGGATATGCTGGTATTAAAAGCAGAAATGACTTGATCATTATCTTGTTCAAATAAACGATCGCTTAAACTTAATGCATTTAAATCAAGAGCACCCAGCTGGATAGTGCATATACGCTGTCCTTTTGGACAACGATTGGATGCGTCATGATTAAATACATACCATGGTAGTGTATCGGGAAAGGCAATGAGCTTGCTGTTTGGTATAGGTATAAAAGTGTTGATGATATCAGTGAAATAATCTTCATAACAGACATTGCCGGGACTGCTTCCACTGCATTGGTGAGAGAAATACCATGGTAATTGAGGTGCGTAAATGCTACCAATCGAAATCACGTAGCCCTTATAAGGTGGTGCAGAGAGTGCACTACCGAATTCAATTGCTTCTGGTAAACCGGATATTTGAGTTGAGTAATTACCAACTTTTAATTGAACTTGTACACATTGTTTTGATTTGCATTGCTGCACTTCGTTCGACTGGTAAGAAGTGTCCGTTCTTTCTATTTGAATAATATTGACAATGCCATATTTAAGTATGCAATCCGATTTATCTAACTTATTTGCTTCGCATTCTTGTCGAGCTTTATCCGTTAATCCATCATAGGGAATAGCAAAAGGTTCAGTAAAAGAGTTTCCATCCATCGTGGCTAATTTTTGTTGCCAAGGAACGTCCGCATAAAATTCATGCACCAATATAGGACCGGAAGCATTTGGTGGTGCTGGGTAATCAGCGAGAGCCGGTAATCCTAGTAGTAATAAGTGGATTCCGAAATAATAATTTAATCGAAGCATTAGAACCTAGATCCATTAAATAACAATTTATTAGGAGTGTTGAAATATTAACAAAAATAATTCACTATAAACAATTGTAACTTTTTTATTTTTCGAATTGAAGCATCGCATCATTTCAGAAAATAATTGTGGAGGCTCAATGCGATTACTATCAACATTAACTTTTTTGTCATTATCAATTTATGGTGCAGCTAGCCAGGCTGCTCCAATAGAAGGGCAGATTAAGGTGATGCAATTTAATTTACATAATTCTGTGTTTTCTGGAGATGGTTCCCAAGCTCGTGCAGAAGCCGCTCTAATGAATAGTAAACAACTCGATATTATTACGACAGAAGAGAACAGCACACCGGATCAACAACCTAGAAATCTTTTAAATTATGGTTTAGACAACCATTTTGGTTTGTGTGGTGGATTAAATGATGCCTCACTTTTTTACAATACGAATCGATGGACTTGTGAGAAAGCGATAACCTTTGATGTAACACCGAATGTAGGATATGGAGCCGGGGCTAGAAAAGTGACGGTAGGTGTTTTGCAACCTAAAGATCCTAAAAAAGATCCAGTGGTTCTTGCCGCCGCATCACACTGGTGTGTTACTTGGTCGTGGAGCGGACAATATTCATATTGTGGCAGTCCCGATCACAATCCTAACACCGCCCATATACGCGATGCTGAAATTTTTAATGATCAAATGAGCTCGTTAATGGCTAAACCTGAGTATCAAAGTGCACTTGCCATTTTTGGTGGCGATTTGAATTCTATGTCTCCGGATGAATCGATTAATCTTGTCGAGAAAATGCGATCCTTTAATATTCTGACTGCTAACCCCTACGATCAATCTGGGAAATTAATTCCAAGCATGGGAGGTACTCCTGATTTAATATTTTATAAAGATGCATCTTACAATTTTGTGAATAAACTGCTATTGACTGAAACGGCTTTAGACCCGATGAATCATTTATCTGACCATTGGGGGGCTATTGTTGCCAAATTTAATTATAGTATTGTAGAAGTTATGCATTGACAACCACTATAAGAGTCTGAAATTAGGGAAGAAAATAGTTTAGCATTGGGAAGTCAATCTTTGATAAGAACGACAACGCTCATAAACTGCAGTTTTGTAACTTAACAATGGTATATTGGATTTTTGCTAAGCGAGCTGGATGCTACAAGCTCTAGTCGATTATCGTGTGTGGGGGCTAACCCTTACACAGAGCGTAAATT
>CAMAYX010000154.1 GCA_945862405.1 Legionella genomosp. 1
TTACGCGCATCTTTCAGCGGCATATGCTCTTCAACGTTGAAATTTTTTACCTTTGCCCAAATTTTGGTTGGATAATCTTCAGTGTCGAAATCTTCAACCATTCCAACACCGCTAACTCCTGCCAATATATTACGCCAGGTTTCTTCTACATTTGCACCAACAGGGGTAATCATACCAATGCCAGTAACTACCACACGCCGCTTATTCAATCAACAACTCCTAAATCAAGCTTCTTCTTTGTTCAAGTTAGCCTCAATATAATCAATAGCTTCTTGAATCGTAGTAATTTTTTCAGCTTTTTCATCAGGAATTTCAGTTTCAAATTCTTCTTCCAAAGCCATAACCAGTTCTACAGTGTCTAGAGAATCAGCACCTAAATCATCCACAAACGAGGCGTCATTTTTTAATTCATCTTCTTTAACGCCCAATTGTTCAACAACAATTTTGCGAACTCGTTCTTCTACTGTACTCATAACTTGAATTTCCTCTTTATGTTATAAAAAATTTGTTGGCTAGTTTATTCTAAAATTCTCTATTATAAAAGAAATAGGAACAAACCACTAATTCATATACATACCACCATTTACATGCAGTGTTTCGCCGGTGATGTATTTAGCATCATCTGAAGCTAGAAATGCAACCGCTGCAGCAATATCTTCAGGCTTGCCCAAATGTCTTAAGGCAATACGTTTTAACATTTCTTCTTTGACCATATCCGGTAGCGATGCTGTCATATCCGTATCAATAAATCCAGGGGCTACGACATTAACAGTAATTCCTCTGCTTCCCATTTCTTGCGCTAAGGACTTGGAAAAACCAACCAGTCCTGCTTTTGCTGCAGTATAATTAGTTTGTCCACTATTACCGCTTGAACCTACGACCGAACCAATGCTAATTATACGACCCCAGCGAGCACGAAACATAGGCTTTAAGCAAGCTTTGGTCAAACGGAAAATTGACGTAAGGTTGGTTTCAATTACTTTGTACCACTCTTCATCTTCCATACGTAATAGTAAATTATCACAGGTAACTCCTGCGTTATTTACTAAAATTCCAGGAAGTTTATTCTGATCGGACAATAAACTTAAAGTATTTTCAACGCTGTCTTTGCTGGTAACATCCAAAACGATACCTTCACCGGTAAGACCTTGCTGTTTGAAAGCTTCGCTGATAGCAGCAGCACCTTGTTCGCTGGTTGCTGTTCCCACCACATAAGCACCACGTTGGGACAAGGTCAATGCAATGGATTGACCTATTCCGCGACTGGCTCCAGTTACCAATGCAATCTTATTTCCTAAATTACTCATGATTGAGAACCCTCAAATTCTTTTATGGATGATACAGCCTCATCCAAACTGCTTTTATCATTAACACTGATAGCATTCATAGTCTTTTCGATGCGTTTTACCAAGCCGCTCAGGACTTTGCCTGGGCCGCATTCAATAATATTGTCAATATTGTTCTTTTTCATAAATTGAATGGTTTCCACCCAACGTACCGGCTTGAACAATTGCTCAGCCAACAAACTTCTAATTTGCTCTACCGATTGATAAATGCTCAAATCGACGTTACTGATGACGGAAACCGTAGGCACTTGAATTGGAGTTTGCTGTAAATTTTCAGCAAAACGCGCAGAAGCAGTTTGCAAAAGTGGGCAATGACAAGGAACGCTTACTGGAATGGGTAAGGCCATACGAGCACCTTCTTCTTCCGCTAATTCTAGGGCTTTTTCCACCGCCGCCGTATGACCTGCGATTACCACTTGGCCAATTGCATTATAGTTTGCCGGGGTTACTTGCAATCCGCCCCCACTAGAACGTGTACACACATCCATTACTTGCTCATCGCTCAAGCCAACAATGGCAGCCATTGCTCCTTGACCTAAAGGTACCGTTTGCTGCATATGCTGCCCACGCTTCTCAACTAAAGAAGCGGCATCTACCAATTTAATGGCCCCTGCACAAACTAAAGCCGCATACTCGCCTAGGCTGTGTCCAGCCATCATGCTGACTTGCAGAGGGTACTCTTGCTTTAAAACACGAAACACAGCAACATCAGCAGTTAGCACGGCTACTTGCGTGTACTCTGTTTGATTTAATTTAGATTCAGGTCCTTCTTGTACTAATTTCCATACATCATACCTAAGACAATCTGAAACTTCGGCGAACGTCTTGGTAAACACTGGAAAATTTGCAGCAAGTTCAGCAAGCATTCCAATAGATTGTGACCCTTGTCCGGGAAAAACAATCGCAGTCTTTGACATGATGGTGAATTCCTCTGAATAGATTCAAGTAATAGCTAGTAATAATCAGTTTAATAGCGAACGACCATTGCACCCCAAGTCATTCCGCCTCCAAATGATTCGAGCAACAGTAAATCACCGCGCTTAATTTTCTTTTCGCGTATTGAAACGTCCAATGCTAAAGGAATTGAGGCAGCAGAAGTATTCCCTTGATTCTCAATAGTTACAATAACTTGGGACATGGGAAGAGCTAATTTTTTAGCAATTGCTTGGATTATTCGTATATTGGCTTGGTGAGGTACCAACCAATTAATGTCCGATTTTTGCAAGTTACTAAGGGCTAATATTTCATCAACAATATCACCCATGATGGTTACTGCAATTTTGAACACTTCATTTCCAGACATGGTAATGCAAGCGCGTTTGCCGTGTTCGTCCACCGAGTTAACATAGGTAAGTAGTTTTTCATCATCAAAAGATGAGTGAATTGCACTACCCATTATTCCCGGCTCCTCGCTGGCACTTAGAACCACAGCACCTGCTCCATCGCCGAATAATATGCAGGTAGAGCGATCGGTCCAGTCCACAGCGCGCGATAAAGTTTCGCTGCCTACTACCATAATATGTTTAGCCGTACCTGCGCCAATGTATTGCTTAGCAACATCTAAAGCATAAACAAATCCGCTGCAAGCAGCACTCACATCAAAAGCACCAATCGAGCGGGTGATGCCCAAAGCTTTTTGTACATGACATGCAATGCTTGGAAAATAATGATCCGGCGTACAAGTAGCGACGATCACTAAGTCGATATCATCTGGGGTCAATTGCGATGCTTCTAAAGCTTTTAAAGCAGCCTTGCCAGCCATGAATGAGGTAGTTTCTTCATCAGAGGCGATACAACGGCTACTAATACCAGTTCTGGAATAAACCCACTCATGAGTGGTGTCTAAACTGCTTTCCAGTTCAGTATTTGTTAATTGGCGTCCAGGTAAGTAACTTCCTGTTCCGCTAATAATGGCGTTTTTCATAACAATAAACCCTGATTGATAAAATTGGTGATTTGCTCGCGCACCAAATCCACCACATCATTTTTAACTTGGCGAACGGCTTCTTCTACGGCAAACTGGAATGCTTTATCATTCGCACCACCGTGGCTTTTGATCACAATGCCGTTTAAACCTAGCATGCTCGCACCGTTATAGCGCGCAGGGTCCATTCGTTTCTTTAAATGGGATAAGGCTGGCAAAGCAATCATACCCGCCAACTTGGTCAAAGGGTTGCGCATGAACGATTCTTTAAGAACCGTTAGCATTAATTTTGCGAGGCCCTCGCTCGCTTTTAGGGTAGCATTGCCTACAAACCCGTCGCATACCACTAGATCTACTTCACCTGAATAAAACTGATCCCCTTCAACGTAACCTACGTAGTTCATAATTTCGCATTCAGCAAGAAGATGAGCGGTACGTTTGACTTGGTCGTTACCTTTAATTTCTTCAACGCCTATGTTCAATAGGCCAATTTTAGGCCTAGGCTTGTTGTCCAAAGCTTGAATTAAAGCCGAGCCCATCACCGCAAATTGAAAAAGGTGCTCGGCACATGAATCGACATTGGCACCAAGGTCGATCACTCGCGTTCTGCCCTTAATCGTGGGCAATTCAGCAATAATGGCGGGTCTATCAATACCAGGTAAGGTCTTAAGAACAAATCTAGCGGTTGCCATAAGCGCACCAGTATTACCAGCACTAACACAGGCTTGCGCTTTCCCTTCTTTGACGAGGTTTATAGCCACTCGCATGGAAGAATCTTTTTTATTACGCAAGGCGTGAGAGGGTAATTCGTCCATAGCCACAATTTCAGAGGCGTGAACGACTGTGCATTGACTTTTAGAAAGCATTCCATGCTTTTTCAAATGCTTATGAACTTGCTCTTGGTCACCGACCAACAGCAAGTTCAAGTCTGAATTTGCATTCATTGCGCGAACGCAAGCCGGGATCACAACATCCAATCCATGATCCCCGCCCATCGCATCAATGGCAATGGTAATGGTATTCAAGTGGGTTTACTCTTGTTCGTAGACGTTATTGGTTTCCAGGATTTTTTTGCCGCGGTAATAACCGTCTGGCGTAATGTGGTGGCGCAAATGAGTTTCCCCAGTAGTTACATCAACTGAGAGCGTCGGTTTGGTAAGCACATCGTGCGAACGACGCATATCACGTCTAGATCGTGATTTCTTATTTTGTTGTACTGCCATTGTATTACTCCTACACAATTTGTTATAAGGCCGGAATATTACCGATTTTTTGCTTTTAATCCAAGTAGAATCTTTATCTTGGCTAGAAAACCTTGATTTCGTTACACTTCATCATAGTTTTCTAAGCAGAATTGTTAATAATTCTATGGTTCAAGGTCAATGTATTGCTTCATGTTCGCATCACAATCAGCTAATTCGGAGTGTTTTTCTGGTAAAAACAAATGTAAGTCATCTGTTAATACTTCCACCAAATCAATTTCATTGTTTTTAGAAACGATACATTCAAAATCATGCAATAATTCTTCCGCTCTCTGATCATCTCTGCAAACGGCAATTTTTGCTTGGTGTTGATAATCATAAGAATAAGTATTTAGGCAACGTTGGCAAACTAACTCCAAAACGCCGCGAGTTTCCATGTTTAATTCATAATAATTTGACCTGAGCTGTACACTGTAAGTACAGGTCAATTGACAAGGCGAATTTAACCAAGCTGGTAAACGCTCTGTTACACCAACAACAATTTGTTGAGCGCTGGCTTCTTTTCCCTCGGTTGTTAAGCAAATATTCATTGAAAACTAAAAACTACATTTAAAAGTACGTGATTATAGCGTAAAATATTCATTTTTTATACATCATAAGCGCTAAATTTAAAATTTAAGACTCCCCGCGGTTTGCCGCGAGAACAAAACAATGATGAGTAGTCAGGGGAGAGAGACGTAGTTCTCTCCCCTGACCGAGCGCGGGGATTCATTCCCCGTGGGAAGTCTAAACAGTTGAATCGCTTCGTAATTAGAATCTTATGTCCAAAAAAGTAATCGTAGGTATGTCTGGAGGAGTTGATTCCTCCGTTGCGGCTTGGCTGCTTCGCGAACAAGGCTATCATGTTGAAGGCGTGTTCATGAAGAATTGGGAGCAAGACGATAAGGATGGATACTGTGCTGCCGCACAAGATCTCCATGACGCGCAGAAGGTTTGCGACCAACTCAACATCCCCTTGCACAGTGTTAATTTTTCGCAAGAATACATGCAGCGGGTGTTCAATTATTTCCTTGACGAATATGAACAGGGACGAACGCCAAACCCTGATGTATTGTGTAACAAAGAAATTAAATTCAATGCATTTTTGCAACACGCTTTAGACTTAGGTGCTGATCTAATAGCCACCGGACATTACGCTCGGGTGGAAGTTGCTCAAGGAACAGCAAGACTGCTTAAAGCAAAAGACCGAGATAAGGATCAAACGTATTTTTTACACGCGGTGGATCCTAACGCTTTAGCAAAAACACTTTTTCCAATAGGTGATTTTTTAAAATCGCAAATTCGTGAATACGCTAAAGAACTGAATTTAGTTACGCATAACAAAAAGGATTCTACTGGCATTTGTTTTATTGGCGAACGTCGGTTTAAAACCTTCCTCAATGAGTTTATGCTTGCCAAGCCTGGGCCAATTCAAAATCCATTTGGTGATACTATTGGCCAACATGATGGTTTGATGTTTTACACGTTAGGACAACGACAAGGATTAGGTATTGGCGGAAGCCGTGAAGGAAGTGATGAACCTTGGTATGTAGTAGATAAAGAGATAGCAACCAATACTCTAGTAGTTGCTCAAGGAACTCATCATCCTCTGTTGTACGCTCAAGGTTTGATATGCGGGCCAATCCATTGGTTGAATCCCGCAAGTGATGAGTTGCCCAAGACCTGTTTTGCCAAAACGCGATATCGACAAACAGAACAGGCTTGTGTTATTTCACCAGCAAACCAACATCAGCATTATGTCATGTTTTCCAGCCCCCAGCGTGCAGTTACGCCGGGTCAGTTCATTGTATTTTATGAAAAGAACCAATGTTTGGGTGGCGCCACCATTGAACAAATTATTCGCTGATTGGTTATACTAATAGAAAGATGACCTTGATTACGCTTCGCTGCATCAAGGCTACGAGAATTAATTCGATATTGGAGTAAATTATGGCAGCAATTAATGCCTCCCCTGAAACCGT
>CAMAYX010000155.1 GCA_945862405.1 Legionella genomosp. 1
ATAAAATAAACTATACAAACAAACTAGTATAACTCATGAAACCTTTAAATGTATTAATGGCACAAATAAACCCTACCGTTGGCGCCATTGAAAAGAATCTTGAACAAATCTTGCGCATTATAAACGATCACCGATCTCAATACGAACTCATCGTTTTCCCAGAGTTATCCATTACCGGTTACCCTCCAGAAGACTTGCTGTACCGAAACGATTTATATAATAGAGTGGACACGGCGCTTATCGCCGTGCAACAGGCGGTGGGGGATTGTCATATCATTGTTGGCCACCCCACTCGCGAGAATGGTAAGCATTTTAACTCTGCAAGTGTATTTGCAAATGGTCAGCGCCTTACAACTTACCACAAACAAATTTTGCCGAACTATGGCGTATTTGACGAAGCTCGTTATTTTACTAAAGGACCTAAAGCATCCTGTTGCTTCGAAATTAACGATTACGCCATAGGTCTTTGTATATGCGAAGATTTATGGCACCCAGGCCCGATGGACATGCTCATTAAGTCTGGAGCCAATGTGATTGTATGTATCAATGCATCCCCATTTGATCACGAGAAATACGCACTTCGTGAACAATTGTTAAGGCATTATGCGCAACAAGGAGTATCCATCATCTATGTGAATCAGGTTGGGGGCCAAGATGAACTGGTATTTGACGGCCAGTCCTTAGCAATGAATCCTATGGGAGAAGTCAGTGCACGTGCTCAAGCATTTGCAGAACATTTGATCCCTGTAAGCCTAAACGGTAATCAATTACAGGGTACAAGTGTACCGCTTCTTCATAAGGAAGAATTAATCTACAAAGCACTAGTGCTGGGATTAAAAGACTACGTAGAGAAGAATCATTTTCCCGGCGTATTATTGGGTCTCTCAGGAGGAGTAGACTCAGCACTCACACTTGCTATCGCCGTAGATGCATTAGGTGCCGCCAAAGTACATGCAGTTATGATGCCTTCACGCTATACTGCCGACATCAGCTCGGTTGATGCTTTGCAACAATTACAAGATATGCACGTTGAACACACCGTTTTGTCCATAGAGCCAGCATTCGCAAGTTTGTTATCAACACTAGCACCATCATTTAAAGGTCTAGCACCCGACACTACTGAAGAAAATTTGCAGGCACGCATACGAGGCATGCTGTTGATGGCGCTTTCTAATAAAACCGGAAAAATGGTATTAACGACCAGTAACAAAAGTGAAAGTGCG
This sequence comes from Legionella genomosp. 1, assembly GCA_945862405.1. Classification (GTDB taxonomy): domain Bacteria; phylum Pseudomonadota; class Gammaproteobacteria; order Legionellales; family Legionellaceae; genus Legionella_A. The sequence goes on from CAMAYX010000155.1 coordinate 1,224, forward strand.
GTAGGTTACGCTACCTTATACGGTGACATGGCTGGCGGATTTTCAGTATTAAAAGACGTTTTAAAAACCCAAGTATATGCCCTTTCTCGTTATCGTAATCAGATATCCCCTGTTATTCCAGAGCGTGTTATTTCACGCCCCCCTTCAGCAGAGCTTGCCCCAAATCAAACCGACCAAGACAGTCTTCCGGACTATGAAACCTTGGATAGAATTATCAAATTGTACATGGAAGAAACCCTGGATAAAGAAGACATTATTGCACAGGGAATTCAAGCTGAAACAGTGAACAAAATCATCCGTTTGATTACTCGAAATGAATATAAACGTCGGCAAGCGGCACCTGGGGTGAAAATCTCCAGCTGCGCCTTCGGACGCGACTGGCGTTATCCAATCACTTCTGGATTTTGATGTTAACAAGCTGCTGTGGCGCTAAGGGGCTTGCAAAATATAGCTAAATCGCTAACATGGAACTACTTTTATAAACTAACAAGGACAGTTATGAGAACTTTGTTGGCTTCCGCCACCATACTAGCTGCACAAGTTGTATCCGCTGCAACTCCTATCGACGGTTGGTACGGCAGTGTTTTCGGCGGATACGCCTACCTTCCTGGCAACATAAATTCAACTTGGAATGGCTCAAATCGTACAGACGCTACCTATCATGCTGGATTTGATGCGGGCGGCAGTTTTGGCTTCAAAAGCAATCCCTTACGTTACGAAGGTGAGTTAACTTATGTTAACGCCAATTTGAGCCGATTCAGCATTAACAACGTTTCGCAAACCGGTGTGCACGGCTACTCTGAAGCTCTTTTAGGGATGGCCAATGTCTATTATGATTTCCCCGAATGCATTAATGCGATTTCCCCTTTTGTTGGGGTAGGAATCGGGTATGGTTGGGTAAGTGGCAGGTTTACTAGCCAAGGTCCTTCTGGCTACACACGATACACAGGAGCCAACAGCGTTTTTGCTTATCAACCTACCGTAGGCTTAACCTTTAATTTCGCAGAGAATTATGCCTTAACCGCCGCATATCGCTACGTTGGAACAGACCGCGTGGATGATTTCGGTAAAGTATTCCAAGCTCACATGGCCAACTTAGGAATTGTTTATCGCTTCAATGAAGTTACTTATAAATAAGGAAATCGTCGATGAGAAACGTTTTAAAACTTAGCATTGTAGCAATGTTTATAAGCAGTTCCCTCTTTGCTGCCAATCCCCGACCAGGTTGGTATGCGGGAGTTGTTCTGGGTGGAGCCTATGCACCTGCTGTTGATTACCTATTTTTGCGTCCCAATGGAACTAAAACTACAAATCTAGGAAACATGTCGTTCAAAGGAATGGGAGGCGGCGGTGGACAACTTGGTTATAAATGGTTTCCATTACGAGTAGAAATAGAGTTACTTTTTCTCTACAACCCATATGACAAACTCACTTCAGGCCCAGCCACTTACACAACCTCAACAAAGAACTATTTGCGTTTTTCAGGAAATACTTCGACGTTTGTAGGCTTCTTTAATTCCTATTACGATTTTTACACACCAGGATGTAATTCGGATTGGGCACCCTATATAGGTGCAGGCGTTGGCTATGCTTATGTCTCGAACTCGATAAAGTGGTATCGCGATAATACCGACGTTACCAGTGCTAAAATCAGTGCACATCAAAGCATGCCTGCGGCCCAAGGTATTTTAGGTGCTGCCTATTTCCTCGACGATTACACCTCTTTTGCCTTGGATTATCGCTATGTGACCACTGCAGGAGTTAAGATGTTCAATAATCAACAGTTGACCGATCACACGATAAATATAACCTTCAACGGAAGTTTTACTTGTTTCTAATGAACCAATTTAAAATTTTACCTTCCATTCTAGCAGCAGATTTAACACGGCTTGGAGAAGAAGTCCAAGCCGTGCATCAGGCTGGGGCAGACATGATTCACTTTGATGTGATGGATAATCATTATGTGCCCAACCTGACCTTTGGACCTTCTGTCTGTGCAGCCTTGCATAAAAAATACCCACAGCTAACGCTCGATGTGCATCTAATGACAGCACCGGTTGATGGCTTAATCAACGATTTTGCTAAAGCAGGAGCTAAACGGCTTAGTATTCACCCGGATGCATCCATACATGTCGATCGTAGTTTACAGTTAATTAAAGAATTAAATTGTGAAGCAGGCTTGGTTTTAAACCCTGCAACCTCAATCGATTGTTTGCAATGGTGTGTTCACCGCTTGGACTTTATCTTAATTATGACCGTAAATCCAGGTTTTGGTGGGCAAAAACTGATTGCGGCGGTTATGGATAAGATTACCGCAGTCCACCAAAAATATCCCAAACTGCCAATTTGTGTTGATGGTGGTGTAGACATAGGAAATATTGGTAAACTAGCACAAATGGGGGCTACTCAATTTGTAGCAGGTTCTGCTATATTTAACAGCGCTGACTATGTAAAAACTATTGCGGCAATGCGCCAGCAATTAACCCATATTTCTTAAACATCTAGTTGTTTCATTCGAGAGTTTCATGAAAAGAACGCGATTCATTTTATTAGGCCTATGTATTAGCTTTGCTGTGCATTCTGCATCAGGACAAGAATATATGGAGCGTTTTCAAGCGTATCAGCAATGGAATCAAAATATAACGACGCCCCCTACCCCAGAATTCCTTGCTTTCATTCAAGAGCAATCACCTCTTGCAACCAAATTACGTGAAAAATGGCTCTTTCAGATAGCTTATAATAAGGATTGGGCAACGTTCGCAAAGTACTATCAAGACAGTAAAAGTGTCAGTTTACGCTGTTATCATTTACAGGCCATTTACCATCAAGGACAAGAACAAATAGCCCTACAAGATGCTAGACCTCTATGGTTGTCCGGGAGTTCACTACCACCTGCTTGTAATGAAATATTCGATAATCTAGTCAAGAGCGAATATTTCAATGAAACTCTTTTAGGCCAGCGCATTTTGCTAGCCTTAAACAATCGGAATTTATCGCTAGCGAGACACTTACTGAAGCAATACAAACCGCCACGACTTGAAGAAGCAAATACGTTAACGGACATATATTTGCACCCAGAACATATTACCAATTTATCGCCTAGCGAATTGCACAGTGCTTATTATTTATACGGCTTAAACCGTTTGGTGAATGTCAAAATTCAAGAAGCGATTAAAATTTGGAAACAGCCCAACAGTAAAAAAATGCTCAATGAGGCACAACAACAAGCCTTCTTAATTCACATCAATGCTTTCAAAACCATTCACAACCATGATGATGCCCCATTATGGTTTGCAAAAATCAAGCCAGCCTACTACAACGATAATTTACTGGATTGGCAAATACGATACGCCCTAAGGCAACAAAACTGGCCTTACGTTGAATATTTGATACGTCACTTTCACGATCAAGAAAATCCTACCTGGCAGTATTGGCTAGCGCGTTCCTTAGAAGCCCAAGGCAAGAAAGAGCCTGCCCGTGAAATATATCAATCCCTAGCAAATGAACGAAACTATTATGGATTTTTGTCCAGTTTACGCATCAACAAATCGCTAACATTCGCTAACGAAAATGCAATTACCAATCTAAATAATCTAAAACCTTATCAACCATTTACGGATCAAATAAAAGCTCTTTATTTATCCAAGCAAACCCTTACTGCCTCAAGGCTGCTCAATGATTTTGTTTTAGAGTTACCTAAAGAGGATAAAAGCGCACTTGCTTATTGGTTAGCTCATGATCTCAAATGGCACAGCAAATCGTTATTTCTGTGCAACAATGACGAATTAACAAATCAGTTATCGCTGCGATTCCCTCTAGCGTATCAAGATACCATTCGCAAAACTTCTCAGAATTACAATGTTTCTAAAGGATTGATCTACGCGATCATTCGCCAAGAAAGTACCTTCCATGATGACATTGTTTCACCAGCGGGAGCACAGGGATTGATGCAACTTATGCCATCCACCGCAAAAGTCATAGCTAAAAGTGAAAGAATCGCTTATGACGATAAGACACAATTAATGTCAGCACAAAAGAACATCAGCATTGGCACTGCTTATTTAAGACAATTAGGAAAGCGTTTTCAACATCCAGTTTTGGTTTCTGCAGCTTACAATGCAGGTCCCAGCCGAGTTGTATATTGGTTAAAAAATCATCCGCCAAAGCAGGTTGATATTTGGATTGAAACCTTGCCTTGGCAGGAAACTAGAAACTACTTAAAAAACATCATTTCGTTTTATGCTGTGTATCAATATCGGATGAAGGAAAACCCGGATCTGAGCGATTTTATGAAACCTTTTTAATTTCGAACCTTGATGCGCCAGTAGGCGTCATCAATGTTTTTTTCTTACACAATACCTAGTTTAAGAATTTTCTCTTCCGCGGCAAAGTTACTGCTTCTAGATAGTGATGGTGAAGCAAATGTTGAAAATAAAGAGAGAAAGCGTGAAGGCTGGTTAAACTGAATGCACACTTGTATAATTAGATTCTGACTCATTATCCAAATTACTCTCAGATGGTGTAAACGTGTTGTCGGCGAATAAGGCTTCAATCTGACCGAGTCTATGTACTGTATTCATGTACCGGATCATTTGCACTTCAAAATAAAACTCATTACATGCCTGTTCTTCATCCTGTAAAGCTTCTTCCAAAAGAGCTTGTTTAGCAAATTTTGAGCAATTTGATACGCCGATGAAGCTCTGCCCTCAACAGCAATCAGCATACATCAGGAACGGCGCAGTTACCCCACCTACAATGAATGCAGTTGTAATACTAGGTAACAAGTTAGTCATTGAAGGTATGAAAAATGAAATCGCTTTCCTAGCCATCACCGCTTGACCAATACCTTGCTTAGGTGAGGTAAAAAGAGCCCACTTTTCGTCTGTAGTTAACTTTGCAGCCATATTACAACTCCAGTTTGAGATTTGAAACCAAATTATATTAATGTCGAGCATCTTTTTGTACATAATTTACGCAAGATTAGCGAAATTTACATTTATTTGAGGATTAGAGCCAGTATGCATGGATGGCAGCAGGAGGCACGGGGATTGGGGGATGGGGACACGGACAATGACACGGGCACAATAACATTAAAAGATTAAGCGAAGCGAAAATCAAGATCCCGACCTACAACGCAACGCCTCATCCTTCCTTCGAGCTTCTTTCCGGAAAAAACCACTGGATGCTTCGCTAGGCTCGCAATGACGGGGCAAGGGAGCGCTTTTAAGCAAGATTAAAGAGCAGCACCACAGAG
>CAMAYX010000156.1 GCA_945862405.1 Legionella genomosp. 1
GAGCTTCCAACCTTCTACTTGTTCTTCGCTATATATTCCGGGAGTAAAGGCATACCCCTTGCCTTGATTAGAAATTTGCGTGGCTTCAGATATTATTAAACCGGCGCTGGCACGCTGGGCGTAATATTCGGCATTCATTTGCCGTTGCACATCATGTTTACCTGCACGGCTGCGGGTTAGAGGCGCCATCACAATACGGTTTTGCAACTTCAACGAGCCCAGTCGGAAAGGCTCGAATAAATCACTCTCCGTGATCGTATTTTTTAGATTGCTCATAAAAATTCCTTTTTTATGATAGTAAGAGTTTACATCTTTTCATATAATCCATCCAACAGCAAACTTGGGGAAAAATAGTACTTCAAGGCTGAAATTTTTAGGGACTTATTAGATGACTGCACGGCAACAATTTCAAGATTTCTTACAGCAACAGCAAATTCAATTTGATTTGTCCAACGTACGGTTTAATGATGAGATAAGCATTATAGCAACCCACGAAGTATGTAAAAAATTGGTGTTGGCTGAACCTTCGTTGTTATCCGCAAATAAGTTAGCCAATTTTCATATGTTGATTCGACTTGCCGAAAACCCTATTTCTAGTGCGGACGATTTTCATGGAAGGGAGTATGCGCGCCGACCAGAAGATTTTGCTCAAGCGATTTCATTTCTAGCGAGTTCCAACTTATTAACCCAAGACACGTTTAATGCTCTTCATGTGATTACTACGGCAAATTTAGCATCAGACGATATTAAATTAGTTGCTAATTGTTTTGTTGAAATGAATAGATTAAATCTGCTGAACAAAGCTAATGTTCATGCCTTGGCTTCCAGAGTATTGAGCGCACCATTGCGTACGATGATGGCCCAAGCACTACTTGCTAGGACGTTCGATGCAGAAACGGTTACCGTATCTGGGCCCAGTATTTCGGAATCAAGTTGCGCGAATCAACTTAGTGATTGGCTGCAAGCCTTGACCAGTCTTACGCAAAATGATTTTAATTTCATGGTGAGTAGCCGGCGACCTGTCGCACAAGTACTCCATTGTATACATGTGCTGAAGGAAAAAACTTTGTACAGCGATTCTAATTGCCAAGCTTTGCTGGACAGCGATTTTAATGGCTCGGATGAATTAGGAGAGGAAGTTACCACACAGGAACTATTTAACCGATGTGTATTGCGACAGTGTGCTAATGGTATTGCAAATTTAGACGCTGTCATACTTACACAAGTGCAAGATGATTTAATTACAAACAGTTGCAAATTATTCGAGTCACTTCGTGAAATGCAGGATACTTATGAGCAAAATCCACAGGAGTTTCTTGGAAAATTACTGCGTGGCATTACGCTGGTCAAAAATGCACTTCCTACTCCAGGCCATGACCCAATGCAGGAAAATGTTAGAGAGTTAATGGCTTTTGCGGATGAAGTCAAAGGTCATCCATCACCCCTGTGGCAAGCCATAGGATTGTCCTTGTCGTTGTTATGTACCGCCATTGCAATTGCTCTGTTCCCTGTGTCTCTAGGAGCGGCCGCAGGTGCGACCGTGGCGGCACTATCAAGTATTGGTATATTTGCTTTCGCAGGTAAACGAACTGGCTTATCTAAAGACTGTATGGATTTAGCTGAGGCAGTTGACCATGAGCTTCAAGTACCGCGGATGATTCACTAAACATGAACTAGTTCTATCAATCCCGCCTTGGCGAGATTGATAGAACATCAACATTGTCTACAAATTCCAGCGAATGCTACACTTATTTCTTTTTCTCTGGGTAACCCCTTGAAATGGACAGTAAGATCGAACAATTAAGAGAACAAATAAGACGCCTCGATTATCACTATTATGTTTTGGATGAGCCCCTAGTACCTGACGTCGAATACGACCGATGTTTTAAAGAATTACAGCACCTTGAAGAGCAACACCCTGATTTAATAACTCCAGATTCGCCCACACAGCGTGTTGGGGTTACACCCTCATCTGCATTAGAACCTATTGCCCATCGTCAATCTATGTTGTCCCTGTCTAACGTATTTACGGGTGATGAGTTACAAGCATTTATTAAACGGATTTCCGATAAAGCAGACATTGACAAAGACACCCTAAGTTTTGTTTGTGAGCCTAAGCTCGATGGTTTAGCGGTTAACTTAACCTATAGAAATGGCGTGTTGTATTCTGCTGCGACCCGTGGGGATGGTTCTGTTGGTGAAAATATTACGAGCAATATTAAAACAATAGCGGCTGTGCCTTTGCGCTTACTCAGCAAAACAGTCCCCGAATGGATTGAGGTACGCGGTGAAGTCTACATGCCCAAAGCAGGTTTTGAGGCGTTTAATGAGAGGGCACGACAACGTGGAGAAAAGACGTTTGCCAATCCTAGAAATGCCGCAGCTGGTAGTTTACGTCAATTGAATCCTGCCATTACTGCAAATAGACCATTGGCAATCTATTGTTATGGTATTGGCGAGTGTGAGGGTTTCAACTTACCAAATACCCATGCGGAGCATTTAGAGTTACTTAAAGAACTGGGTTTCCGCGTGTCATCGCTTAGTAAGAAAGCTCAGGGACTAACAGGATGTTTAGCTTATTACCAAGACATTCAAAAGCGTCGCGAATCTTTACCCTTCGAAATCGATGGTGTGGTTTATAAGATAAATAGTATTCCTTTACAACACACCTTAGGCTACGTAGCCCGAGCACCAAGATTTGCTTGCGCCCACAAATTTCCTGCTAGCGAAGAAATAACGCAACTTTTAGCTGTAGATTTTACGGTTGGTAGAACTGGGGCGTTAACACCGCTTGCCCGTTTGAACCCAGTTAATGTTTCAGGGGTAACTGTACGTAACGCTACCTTGCATAATATGGATGAAATCGCACGTAAAGACATTCGCATTGGTGATACGGTCATTGTTCGCCGGGCAGGGGATGTAATTCCAGAAGTGGTTTCGGTAGTCACCAGCCAACGTCCCGACAAAACTCAAGCCATACAAATGCCAGACCACTGTCCTGTATGCGGAGCGGAAGTATTTCAAGTGGTTGGCGAAGCTGTAGCACGCTGTACTGGGGGGCTATTTTGTAAAGCCCAACTTAAAGGGGCAATATTGCATTACGCATCACGCAGAGCGATGACCATTGATGGCCTAGGCGATGCCATCGTTGAACAGTTGATTGATGAAAACTTAATAAATGATGTTTCCGATTTGTATGCACTGACGCAGGAAAATTTATTGAAGTTAGAACGTATCGGGGCAAAATCCGCGGATAATCTGCTGGTGGCAATTGAGAGCAGCAAGAAGGCAGTATTTAATCGATTTCTTTACGCTTTGGGTATTCGCGAGATTGGGGAAACCGGTGCGCATAATCTTGCAGAATATTTTAAAGATATTGAAACGCTTAGAAAGGCTGCTCTAGATGAATTAATGATGATCAAAGACATAGGACCTGTTGCGGCCTCAAATGTTGTACACTTTTTTGCACAACCACATAATCAACAAGTAATTGATAAATTAATTGCTTATGGGGTGCATTGGCCTATTGTTGAGAAACGCAAAATAGACCAAAATCATCCACTTAATAATAAAACCCTTGTACTCACCGGTACACTCACTTCCTTAGGTAGAGATGATGCTAAAGCTAGATTATTGGCGGTGGGGGCTCGTGTGGCAGGAAGTGTTTCGAGTAAAACCGATTATGTAATAGCAGGAAGTGATCCCGGTTCTAAGTTAGAAAAAGCAACTGAACTTGGTATTACGGTTTTGAGCGAGTCCGAGTTTCTTGCTATGTTAGGGGCTAATGACTGATTTGTGAGTTTCATGGATAGAATTTTCTTGATTGTATTGCTGCTGATCCAACATTCTTGCTGGGCATGGGTTTGGAATAATCCCTACCCGGAATCGGAGTCGCATGAAAAAATTTATTACACCACGTTTAGCGAGCAGCCTAAAACTTTAGATCCAGCAAAGTCATATTCTTCAAATGAATACACATTTATCGCACAAGTGTATGAACCAGTACTGCAATACAATTATTTAGCTAGACCCTATCAGTTAGAGCCACTGACGGCTAAATCTATGCCTGAGGTTCATTATTATGACAAGCAGGGCGCTGAAATCCTGGATCCGCAGCGGCAAGAAGTCGCAAAAACTGTCTATACCATTAACATCAAATCAGGAATTTACTATCAACCGCATCCTGCATTTGCCAAAGATAATACTGGAAATTACATCTACCATAATTTACCTGCTGATTACCTTGATGAAAAAGACATTAACCAGTTATCCGATTTTAAATACACAGGTACACGGGAACTCGTGGCGGATGATTATATTTATGAAATAAAACGTTTGGCAGCTCCCAGCATAAATTCTTCTATTTATGGATTAATGAGTGACCACATCGAGGGGTTTCGTGAATTTGCAAGCCAGCTTCCACAATCCAACCCACCTGATCATTTTCTGGATTTACGACCTTACTCATTAAGTGGGGTAAAAAAATTAGGTGATTATAGTTATCAAATCACCTTAAAAGGCCAATATCCACAATTTATGTTTTGGTTGGCCATGCCATTTTTTGCTCCTATACCATGGGAAGCAGATCGGTTTTATGCCCAGCATGATATGGATGATAAGAATCTTGGATTTGGTTGGTATCCAGTTGGTACAGGTCCTTTTATGCTGCAGGAGAATAATCCAAACAGTCGTATGATTCTGGCGAAAAACCCAAATTTCCACCAAGAATATTTTCCTGGAAACGGTAGTGCTCATGATGATGAGATGGGCTATCTCCGCCAGCCTGATGAGCCTTTACCCTTGATTGATAAAGCAGTCTATACCCTAGAAAAGGAAGCAATTCCGCGGTGGAATAAGTTCTTGCAAGGGTATTATGATTTATCCGGGGTAAGCCCGGATAGTTTTGATCAAGCAATTATGATCACACCCTCTGGGGTTGCAGGTTTGACCGATAGTATGAGGGAAAAAGGTATACGTCTTTTACAAGTAACTGATCCTTCAGTGTATTACTTAGGTTTTAACATGTTGGATAGTGTAGTAGGGGGTAGCAGTGAGCGAGCACGAAAGTTACGCTTAGCTGTCTCCATAGCCGTTAATTACGATGAAAACATCGTTATATTTTTAAACAGTCAAGGGTTCCCAGCTCAAGGGCCAATCCCACCTGGAATTTTTGGCTTTCTAGATGGTGAAGCAGGAGTTAATCCTTACGTGTATACATGGGATGGTGCAGCTGCACAACGACGCTCCATTGAAGATGCTAAGCAATTAATGAAAGAAGCAGGCTATCCTGGTGGCATAGATCCTAAAACCGGTGACCCCTTAATCCTGTATTACGATGTTCCTGCTAGTGGTGGTCCAGATGACAAAGAACAATTGAATTGGATGAGCAAGCAATTGGCGCAAATTGGAGTGTCTCTAAATATACGCGCTACACAATACAACCGTTTTCAGGAAAAAATGCGCAGTGGTAATGCACAATTGTTTACTTGGGGATGGAACGCTGATTATCCCGATCCCGAAAATTTCCTATTTTTACTGTACAGCGGGAATGGAAAAGTCGCGCATGGAGGAGAAAATGCTGCAAATTACAGCAATCCAAAATACGATGAATTGTTTAACCAAATGAAAAATCTTGAGAATGGTGAAGCGCGACAAAACATCATCAATCAAATGTTAGAAATTGTGAGGCATGATGCCCCATGGGCCTGGGGAATAAACTCACAAAGTCTAGTATTAAGCCAACAGTGGTTTGCACCCGTAAAGAGTAATAGCATTTCATTAAATACATTGAAATACGTTTCGATTAATATTCCTCTGCGCAATGAGCTTCGTGAAAAGTGGAACCAACCCATATTATGGCCTTTGGGCTTATTCTTTATGATTCTTATGCTTCTATTACTTCCATTTGTCTTCGCTTATTATAAAAAGCTGAAGCAGCATGCCGAGCGGGCTTATTCATGACCAACTATTTTCTGCGCAGATTGCTCTACATTATTCCCATTTTATTAGGCATCAACATCTTAACGTTCGCACTGTTTTTTATGGTCAATTCACCCGATGATATGGCCAGAATGCAGCTAGGTCATAAGCATGTGCAAACCGAGGCGATAGAACAATGGAAATCTATACGTGGTTACAATTTTCCGTTGTTTTATAATGCGGATCAGTCCGGTGTAAAAAAGGTAACTCAAACCCTGTTTTACCAAAAGTCTTTACTCTTATTTTGTTTTAATTTCGGCGTTTCTGATGCTGGGCGTGATATTAGCCATGATATTTCTCAACGCATGTGGCCTAGTTTGGCCATCGCGATTCCGGTCTTAATTTTGGGAATTATTACCAATATCTTATTTGCTATGTTGATGGCTTTTTTCCGATCTACCCGCCTGGATTTAAGTGGAGTGGTGTTCTGTATTATTTTAATGTTGATATCTACCATGTTTTACATCATAGG
>CAMAYX010000157.1 GCA_945862405.1 Legionella genomosp. 1
GCCAGGGTTTCATGCCCCTTCTTACCAATACGGGATCTTCCAAAGATTCGGGTCATTGGATGATGTTGGTAAAAGGTCCGGATAATAAGTACTTCTTATATGATCCATTAGGACAAGCTTCCGGTACTAGCTTTAAAAAATCCTTACTCGCCAAGTTACCGCCAGATGCGACTCTTGATGTGATTCCTGTAGAACCAGGACTCCATAAAGGCATGACAGGTTATTGGGTAGCTTCTGCTGGAGTAAAAGCCCATAAAGACATGAACGGCATGCCTGCCCCTACTCTGGAAACCTTAGGCGCCAATCTCAGTACACAGATGAAAACTGAAACCGCCGGCTGGAATTTACAAAACCTTAAGAATTTTTTAGCCGCAATTGCCGATGGTTTTAAAACTGATCCACGAACAACTCCGGTAAATGCTAGTGTGTTGCGCGAAAGTATTGAACGTTTTGAAGTTGCCAAGGCAAAGAAACCAACGACTGCACGTGAGTGGGATAATTTCTCATTGTTTACGGATCAAACCGTAAAAGCTGCCGCCCAATGGGCTTATGATAAACATTTGGGCACCCCCTATACCGGTCGGGTGGAATCTACTCCTGCCCGCTTGGATGGTGGAATTACCGTAAATCGTCAAGTACATGGTTTAGCGCATACTTTGCGTACTATGGCGTACTCCCAAGTCATTATTGAAGAAGCTAGAAAAGCAAAATTAAGAGGTGAAAAACTACCCGAATTTCAAGACGGTAAAACGCTAGCGGACGTTACCCCGCAAGATTTAAAAAAGATCATGATTGCACAAGCATTCTTCGTTGCTGGGCGTGAAGATGAGGCTTCGGACTCTGAAAACTATAAAAAATACCATCTAAAAAGTAGAGTTGCATTTTTAGAATATGTAGACGCTCACCCCGAATTAATCCCCGATGTATTCAAAGACAAAGCTGACGTTGATTTTTATGCCGATGTGATTGAAGACAAAAATCATGAATGGGATAAAAGTGCCGCTCACGTGTTGGTTAACCAAAGTCATATGGTCGATTTAGTACGGGTAAAACAACCGCCAGAATCCTATATGGAATTTTACTTTAGAATTTTATCGCATCGAATTGGACCTAAAGCTGCAGAAGCTGTATTTGCGCAACAACGGAAAATGTTTTCTGAAACATTTGAATTGGTCACTCAATTTGATTCTAATAACCATGAACCCCATCTTGTGGATGGAGGCAAAGGCCGTTACCTGATACGAGATGGTCAGCCGGTAAGAGAGCCACGGAGAAGCAGACAAACAGTGGGTGATCTTACGCTTGTTACCGATAAGTATGTGCCCAAAGAGAACGAACGCATCATGAAGGTCAGTGAATATTTGGCCTTGCCAGAAGTGGCTGCCAGATTCCCAGGGTCTGGTAAAAAACTGGATGATGGATATGGTGGCTTAAAAGAATTTCAAATTATGCAGAGAGTTAGCTCACGCGAACGCGGTTTGTGTGAAACTAATGTTGATTACTGTTTAAAACAATTAGAAAAAGCATATACTGGGGCTCAATCCGCACCCTTGAAAACTCCAGAAGCAAATCCAGCAAAATCTAGAAGAGGCCCCAATCCGGATGAAGTTGCCGCCGCGAAGATTATCAAACAAATCCTAGCCGATCCTGAAAACATCAAAGATGATCATGTCATGCTGAATGGCCAACGTTTGGATGAACAGTTTTTCCGTGATCTGTTGAAAAAATGTGACATGGGAGTTGTTGGTAGTTTGCTAAATGCTACTGATATGTCAAATATCAATAAGCTCATGGCCCACGAAAAGGAAACACCTTTCCGAGAACCCGGCGATGGTGTGGTTAGTGTGGAAAAAATTGGCAAAGAATGGCAAGACAATTATATGCCCAATAATGGCCGCAACGTTCAGCGTGCATTGGTTCATATGATGCAAGACGGCTCTTGGTACTATCGCCGTTTAAATGCCGTAGCTCAAGGACGCGATTCAGGTTCCACCTTCAAAGAAGTAATGTTGACAGCATTATTAATACCTTCAACACGTAAAGCTTTGGTGGATTCTCAGCCAGCAAGACAAGTCGAACCTCCAAAATCAGTATTCCGCGGGATGATGGACATGCCTGAAAGCTTTAAACGATCGCTGATGGAACAATCCGAGGCCATCATTGCGAACTCGGGCGTAGGATTATTTACCGACCCCAGTGCGCAAATGTACCAACAAATGCAAGTCAATCATTTTACACATGTCTTTGGCAAAACCTGCCTGAGTACCGCCGCTAACGAAGCTGGTGCCTCTGCATTCGGTTCCGAAGCCCCTGGCCATAACATCATGGTGCAAATCGATGATCCCGATGGAGTATTGGATGCACAACGGGTAAGTTCAATGCACGATCCTAATGGAGAAAATGAATATTCCGTTTATTTACCGGATGATGTTGCCTTAATACCTATGCAAATTATTAATCGCAAACCACCTGAAGCAGATTTATTGCGATTAGTTGCCGTTAAAAGTCCTGATTTCGCCGCTAGGCATCAAAGCGGTTTTGCCAGCGAACCATTTTTAAAGATGCAGGAACCAAAAGTTGAAACTGCATTGCAAGCCATTGAGCAAACCCGAATGAAATTCTCGCAAGAAATTGATAAGGTTAAAGCGGAACTCACTATCCAAAAAGATAAACCTATTCGCGGTTTTTGGTCTCGATTGGGACATTATGCTTGGGGAACGGCCGATGGACAAATCTCCCAAGCTCGCAAGGATTATTATAGTGCTACCCTCATCCCACTATTGGGTCGTGCACAGGATGCTATCGCTTCAGACAATCCAGATAAAATAGAACACATGAAACGAGTACTTAGCGAATTTCCTTCAGATAAGCAATTGGCAGCATTTGGATCAGATGAAGGCAAGCGCATGAAAGATTCACTTGTTGCGTTAAAGCAGAATTTGCAAAAACAAATCATCGAACAAGAAGCCGCCGTTGAATTACGTCAATGCAAAGACGCTATCGGCAGAAAAGATTGGCAAGGAATGGTCGACGCCTTACCTGAGCATGGCAAATGGAGTCAAAGTTCCAGAGCGCAGAGCATTGCTGAGGTAAGAACTGAACTGGTCGATCTGCACAAAGCCACTCCGCCCAAAATGAGCGAAGAACAACGTGCAAAATTGCAAAAACGTTTTGATGAACAATCACCGATCATGAGCAAACGTATTGAGTCTTCTCTGGATGCGCTTGAGAAAATGAAAGGTAGAGATAACGATTCTATAGAGGCATTTCTCAATAAGGCGCGCGTGGTTCAGAAAGAAATTGAACTTCTGAAAAACGAAAAAATTCGCTGCAGTGCTGACCCTAGCACAGTTGATTTGTCCGCGATAACTGCTTTAGAAACCCGTCTTAACAAAGCGGCAATAGCCCGTTGTTCTGATTTAACTACTCAGGCAGGTCGGCAACTTGATGCGATTTCAACGATAACGGAATATGAACAAGCCGAACCAATATTGGCAAAGCGCGTTGAGTTAATTGGTGGGCTAGAGCGTTTAATGGGTACTACAGGACCAGAAGTCACTCGCGAGAAACCACGCATTGTTGATCTTAAAAGTGATTATGCAAAATTGCAGCAAGCTTACCCTCAAGCTGTTGAGCTTGATTTCAAAGCTGAGCAATTGGTTTCAAGAATGCGTGCACAGTGTAATGAACATCTAGCTGGATTGACTCCGCCTAATCGGGGGAACGATGCCTACTACATAAATACCATATGGGCTAGCGTATTTGGGGAAAGCGATGACTACTTGTCCCAAAAAGCGAAGTATAACGAACTAAGCAGTATTAAAAATATGTTAAATGACCCTAGCAAAAGTGCGATAGAAATACTTGAAGCATTATCTTTCAGAACTTCGAAGCAATTGGGAGAAGCCTTGGGAACTACACAAGAGCAGGCCGAGGTATTAGTCAATTGCGCGGAAAAGTTCATCGATGCTCCCTTAGCCTGTATGAATCAGGACACGTCGACTCGGGATAGAGGAGCAAAACTAACGGAATCATTGGCTGCTGTAGATGAAGCTATCAACGCTGTCGATGGAGTCGAAGCTCCTGTACGAGCTATAGTCCAGGAGGTACTACCGGATCAAGGAGTACAGCTTGGTTAGACTATAAAAAAAGCCGCTTAAGCGGCTTTATTTAATAATCACCAGCTATAATTTATAAATATTATTCTCCAATAGCGTTATCGGGGGTAATTATGCCAAAAGGTACAAATGTTCAAGGCTTCGAATTAACCAAAGCTGGAATGAAATCTATGTTTGCGCAAATGGGGTACCCCGATGTTACAACCGGTACTTGCTTTAATAAGAATGCGACAATTGATCAGTCAAAACTAGAATCACAAGGATTTATGCCAATTCAAGCGGTATCTCTTGGTAATAGTACTGCTCATTGGCTGATGTTGATTAAAGGTAAGGAAGGGCATTATCACCTCTACGACCCTATGGGAACCGCTACTGGTAGCAAATACTTAGAAGAAATTAAAGCCAAACTTCCCATGGGTGCAACCCTTGATGTGATTCCCACCGAGCCTGGATTGCATGCAGGCTTGTCAGGATATTGGTAGCGTCCGCGGGGATTAAAGCACGAAATGAGATTATTAAAGACGAGGCCCCTACCCTGGAAAATTTAGGGATAGATCTTTCCCAAGGCATGAAAGATGCCTCAGCTGATGATGGTATTTTTAAAATTAAACAGTGGTTAGAGAGCATTGCAAATGCATTCAAAGGCACTCCGGAAACCACGCCTGTAGATGCATCACAATTGCGCGCCAAAGCACAAGCTACGTTCGTTAGCCCTGAACAAATTGGGCATGTTTCATTATATACCGATCCAACCATACGTGAGGCAACGCAATGGGCTTATGATAAGCATTTAGGAACCCCTTACAAACCAGGAAACATGGAGGCAACCCCTGCAGTATTAAGTGGTGTCACTGTGTATCGCCAAACGCATGGATTAGCCCATACCGTACGTACTATGGCCTATACTCAAGTCATTGTAGAAGAAGCTCGCAAAGCAAAATTAAGAGGTGAAACTTTAGGACAATTCGCGGATGGACGAACCATCGCTGACGTAACTCCTGAAGAGCTCAAAAAAATAATGATCGCTCAGGCGTTTTTCGTTGCCGGCCGTGAAGGCGAGGAATCCGACGCAGACAACTATAAAAGATATCACGAACTCAGCAGAAAAGCCTTTCTTGACTATGTTGTAGCACATCCCGACTTAATACCGGGAACGTTTAAAGATCAAGCTGAAGTGAATTGGTATGCCGACGTCGTTGAAGATAAAGGACATAATTGGGAAGCAAGCCCCGCGCATGTGTTAATCAATCAAGCGCATATGGTGGATTTGGTGAGAGTAAAACAGCCGCCAGAATCCTTCTTAGAGCGCTATTTTACCACTATGAACCGCTGGGTAGGCCCAAAAGCCACTGAAGCTGTGTTTTCTATTCAACGCGACTTCTTCCGAGCAACTTATGAAAATGTTACTGCGTTCGAATTCGATAACCCAGAGCCCCATCTTGTCGTTTCTGGTTTAGGACGTCATTTGATGAAAGATGGGCAGCCGGTTCGACTTCCCCTGGAGAAAGGTGAAACTGTTGGAAAACTGAAAACTGTGCAAGATGGATATGTATTGCAAGCTGGCGAGAGTATTATGAAAGTAAAAGAATATCTCGCCATACCTGAGGTGGCTGCACGATTCCCTGGAGTTGGGAAAAAACTTGAAGGTGGCTATCCTGGTTTAAATTATATGCAAACCATAGCGCATACGAGTTCACGAGAGCGAGCAAAATGTGAAACGAACGTAGATTTCTGCTTACAGCAATTACAAAAAGCTCACGAAAAGGCTAACGCCACTCCCCTTGCAAGCCTTGAGGCAAACTCACAAAATGCACGAAGAAAAGCTAGCCCGGATGAAGTTGCAGCTGCAAAAATTATTCAACAAATATTAGCAAATCCTTCTGCCGTGCAAGCGGACCATGTTCTGCTCAATGGGCAGCGACTGGATGCAGATTTTTTTAGAAATTTATTAAAAAACTGTGATATGAGTTTGGTGTCCTCACTTCTAGATCAGCAAGATTTACTAAATGTCGATGGCCTTATGCAGCAAGAGCACAATACAGAATTTCATGAGCCAGGGACCGATCCGGCAGTCACCAAGAGTTTAGGGTCAGAGTGGGACAGTGCGAAAGCTAAGCATACCTCAGGAAGCCCTGAAGCTAACGCAGCTCAAGCTTTAGTACAGATGATGCAAGAAAGTCCTACTTACTCTAAGCGCGTCAATACTGTCTCGCAAGGCGTGGATAAAAATTCAACGTTTAAAGAAATTATGATGTCAGCGCTCATGATGCCAATAACCCAAAGGGCACTTGCCGAACTACAACCTAAAGAGAAAGTAGAGCCTCCTAAA
>CAMAYX010000158.1 GCA_945862405.1 Legionella genomosp. 1
CAAATTTCCTGTTCCGATTATTGTTGTCGGAAATTTAAGTCTGGGAGGGGTTGGTAAAACCCCACTGGTGATTGCCATTGTAACCGAGCTGAAGCGTCAAGGATTGCGCGTAGGTGTGGTTAGTCGTGGCTATGGAGCAAAAACGCGAGATTTTCCCCATCTGGTTTCCCCAAATTCAGATGTTAGTGAAGTAGGGGATGAGCCCCTGCTGATTGCCAAAAAAACCCAGTGCCCAGTGGTTATTGCCCCGCAACGCGTTAAGGCAATTGAAGTGTTACTTCAGCAGTTCGATTGTCAGGTAATTGTTAGTGATGATGGCTTACAACACTATAAAATGGGGCGTTCTATTGAAATTGTGGTGATTGATGGCTTACGCGGTATGGGGAATGGATTTTGTTTACCAGCTGGCCCATTACGCGAAGGCACACGCCGTTTAAATGAAGTGGATTTTATAATTGTAAATGGAGGCGCGTGGCCGCAAGCGCACGCTATGGAATTATTACCGGGGAGAATAACCTCTTTATTTAATGGCACTGTAATCTCTCCAGCACAACTTAAATTTAATATTGCGGCGGTTGCAGGTATAGGTAATCCAATTAGATTCTTTAATACCCTGACTTCTTTAGGCATTCGGCATACGCAGTATTCTTTCAATGATCACCATGCCTTTGTACCGCATGATTTACAATTGACCGAAAAAATAATAGTGATGACTGAAAAAGATGCGGTAAAATGCCAGTCATTTGCAAATTCGAACATGTATTTTCTTCCAGTAGAAGCCAAGATAACTAGCAAATTCTGGAATGCATTTTGGGCACATGAACAATTACAAGGCTACATAAATGAAAAAAACTCGATGGAATAGATGGGTTGCAGTAATTAGTCTTCTTGCCTGTGGAGCTCTCCATGCGGAGGATGAACCACTGAAAGATACTTTTTTACCTACCGTAGCCGCGCATGCGAATTGGGTTTTTTCCGGAGTTATTACGAATGAGTCCGGTGAGTCGTATGGGTATTTTTTTCAAATGCAGCGTGATCAAGATTCTTTCCATGCAGTAACGGCGCTTTTTGACGGGCAAACTAAAAAAGTTATTTTATCGGACAATAGTAATGCTCTGCTCACTGAACCCAATACTTATAATTGGAAAGTGGGTGATTCGTTTTTACGCTTTAATCCTATTACCGATAGTTGGGTTTTTGGCATGAAAACCCCCGATAAAAAAGGATTTAATTTTAAGATTGATATGCTCAGTCAGAACGAAAGTAAGCCCGCTATACAGCACTTACGTTCAGGAATGGAGTTGTTGGTTGGCCAAACAGGTCGTTTAAACGGGCATATACGGGATGGTGAGCACAAGGAACAATTTGTTACTGGGAAAAATGCTTGGTTCCGCCAGATTTGGCTTACTGAGAATCAAAAAAAACCGCATACTTTTTCTGGTGTGCTTTGCCGCTTCAACGATGGTAGCGGGTTTTATTCCGTAAACATGCGTGAAGCAGATGCGGTGCGTGGGGCGATTACGGGTGCATGTAATGCTCAAGGTACATCCATTGCCATATCTCAGTTTATCAATGTGGCAGCCGACAAAAGTGGACAATGGCGCATCAAAATAACATCTCCTAAACTTGATGCAGTACTACAAGATTCATTACAGCAAAACTCCGTTATATCCGGGTATATTTCCCAACATGAAAAACAGGGGTTTTGTATGTTAAGTGAGACCACGTTGGGAATAGAGAAGGATCAAAGTGTATCCTTGATGCAGCCGAAGGCTTAAGGTTTTTTATTTATTGTGGCTAATTCTTCTAAAAAAGTACTTAATATAAAAAATCCAGTGTCTTTCGAACACTGGATTTAATCTGATTGATCTTTTTCAAGAATTTTATGCGATATTATTAGAATCTTGCGTTCAATTGTGCCGTCAAAGTTCGTGTTCTAGTACCTACGAATTTATTGGCATTAACCGGAAGCTCCTGACCTGTTGCGAAGCTGCCGTCTGAATAAGCTTGGTCATACTGATAACCAAGAGCAACACTAATAATGCGTTTAAATTTCATGCGCATGGTTACGCCTGAGGACCACAGTGGCATGTTCAAAGCTAATGCTTGATTAGAGCGTCCATAGCCAGCCGCTATCGTAGTAGGGATGTCCCAAAAGGTAAACCGATAAGAACCCTCACCATGCCAAGCACTGGGTCTTGCGCCCATATCATTAAACGACATGTTTTCAACCGCAAATTTACGCGAAGGTCGAACAATTTCACCATAAAACGAAATAGGCAAAACCATCATGTCTAATTTAGCGCGCCCATTCCATGCTGGTACGCGATGTTGTATGGATTCATTAGCACCAAATCCACGGAAATTGGTCAATGGACCAGAATCAACTGCTTCTGAATCTTCTTCCTCGTCATCATCCAAGAAATCGTTATCTACGAATTCCCCTGCATCCGATACAATGGTTGAAGGACCAGTATTTTGCATACCGCCAGCATCCGCAATATTGCTAATAAAGCTGGCCCCGGTGTGTAACTTAAAGAAAGGCACGGAGAAAGTATAAGCAATGTTACCCCCGCCATTATCAACTGTTCCAGAACCCTTACCAATGAAGGAGTCGCCTTTAAATCCAAAGAATTGCGCGTTCAAGCCAGGAATAGCTTGAGATTGGTAACCTAATAAAATTGGGCGTTGACGCATTCTTCCTACACGAGCTGGTAAAGGTGCTGTCAACATCGATGTACCATACTCACCAAAGGGCAAGAATAACTGTCCTGCCGTTAAATAAAATGGAAAGCGATTTAAATCTCCCCAGGTAAGAAATGCGGTGTTCAAGAAAATGCGAGATGCTGAAACGCGAGTAATAATGGTGTTATCCGCAATTTTCTCAGGCGGGTTTGGATCATAACTGATACGGATATTACCTAAGACTGCATCCGTAAGATCCCCGTTTAAGTCAACGTTCGCACCCGCAAGGTTAAGATCGCTTTGCGTTCTACCGTTAAGTGGAGGAGCATCCGGTGGGCGTCTTACCGTGCCAATGCCGATGATCGAACCACCTAACTCCATACGCGGGTAGGGAAGCGGAGTGATGTGACGTTCTTTTAATTCACTTTCATAAGAGCGGCGCATTTTTAACATCGCCAAATCTTGGTTATAAACCCCAGCGGAATTGTATTTAGGACGCAAGTTAACTTGTGGCAATGAAAGCACTGGATCAACAGGAGTATTTTTCATGTCTTCGTGTTGTTTGTGCTCAAGAATTTTAACACGTTCTTCCAGTTGACGATATTCTTCTGCAGTGGCACCCACCGCGGCAGAAGATAAAACAAAAGAAGCGGCGAAAGTAACGGAAGATATAGAAACTACACGTTTTACAGATCTGATTTTCACTTAGTACTCTCCTTGTCATTCATTGATGGCTGGATATATGGGTAACAGCCTAAAATTTAATTATTCACCCTCGTCACTACTGAACTCATCAGAGCCTGAATCATCACTTTCATCGCCACCTTCATCATCGCTATCGTCGTCATTATCATCATCATTATCATCATCATCATCATCATCGTCGTCATCTTCCTCGTCATCTCCACCAACGTCGAAATCACCGTCTGGAATTGGATCGCTGGTTAGAAAATTGAAATCGCCATCGGTAAAGATCTCTATGTATGAATAATCTCCTCCATCCCCTAATAAGATGAGGTCACCATCGGCGAGGTGGGCTTCAACCGTACTAGTTAATGCTGAAATGAAAAGTTTGCTAGGGTCGTCATCGTTTTCCAACCAACTTACTGATTTGGGGAAAGCAATTTTCATTTTAGTACCGCGCACCCCTATGGTGGTCGTAGCCGCTTGAATTTTATAATGGCCAACTGCTACTTGCTGATTTTCAGGAATTCCAGCAGCTTTTGCTGCGTTTGTGTGCTGAGCTTCTTTACCAATTTTTCCAGTAACGGTTTGCAATCCGCCCTTAATAAGTTTTGCATCAAAGGTGTCTGGCGTTTTCCCATTTTTAAAAGAGTAACTAGCAACGTTAAAGCTGCTGTTCTCTCGTAAGGTCATGACACTACCGTCTGTAAATTTGAAAGAAATTTTGCCTCCAGCTGCAGTCGTAATAGTATCGCCTTGATAAATAGGAGAGCGTCTCGATAATGAGCGTGCACCTGCGGAAGCTTTACCAACTGCTGCGATGACAACGCCAATTTGCTGAGCTGCATAAGCAGAGGTTTCCAATGAAGACCACATTAGAAGAAGCAAAAAAAGACGGGTAAGGTAAACCATAAACTTGGATGAACTTCCTTTTTTCATTCATTACTCCTTGTAACGCGACTAAGCGTATTTTTTTTTCGACACTAATTTACCTATACTTGCAGATAAAATAAAGATTTTTTAAAATATAATTTAAGTAATTTATTTTTAAAAATTATTCTTCAATGCCTTTCTTCTTTTTGAAAAAGCTGCGCACTCTTTGGGCCATTCGTGAAATTAAAGTATTTTGTTCTTTTTTATCTTGATGACTTAGAGACGAACGTACACTTTCATTATGAAGTTTGCGCAGAACTACAGCTTCACTCATCTTATCTATTAATTCTGCTCGTTTGCTGAATAGGGGGGAAATGTTGTCATGGGATATTTCTATGATGATGCTTTCGCTTTTAAAGATAATGGTTGCACTTACAGGATCTCCAGTTAACAAGGACATTTCACCAAAATATTGTCCGGTGGTTAAGGTGGCAACAGATACTGTTTGGTTGGTTGGAGTGGTAATGAATACTTCAACTAAACCTTTTACGATAATAAATAGAGATTCGTTTTTTTGACCTTGTTCTAAAATTCGTTCAGGAGGTCCATATTCATGGTATCCGCAGTTTTCTGCCAGCACACCAAGCTCTTCGTCGTTTAGGAATGCGAATAAATCCGTCTTTTTTAAACTCTCTTTTATGCGATCTAAAGGTCGAAGATCAAAACCTTCGCTTTGTTTAACACCCTGCCGACGGAGCTGATACCAAATAATAGATTGAATCTCATCACTGACGATATTCTCATCAGGCTCTCTAGTGTAGTAGGCCAGCTGAAAGGTATTTTCAGCGCCTTTCATTTGCAGCAAGGAGGCTACAGGCTCGTGATCTTTGGCAACTTTAAACGATTGTTTAGCTGCCGAAACTAAAATATTTTTGACTTTATCAGGAGAAATGTTATCTGGCATTGGTATTAAAATTTCAATACCGCGGGTGAGGGATGGACGTGATAAGTTTGCAATGGGTTGTTTTGCTACTACAGAGTTGGGTATGGATAAATTATTACCCTCCAGGGTAAGAAAATTAACAAACCGCCAATTAATATCTTGAACTTTACCGACAACATCACCTAATCCAAACACACGAATTAAATCGCCTTCACTAAATTGCTTAGTAATATTAAGTCCAAGGCCGGCGAAAACATCGCTTAGCGTTGCTTGTGCTGAATATCCTAAAATGATGGCCATAACCCCGGAGGCCGCGAAAATACCAACCACCGAACGATTGAACACAAAATATACAACGCAAGCCACGGTTACAATTAGGATAGAAAGGGCCACTAGATCCCTAATCAGTTTGCTGACAACTATCCCTCGGTATAAAAGGAATTTATTCCATAAAAAATAATTCAGCAGCTGATTGGCAAGAAAATTAATCGAGAACCACCAAAAACATTCGAGTACCCATTTAACGCTATACGAAGTGTTAGGATCATCGCTGTAACCTAACCAATAGGGCAATAATAAAATTAAAATGCTGATGAGGATAAATACACTGAGAGAAAACAATACGCGGCTAAGAGGTCCCGCGACCACTTTGCGCAGTATTACATTAAAAACCCAAATCGCAGTTAGAAGACCGAGAATTAAAAAAATGGTGTTAAATAATTCGGTTAAGCTCATGCATATGGATTGGAATTAAAAGATAGTACTTGAGACTAACATAGTTAATTTTATGGTTCATCTATTATTTTATAACAATTTCAGGAGCAGCAATTAACAAATACTCTAGTAATTAAATCAAAAATAATAGAATATTCTTAGGGGAGTTTTCAATTTATTGAAAGGGATGCAGATGCAATTAATGTTAAAAATATTGTTAATTGGTTTAATTTCAATACTTACAAGTTGTAAATCCATTGGCCCACGGATTCTTACGGTAGACAGATATCATTACAATTTAGCGATGGGTAATAGTACTCAACAAGAATTATTATTGAATTTAGTTCGCTTGCGTTACGATGAAACCCCCGTCGTATTAAAGGTTGGCAACATTTCTGGTAGCACTAGCCTAAGACAAAGTTCAGGTGCTACAGGTAGGATGGGGTTTCCAGGACTAGGGCTAACTACGGGTGAAGTTGAGTTGACTGGAAATCTAGAATTTTCAGATAACCCGATCA
>CAMAYX010000159.1 GCA_945862405.1 Legionella genomosp. 1
GAAATACTGATACCCATATCTCTGAAGCATGCACTGGCCTACAACAATCCAATGCAGCGATAAATACTATTCAGGAAAATCTAGGTGACACAACACGGGATCTCAACGATTTCTTAAATAGGCTAAAAACCGCTTCTACCCAAAGGCTAATAGCTTTAGATGAAAAGAAAAAAAGTGCTGATAAATTAGCCGAAGCCATGAGCAAGCTAGATAAACGGTTTGTAGAATCAAGAAGTATTATTGAACAAACAAAACAAACGAGCATGATGATTGAAGAGACTATTAAATCTTCTATTATTGAGCGCCATATTGTAGACAAAAAAAATGATGAGTTAAACGTAAAATTAGACGAAATAATGAACAAAACTAATCGGCGTCGTGCAACAACACATCAGATTACTTTTTTCTCCGCAAGCACTGAAGAATCTGAGCCAACTAACAGAGAGATTACATCAGCTGCGCGTCAGGGATGCTGAATCCTAAAAACCAAAGAAACTTGCCAGTTATAATGTTCTTATTTTGAGTGTTTCTCGTATTCTTGTATGGATAACATAGCAGATTGGCATGTTCTGCCATAGCCTCTAAAAGGCTTGCCAACTTATGGGAGATATTGGCACGCTGAGAATAATGGTCACTCTTAACAACCGAAGTAGCCATAAAGGCTAGTTCTCAACAGCGAGGAAGAATGGACATAGTAGCGGACTTAAAAACACAAATATCTCCGGCATTACTCCATAATCAATCGATATTCAACGATACATTGTCGGACTTGGCCATCAGGTGCATGCAAGCGGATATAGACCAATTACCCCAAGAAGAATTTGAGAGCACAACACTAACCAAGCAAGATAGGCAATGCACCTGGCTTGCGATAGCATTCAGCCATCCTGACGCATCGGATGAGTTGTTACATCAGCTCGCTCATAAATTAAGCCTAGACGAAAGCGAGTTCTTGCTCTATTCCGTGATGGTTGGGCGATTAAGTCCTATTGACCCCTTGTTGATACTGGAAGCACACCGCCTTGCTGACAAGCTGCACCCCACCCAGGAAGAGTTAAAATTTTTTGCCGACTGGTTTTTGTTAGCCGCAACGCACGGCAATCTGAGTATGATACGTCGAATGACCGAGCTAACACCTCATCTTACCCAGGCGTTGATTAAGGCCAATGACTATGGCGCATTCACGCTAGCTGCACAAAACGGCCAATTGGCTGTAGTCAAACATTTATTGGCATCTGCTCAACCGAGCTTATGGCAGTTATTCAAACAAGGTGACTACTTCAAACTAATCATAGAGCTCACTGAAACAGTAGGGCGCTTTATTGTAAATCATACAATAATCCCATTTGTTAACTTATTCATCACGAGTCAGGAGCCTAAAAAGCCCTTAATGCATCAAGATGCTCTTGCGATGCTGCATGAAGTGGGTGGTTATGCTATGAGTGAAGCTGCCGCTAACGGACATCTTGATGTGGTCAAGTACCTAATAGCCCAGCACCAGCTAGATGATTCCCGTGTGTACGTCCGTGCCTTTATTCAAGCGGTTGAGCACAATCAGCCTGTCTGCGCAAACTGGTTGCTTACTATCCCTGATGTACTTCATTACGCAGAAGAACACGAGCGAGAGTACGCGAGTTACGTCTATCCCTTTATGCAAGATACGATGGCATCGTTGCAATCAAAAGAAGAGCAATGCGTGGCGAACAATCGCGTTTTTGATGTGCCCACGCTCCGTGAGGCGATGACTTGTTTTTTTATAGCACGTCGTTTGATTCGCAACAATGACCCCAATGAAATCGATGAACTGAATTTTATACTAAACATCCCAGCAGTTAGAGAACTCGCATCTATTCATAGCTCAGCAATCTATAAAAATAATGAGCTGTTGCTGCTTGCACAGTCAATTGGCAATCATGAGGCAGAATATCTGTTGCTTGAAATTCCTGAGGTGGCGCGATTAGCCTCGGAAGACGACCCGCGCCAGAATGGTCTTGCACTAAAGAATACGTCCGTGAACCGTGAGCCCTCACAGGAAGTGCTTAGCAGAAGCGAACAATTTAATGAAGCGCCTCAGTTTGTTAATCAGGGAAACCAGGCGTTAGCATTGCCACCGAAGAATGAAAATCAAGTGATTAATTGCTCTGAGTTTGCTCGTATTGAGCCGTTATTTGAAGATAAACCTCGTAACACATCTTCGCATGTTGAAATATATAGCGTTAAAAAAATAATTCCATCAGAATTGAATGGTAACTTATCAGTTCGATGTATGACCCCAGACGATCTTAACCTTGTGGTGGATTGGTGTAAGGAGGAGGGGTGGAATATAGGGCTATATGATTTCCATATGTATTATAAACTTACCTTAAGAGGTCATTTGATGTTTCTATACGAAAATGAACCTATTGGTGCCATTTCCATCATTCAACATAGTGATGATTTTTTAACCATCGGTCCATTTATTGTAAAAAATGGGTATAGAGGAAAAGGATATGGAAGCCAAATATGGCAACAAGCGATTGCATTAATAGAGCAAGAAAATTACACGGTCAGCTTGTATTCTGTACCTGCCCAAGTTGATTTTTATCAAAAAAGAGGGTTTCAAACTAAATTTAAAAATAAACGTTGGGAATTATTTCATGAAAATCAAACTCTAATTAAGGAAGAAGCAGCTCCTTGCGAAGATTTTAGCTCCGACAACCTGCTCTCTGTAAGCCAATATGACCAAAGTATTTTCTCAATCTCCCGCCAAAAAATATTTGAGGAATTATTAAAGATATCTGCGGTAAAAGGCTTTGTGCTAAAAAATGAGGGTTTAATCACTGGATTTGGATTGATAAGACCCTGTGTAAAAGGATGGCGTGTGGGACCCTTATTTGCAAACACGCCAGAAAGTGCCAAGATTATTTTTACGAAACTATTGAGTGTGGTTAGTGATGAAAAAATTATTATTGATGTTCCATCTGCTAATAAATTCGCTCAGGTATTCGCGGAATATTTTAATTTGACTGCTGTTTCAGCCGATGACACTGAGGCAATGTTTACAGGTAATGAGCCAAAACAATTATTAGAGCACATTAATGAAAATTATGGTGTGTTCTCTCTTGAGATTGGATGATGACAACTGAGCAATTAAATAGAGATGTTACCCAATATATTGGGCGTGGTGAAGAAAACATTTTTGATGAGACGGTTTCTATTTTTAATTTTATCCAGAAAAAAATAGAGGAATCACCACAAGCGATTGCTATCCAATTTTCAGGAATTTCGATAACTTATCAGGAGTTAAATCATCAAATTAATCAATTCGCTAATTACTTGGCTTTCTTTGATTTTGAGCCAAAAAGCAAAATAGCCATCTACCTTAAACCAAGTTTAGATGCGGTGATTAGTATTTTAGCGATATTAAAAACAGGCTGTTGCTATATTCCTTTAGAGATGAGTTATCCACCAGAGAGACTGAATTTTATTCTTAATGAAAGCCAAGCGCGCGCACTAATTATTGAATCAGATTTAAGTAGTCTTGTTAAATTTAATGGTACGCTAATTTTTTTGGAGGAAGAAAAAAGTAAAATTAAAGCCCAGCTTAATGAATTTAGTGATTTAGGAAGTGGCGAGCATGTAGCCTACATTATTTATACTTCAGGTAGTACAGGGGTGCCAAAAGGCGTGATGGTTTCTCATCGTGCAGTAAATAACCATATGCTTTGGATGTTAAAACAGTTCTCTTTTAATCCATCTGATAAGATTATATTAAAAACGCCTTTATCATTTGATCCCTCCGTATGGGAGATGCTTTTACCATTTTATATCGGCTGTGAATTAACAATATCACCCTCTGGATCTCACATAGATTTCGATCTTTTAATTTATTTGATAATTAAACATCAAATAACCACAATACAATTAGTTCCATCTATTTTAAAGGCATTCCTTTCCCATAGAAAAATTAAAGAGTGCACCTCACTTACACGAGTATTTGTTGGTGGTGAATCATTAAGAACGGAAATAAAAAAAGATTTTTTTAAAAAACTATCCTGTCAGTTTATTAATCTCTACGGGCCTACCGAGGCAACAATTGATATTACTTTTCATTCAGTAACTTCTTCACCTGAAGACTTAAATATTAATATCATTGGTTCACCTGTTTTTAATACCAGTCTATATGTAGTAAATCCTAATTATAGCCTTACTAATATTGGCGAAGAAGGCGAGCTCTATATAAGTAGCAAAAGCATATCTAACGGTTATCATAATAACGATACCTTAACTAAGGAACATTTTATAGGAAATCCGTTCGAGCCAGAAAAATTTTCTGTTATGTATAAAACTGGTGATATAGTAAGGTGGCTTGATGCCAATAACTTAGAGTATTTAGGGCGTAATAATGATCAAGTTAAAGTTAACGGGGTACGTATAGAGCCTCAGGAACTAATTGTTGCTATTTTAAAAAATCCAACTGTTTCTGATTGTATTATAGTAAAAAAAATTGATACCCATGATCATGATTATTTGGCATGTTATTTAATTGCTATTTCTGACAACCCTATCGATTTAAAAGAAATAAAGAAAAAATTAAAGAACCAATTCCCTGCCTATATGTTACCAAAAGTTTATCTTTTTGTATCTAAATTTCCATTAACAGTTAATGGGAAAATTGATGTGATGGCACTCCCCGAACCTGATTTTCAAAAATCTTTGTATTCGAGAGAGGATTTGGTAAAGATGGAACCTGAAGAAATTCTATTATTAACCATTTGGCAAAATGTTTTAGACACCAATCAAATCAGCTTTCAAGATGATTTTTTTGATGCAGGCGGAAGCTCTCTATTGGCTTTAAAACTAATTGCTTTAATTCAAGATGAATTTAATTTGCAATTGCGTATACGAGATATTTTTAATTATCCTATCTTGCAAGCACAACTTAATTTAATTAAATCTTATAAAAAACATAAACCTACTTTCAATCAACCAGATTCAACAATTCCTAATCCTCTTATTTTGCTTCAACCCCATGGAGATCAATCGCCACTATTTCTTATTCATCCCATTGGGGGAACGGTATTTTGGTATTCTAAATTAGCAAAATTATTAGGGAGATCAAGACCTATTTACGGAATTCAAGACCCAAGCATCGACCTTGAAAAACCTGTTTTAGAAAGCATTGAAGAAATGGCTTCATTGTATCTTTCACACATTCAAAATATTCAGCCGACAGGTCCATATCTTATTGGTGGAGCATCTTTTGGCTCAACTGTTGCGTTAGAGATAGCGCATATTTTAAAAAGAAAGAATGATGATGTAGGTGTAGTAATATCGCTTGACGGATGGGGAGTGTATCCACATACACTCCGTGATGATAGTTATTTTAGAGACTCAATGTTAAGGCAACATAATGACCAACTTGCTGATTTTAAAAAATATGGACTTCCACCTCCTGAAGTACTGTTTGAAATTCAGTGGCACCGTTTAAAATTGTTATGGAAATACCGGTTAGGCTTAATTGAAGTTCCTTTTGTATTATTTAAATCAAAAGAACTTTTGCCTGCTTTTTTAGAAATAAATGCCACTTCGAATCATTGGGATAAATTTTCTAATGAACCTGTTGATACGTTCATAGTTCCTGGTAATCATGAAACGATGTTCCAAGAGCCGCATGTTAATCAGTTAAGTAACATGCTCAATAATTATTTTTGTAAAAAAAGCTTATGACATTCGTAAGGATGGAATTTAATTAGAGGGATGATTAGTGATATGTCTAATAAAGAAAACGAGAAATATAATGATCTCCCTTCAGCTATACGGGAGATGAAAACAGTTAAAGAGGTTCATGAATATTATCAAAACATTATTAAGTGTATGCCTAATAATGTTTATTGGCTCGATAGGAATTGCATTACACAGGGTTGTAATGACAACGTCCTAAAGTTTGTTGGGTTAAGTAGCCTTAGGGAATTTGTAGGGATTAACTATGAGCAAATGGGGGAAATTGCGCATTGGAAAGAGGGTCACGCCCAACTTTATCAAAAGCAAGATATGGAAGTCATGGAATTGGGTAAGCCAATGCTAAATATTGAAGATCCACCTCTCCATGATGAACAAGGAAATCCAAGTTATTATTTATCTAGCCGCGTTCCTTTATTTGACGGGATAACTCAAAAAGTGGTGGGTCTGGTTGGTATTTCCATAGATATTACCCAACGGAAATTAATTGAAGCTAATCTTGAAAAAGCACTCATTGATGCCGAAGCGGCCAATCAAGCCAAAACCGAATTTCTCGCCAATATGCGCCATGATATCCGCACGCCACTATCAGGAATTGTAGGCTTTAGTGAAATTTTAAAATTAGAAGCTCAAGAGCCTAGAATTAAAGAGTATGCTGATAATTTAATTGCTTCAAGCCAT
>CAMAYX010000160.1 GCA_945862405.1 Legionella genomosp. 1
AAACTACAATTAAAAATATATGGATTAGATGGAGTTTATCCATGAACCGACTTATTCTGGCTGTCTTTTTACCAACATGTTGTTTCACTTTGCAAGCTGATAATGCACCTACCAAAGATCCTCAGACTCAAGAGTAACAAGATGCAACAACGTCTTAAAGCGTGCATTAGCAAATGCGATGATAACAGCAACCTTGCAGATTCTGCCAAGCTTTGCGATGAGAATGTGAAGAATGAGTGCAGAGAGGCGGGATTTACGACGTAATGTCATTGCGAACGTAGTGAAGCAATCCAGCTTCGATGCTCATTTCCAACTCCTATCTGGATTGCTTCTGCCCTGGGTTCCTTACGAAGACGATACGTTACTTATTGTTAATTCACCCCATATTAAGCTATAATGATCGCTTTCAACTGTTTTTACTTTGTCCATTTTGGCGAATTTAAATTCGTGGTTAAGGGATTATGAAGTTTGGAGTTTTTTGATGCCAATTTATGAGTATCAATGCAATAGTTGTCATCATCAGTTTGACGTATTGCAGAAATTTAGTGATGAGCCGATTAAGACTTGTCCTGAGTGCGCAAAAGATGAAGTAGTGCGCTTAGTATCTGCTGCTGGTTTTCAATTGAAAGGCACGGGTTGGTACGTCACCGATTTCAAAGATAAAGGAAAGAAACCGGAAACGAAATCGGCAGAAAAAAGTACCAGCACTGAAACTACGAAAAGCTCAAGTGAGGCAAAAACCACGGAAACAAAGAGCTCGTCGAAAAGCAAAGGTGACAGTGATTGAAAGGTAAATCGATTCGCAGTTATTTGTTAGCTGGTTTGGTGGTTTGGGTTCCTATCCTGGTAACTTTTGCAATCCTGCATTTTATTGTTGATATGCTTGATCACACGATGGCCTTACTGCCAAAAGCATATCAGCCCGAACAAATATTTGGTAAACATATACCTGGCTTTGGTGTCTTGCTGTCATTAATCCTGCTCATTGTTACTGGATTAATTGCTACGAATTTTTTTGGACAACGATTGGTCGGTTGGAGCGAATCAATATTGGATAGAATTCCTCTGGTCCGTTCGATCTACAATGGTACTAAACAAGTGATACAAGCTATATTTGCGAGCAATAGCCAAGCATTTCGCAAAGTACTTTTGGTGGAATACCCTCGAACCGGTATCTGGACGGTGGCGTTCCAAACGGGTGTTGGTGCGGCAAAAGAAAATGAAACTTCAGAAATGCTGTCGATTTTTATCCCAACCACACCAAACCCAACGTCAGGATTCTTAATGATGGTGCACCGTTCACAAGTGAAAGAATTATCAATGAGCATTGAAGAAGCTTTGAAATTCATCATTTCATTAGGAGTAATGCAGCCGGTGAATCCGATAGCATTTGATTTAGACAATAATAATAACGAAAACGTGTAGCCTGGTTACTCTCAACCAGGACTTCACAAAAGCCTGGTTGAGAGTAACCAGGCTACATTTTTTTAATTAAATGTAGGGTGTGTTAACAATTCTACTATTACGGCTAAATTGCGCTGATTTTCTGCGCTTCGATGCTCACATACTGTCGTGTATGCTGCGCTTCGGCGCTCTAAAATCAACGCAATTTAGCCGTAATAGCGAATTGTTAGCACACCCACCTAACTATAATAGGCGGCAAAATGAGATCCCATTACTGTTCTTCTGTAAATGAAACGATGTTAGAAACTGTAGTAACTGTATGTGGTTGGATACATAATCGCCGCGATCATGGTGGGGTAATTTTTTTAGATATTCGCGATAGCTCCGGTCTTGTGCAAGTAGTCTATGAACCAGAACGAAAAGACACGTTTATAATTGCAGAAAAACTACGTCACGAATACGTTGTTCGTCTTTCAGGTATCGTACGTAAACGTCCTCAGGGCATGGTCAATGAAAAACTGGCAACTGGACAGATTGAAATTGTCGGCACCGAATTGGAAATTTTAAACCAAGCGCAAACCCCTCCGTTTTTACCCGATGAACATCAATTTACCAACGAAGATTTGCGTTACCGCTACCGCTACATTGATTTACGCCGCGAAGGGATGCAAAACAATTTAAGATTGCGTCATAATTTAGTGCAATGCATACGTGGACATTTAAACAAGCAAGGTTTTGTCGACATTGAAACCCCTATGCTTACCAAGGCCACTCCTGAAGGTGCCCGTGATTATCTCGTGCCCTCACGCGTGCATCCTGGTGAGTTCTATGCTCTGCCGCAATCACCGCAATTGTTCAAACAGTTATTGATGATGTCGGGATTTGATAAGTACTATCAGATTGTGCGCTGTTTCCGCGATGAAGACTTACGTGCGGATCGTCAACCTGAATTTACCCAGCTTGATATCGAGATGTCCTTCATTGATGAGGAGGCTATTATTACGCTCATCGAAGGCATGCTGAAAACCGTATTTGCTGAAATTCTCCAGGTTGAATTACCAGATGTTTTACCACGTATGACGTTTGCAGAAGCTATGCGTCGTTTCGGCAGTGATAAGCCCGATTTGCGCATTCCTTTAGAACTTGTAGATGTTGCTGACTTGGTTAAGGATTGTGATTTTAACGTATTTGCTTCAGCTGCCAATGATGCAGAAGGGCGAGTGGTCGCACTGAAATTAGAAAAGGGCTGTGAGCTTAGCCGTAAAGACTTAGATAACTACGGTGAGTTTGTAGGAATTTATGGCGCGAAAGGATTGGCTTATATTAAAGTAAACGATCGTGCGCAAGGCATGGAAGGTTTGCAGTCTCCCATTTTAAAATTCCTGCGTGAAGATCAAATTAATGCCATTCTCGAGCGCGTTAACGCGCAAACTGGGGATGTTATTTTCTTTGGTGCCGGTCGACTCACCGTTGTTAATGAATCCATGGGCGCGTTGCGCGTTAAGTTAGGGCATGATCGCAATTTAGTACAACCCGGCTGGCGTTTATTATGGGTAGTGGATTGGCCTATGTTTGAGAAAGATTCCAAAACACAACAACTGCAAGCTATGCACCATCCATTCACGTCGCCTAAGAATTTATCGCCGGAAGATTTGCGTACGAACCCAACTGCAACGTTGGCCAAAGCGTATGATATCGTCATTAATGGTTACGAAATCGGCGGGGGATCCATCCGCATTCATAACCCTGGGTTACAACAAACGGTATTTGATTTGTTGGGGATTCAAGAAGACGAAGCTAAAGAAAAATTTGGCTTCTTACTGGATGCGTTGCAGTTTGGCTGTCCTCCTCATGGTGGTATAGCATTAGGTATGGATAGACTAGCGATGCTCATGACAGGCTCGACTTCAATTCGTGATGTTATTGCTTTCCCCAAGACGCAATCGGCTTCTTGTCCATTAACCAGTGCGCCGACTGCGGTGGGAAGCACGCAACTTACAGAATTAGGAATACGTCTTGCCGCTATTGCCAAACCACAATAACAGCGATTTATCATCCCGAACATCACGCTCGGGATGGCTTTATTTTGTGTTTTGTTTTGTAATTCTCTGTACAAATCCTTGTTTCTCACAAAGTTCTCATGAGCAAAGTTCCAACAAACTTGTAGAATATCTAGCGCAAGAAAAGACGAATTTGAACATTGCTAATAATGAATTAAGCCAATTTACGCCTCCTACGGATGAGTCGCACACAACGTCGCGTATTCAGAAAAATGAAAATACCCTAGCAATCATCAAAGCTAAAATTGCGAGCTTAGAGAGCTTTCAACTTAATCAGCGCAAAGAACAACAAATATTAGCGCAGCAATTAGAAAAACTGCAGGAATCTACCCTAGATAAAACGGAACAAATGCTGGCACAAGAACAAATCAGCAAGATTAATGCGCAAAACGAAGTTCATATTAAAACCTTAGATTTGATTTCAGATGATTTAGATTTAGCGCGGCAATACCAATACAAACTTGCAGCAGAACAGCAAGAGTTGAGTGTTTGGAAAGCTAAATTTGCGGAACAAAAGCGTATTGATGGTATGCAGAGCAATATCCAAAATTTGCAGCAAACGCGTGATAAGCTCTATCAGAAAAATATTGAGTTACAACAAAAGAAAAAAACCGATCTTAATTTTAACTCAGCATTTCAAGATGAGGCAAAGCTCATCTTAAATAATCATTTTATTATCCTTATTGAACATCAAATCACGGAATTGGAATGGCAAAAAAAATTAATTCAAGCGGATTATCTTTTGTTGCAAAATCGCGATGTAAAAACCATTGAATCTACAATTACAACGTATCAACAAGCTTTGCAGCAATTGTCTTCGATGGAAACGTCACTACAACAAACGGCAAAGCTATTGCAAACCCAACCTTCACTGACGCAAGACTATGAAGTCAAACAGCAATTCATACAGTTAGAAAGCAACATTACCGCGCGCTTACAAGATATAGCGTTGCAAAAGAAGAAGCTAATACAGCAAATTGAAGTAAGAGATGCAGAACTATTAAAACAAATGGGCGTTCGCCAAAGTCTTCAAGATTATAATCTAACGGGATTTGTTGCTATTGCGAAGCAGATCGCCAACATACCCACACAATTCTATAACTATTTAAAAGTATTAACGCTGAAAGTGCGTGATAACTATGTTTGGCAGGACAAATGGCCTACCACCATGTTTTGGTTAAGCATAGGCTTAATCTATTTAAGTGCGCTTGGCCTGCGGCGACTTTTACGTACCACGGAAGACAAAGAACGATCGCGTCTATCGGCTCATTTGTACGATGGGGTGTTGCTGCTGCTCTACAGAAACATTCCTTCACTGGCAGTTATTGGCAGCATCTTTACTACCTTTTATTTCAACAACGTTCCATTAGCTAATTATCAACTGCTGTTTAACTTACTTATGCTGTGGTTGTTGTTTCGTAATTTAATTTTGATTGCACGTCTTGTTTTACTGGAACGCATTAGCGACGCTTCTGGAAAAGATGTACGCCTGTACCATCACTTGAAATGGTTATTGTTGACCGGCGAGTGGTCGACGATGTTATTGGTGTTCTGCCATCAATTACCGTTACCGGTATTACTGCAAGATATTTTTAACCGTTTGTTCATGGTTTTTTTAGTGGCGATCTCGGTAGTGCTATGGCGAAGCAAAACGGTGATCCCTTATTTATTAAATCCGTTTTTAATTAGCAAAAAACGTTATGTACGTAATGCAATCACCTTACTGATTTATTTAATACCTGTAACTTTGTTTTCTACGGCATTTATAGGATTTATTGGTTATTTCAACTTGGCCTGGACCTTAAGCCGCTATCAAGTTTATTGCTTGTCCATTATTACCGGTTTCGTGATCGTTCGCGGTTTAATGGTGGATTTCTTGGATTTAGTTTCCGAATGGATGATCTCCGCATTAAAAAATGGCTGGCTCTGGACAGAAGTATTTTTGAAGCCTCTGGATAAGATACTAAAAGTAGTACTTAGTGTCGCCAGTATCTTCATCTTAGCGCGTCTATTTGGTCTGACTTCAGAACCTCGATACATGAAGTCGCTTATGGATTTTGCCGCATACCCTTTTGTGAACGTATCTGGGGTGCGCATTACGTTAATCAGCACGGCTGAATTTTTAGTTCTGGTTTATTTTTTCACCTGGGCTGCAAAATGGACACGAGAATTTTGCTATCGCTGGCTGTATCGTAATGCCCAAGATCTAGGTATTCGTAATAGTCTCTCGGTATTCACCCAATACGCAGTGATATTAATCGGTGGCTTTATAACCCTGAGGGTATTAGGTTTAGATTTCAGTGGTATGTCCATGATCCTAGGCGGGCTCGCAGTAGGTATGGGATTTGGTTTGCGTGATTTTGCCAGCAACATTGTGGGCGGCTTAATGCTGTTGATTGAGCGGCCGGTTAGGGAAGGGGACTTAATTACCATTGGTGAATACGAAGGTAAAGTAGCGCACATTGGTATACGTTCCATGCGTGTTTCTTCTTGGGATAATATGGAAGTGTTAATCCCAAATGCGGAAACGTTCAATAAACCATTCACAAATTGGACTCATCAAGACAGCATTGTACGTACCGTATTTCCTATTAAAGTAAGCCGCAGCGATGATCCGGTGATGATCCAGCATATAATTTTGGATGTTCTGGTTACCACCCCAGAAATTTTACCAGAGCCTCCACCGCAAGTATTTTTAAAACAAATTGATGAGGCTTTAATTGAGTTCGAGGCTCGCTATTTTATCAACGTGGATCTACACACACGCCCTCTGTGCCAGCGACAGTGAGACAAAAATAAGGTAAATTTAATGTCGTGAGGGTGGTAAGGAAATCAACAAAATGGCACAAGAAGAAAGCGGATCGATAAATAGACAATCAGAAGAATTTAATTCCGAAGATAAGGTCACTAAAG
>CAMAYX010000161.1 GCA_945862405.1 Legionella genomosp. 1
AGAATATCATGAAGTTGGACAAGATTATTATGAAAATCAATACCGGGAACGTATAATAAAAAGCTTAAGTTTCCGTGCAAAAGCGCTTGGATTTGAGCTCGTAGAGATTCCTTGTTAATCAATAAGTTACAGGGAAGTTCTTTGGGAGTATAGCGTAAGCAATCCAGTGATTTATTGCGGAAAGAAGCCCGAGGGGCGGATGAGGAGTGCTCTTCTCCCTGTTGGGGGAGAAGAGCTTGTCCCATGCGAAGGCATGGAGGTTCGCTGGCCAAACTATCCTACGATAGAGCATTCAGATTCTTTGCTGGTTGCGCTATACTCTGCCAGCCGTTTTGCTATTTTTAAGTCGTTGATTTCATATCGACCTGTTGATATTTCTTCTTTCAAAAATTCAATTTTGGCATGATTGATTTCTGGTTCACTATAAATTAACTCTTCTAATGCTTGGATTTTTTTTGCCGTGTCCGCAAAATCTAAATGACTGAGGAGTTCAGTAAGTGCAGGAGATAGATTTTTTTTGCTCATAATCGTTTTCCTAAATGAATTCCCAGGGTTTATCGGTTAGCACGAGAAAAGCTTTAGCTTTTTTTGAAAAATATTGAATAGGCTAGTTATGCACAAATTACCACGTGAATTTTATGATCGTGATACGGTTTTGGTTGCACAGGAGTTGTTGGGCAAATACCTTGTTCACAAACTCCATGGTGTTGAGCGAATTGGTAGAATTGTGGAGGTTGAAGCGTATTTGGGAGCGCATGATTTAGCCGCTCATTCATCAAAAGGAATCACGCCGCGAACTCAAATTATGTTTGGACCCGCAGGTTATGCGTATGTTTATTTAATTTATGGTA
Source organism: Legionella genomosp. 1 (assembly GCA_945862405.1). Taxonomy (GTDB): domain Bacteria; phylum Pseudomonadota; class Gammaproteobacteria; order Legionellales; family Legionellaceae; genus Legionella_A. The sequence continues at coordinate 852 of CAMAYX010000161.1, forward strand.
TGTATCACTGTTTAAATGTGGTAACAGAACCTGAAAATCATGGCTCAGCTGTGTTGTTACGAGCCCTTGAGCCGATAAAAAATATTTCTGGGCGTACTCAAGGACCTGGATTATTGTGTAAGGCCTTGGAAATAAATAAATCACTAAACGGGCATGACTTGTTGAGTGATGAATTTTTTATTGCTGCGCCTACTGTGCAAGAAAAGTTCAAAATGGTAAAATCCAAACGGATTGGTGTTCCATATGCAAAGCAATGGGCCAATCGGCTTTTACGGTTTTATATAAAAGGAAATGCTTTTGTTTCTAAAATTTAATTTTTGCAAGGTGTAACCGATGAAACCATCTAAAATTTCGCGTTTTGTAATGATGGGTGATTCTCTTTCCGATAGAGGAACACTTGCTCGTCGTTATTTATGTTGGGTATTTTCTATGAGCTACCTCAGCGGATTAAGCCAGCATTCCCCATTAGGACGATTTACCAATGGCTTAGCCTGGACTGATCATGTGAGCGCCATGGTAGCTGACCAATTTATTATTGGTGAAGCTGAACGAAATCCTGATAATCTTAAACCAGAAGATTCTACGGACTTATCCGATGATGTTTTAGATGGTGAAATGCATACGCGTGCAAAACCACACCAACCTACACCACAAGCGTCTGCAGATTTGGCGGATGATGTTCTTGGTAGAGATCCTAGAATCGCAAAATTAGTAGAAAACTCTTACTTTCTAGATAATGATCGTACCGTGCGCTACAAAGGACAAGATTTTGTACGAAACTATGATGAAGGCGGCCTGACGGCTTATGATTATAGCTGGCTTCCCAGTTATAGTATTGTTCGTTATTTCACTAGACTAATATTATCCACGCTAAATTATATGCGTGAACGTTTATTAGGGGATGACAAAGCTCACGAAGTGTCTGTGCAACATAAGGCAGAAACCTTAGTCGTTGAATGGTCAGGTGCTAACGATCTTATGACCGTGAACGCGCGACCGTCTAAAGCTGAAGTGGATAGTGCAGTAAAAGCACGTATACAAAATGCTGAAACGTTAATTCAAAATGGTTATCGTCATTTTGTATTATTTAATTTGCCCGATCTTTCGTTAACGCCCAGATACCAAGCCAAAAGCGCTGAAGAGCAAAATAATGCTCGCGAATGTTCTGTATATTTCAATGAGCAATTAGCGTTAGCTGCTAAAAAGCTGGCTGAAACCTATCCACATGCTTCTGTTGAAATATTTGATGTAGGTGGGCTTTTCACGGAGGTATATGAAAATCCTGAAGAATTTGGGTTTGAGAAAGATAAACTTAAAACCCCATATACTGAATCAAGGGATTTTAGTATCCATAAGGATAGAACGTCTTCTGCTCCAGGATATATGTTTTGGGATGATGTTCACCCGACAGCAAGACTACATGCTTTATTAGCAGAGCGTTTTTACAATCGATTCAAATTGGAGTACAACTTTTCACCTCCTGATCTGGATGTGGCAGAACAAAAACCTGTTATCGTCAGCGAGGCTGAACTACTAGCATCGTTCAGAACAACTTATGAAAAGCAATTTTTAAGTGAACAACTGGGACTTTTTGGTGGCTGGAGAAAAAGTAATCTCAGCTATGCGACGGCTGATCTTAAGCAAATTTTGCAGCATGCTCTTTACGGAGAAGGGCATCGCACTAGAGAGATTATTGAAAAATTACAATGGATTGATCATCAAGGAAATTTAAAACTGAACATCCCTTGTTTGCATGAAGCCATGGATCAATTAATGCAAGAGCAGGGTGTTCTGAGTGTGCTTCAATCTTAGTGCAGTCAATCAAATTAGGAGTGGTCTAAGGATGGACAAAATACAATCATTTCTCGCAGCGCCAGCATTCGCAGTTGCTGGTGCTTCCAATAACCGCAATAAATATGGCAATAAAGTGTTGCGTTGTTACGTGCAGCACCATAAAACAGTTTATCCTTTAAATCCAATACAAACGGTCGTTGAAGGCCTGCATTGTTTCCATCAAGTGTCGGAGCTTCCCGACAACGTTGAGAGCTTATCCATCATCACCCAACCTAGTGTTACCGAAAAAATAGTAGAACAAGCTATTTCAAAAGGGATTCATAACATATGGATGCAGCCTGGAGCAGAAAGCAATAGAGCTATAGATATGTGCATGCAGCATAAAATCAATGTTATTGCTAAAGGCCCATGCCTTCTGGTGGTATTGGGTTTTCATGAACCATAATGAAACCTTAAGCTGCGATATGTATAAATTAAGCAATGTGAATAAAAAAGTCTCCGCCTCTGGTATGCCGTTGTCCTAAGTTATTGTTTCACATCGTAGAAGGATTGTATCAATGTTTAAATTTGCCAACCTAGCACTGGACAAATGTAAAATAAATTACCAAAATACCCACCTCAAAAAAAATGGGTGAGTTGTAATGCATAAATTGAAATTAGTGATTAAAGCTTTTTTGTGTTCTTCGATTTTATTTTTAAGCCAATCAGCATTTAAGACGATTGATGCTAGTCATGTAAGTGAGCAGGGAATAACTCCGGATATGATCTTGCACTATGTTAATGAGTACCGTGCCCAACGCCATCTACCACCTTTAAAAATGAATTCCGTTATATCAGCTGAAGCAGCTCACCACAGTTTAGCTATGGCCAAGAAATCCATTCCATTTGGTCATAGTTATTTTAATACACGCATCCAACATATTAATAATGAAATTAAAGAGTACAAGGCTGGGGCTGAAAACGTAGCTTATTACAAAACCAACGCAAAAAAGCTGGTTGACGCGTGGATTTCAAGTCCTGGTCACCGACGGAACATACTAGGCAATTACAACTTGACCGGAATTGGTATTGCTTATGGCAAGAGCGGTTGGGCTTACTATACTCAGATTTTTGTGCGCAAAGATGAGGCAAAGCGTAAATCCGTCAGTTAGAGGCAAGGACGATAAGTAGTTGCTTCATCCAATCATCATGATATCATCAGGGCAAAAATATGCATGGAGATAGAATGATGAAATTTACAAAATTTGCGAGTGTTATTAGTATTCTTTTGTGTTGTTTTGGTCTCACCAACTGCGGTGGTACGAAAGCAGTTCCTCCTGGCGATTATGATTCTGCAGAAGTAGGTAAGATCAAAAAAGTAGTTCCAGGCACAATTATTTCTATGCGCGCAGTGCGGTTACATACACGCAACTCTCCAGTAACTCCCAATAGTCTGGAAGCTGAAAGTGATAATAATGCCGTGAATCGTAGCCATGGGTTTGAATACGTTATTCGTCTAAACAGCGGCTCTATTATCTCAGTTGTCCAAGCTGAAGATATTAATCTCAAAGTGAAACAACGTATATTAGTAATTTATGGACGCAACACTCGTGTAGTTCCTGACAATGGCAGCGACGATTACTAGAAATTCTTAAAGGAACCTTGATTACGCCTAACGGCTGCATCAAGGCTACGTTTAAAATTTGAAAAATGTAGCCTTGATGCAGCGCCGCGAAACCAGGGGATCCTTAACGTAATCAAGATAAGACAGTGAATGACCTATGAACATAGTATACTCCATACTAATATCCCTCATTAGCCTGACAGCATTTGCAGCACCTACCTTTAAATCTGCAAATCCCGATCTCAACGGCCTCTACCCTACCAATGCTAAAGATTTGTGCTCCACTGCGCGCGAAACATTGGCCTATCTAGATCAAGGCGCTCAATTTGATCCTGTAGCCATTCAAGACGGTAAAGTTTTTTCAGTGCCTATGGCTAGGATAAAAGCTACTTTACGATTCATCTGCGAGCATCAAAAAGAATTAAATGATCCTACATTTCTAAAAGAACACTTTGATTTTGTACAGTGGCTCCCGGATGTCCGTCATGCAAAAACCTACACCACAAAGCCTTTAATAGCGAATATCCCCAGCGATAAAATTTTAATGACCAAGTATTACGTTCATCTGGCTAAGGGAAGTATGGATCCCTCAACCAAAACTCCTTACCCAATGTATGCTTTGCCAAATGATGAGGCCAAATTATCCTTCGATGAAGCTAAAGCGCATCCCGAATTGACACGGTTTAAATACGGAAAGCAGGCGATTTTAAAAGGGGCGCTTAAAGAAGAAAATGTTCCAATTTTGGTGTATTTTAGCCGAGATGATTTAGAGTCAGCCCTGTTACAGGGAACGGTGGTTGCAGAATTTAAAGGGTCAAATACCCGGTGGACCTATAATGTCGATCGCAGTAACGAAATTCCCTACGATCGTACAAAATCTCCCTATCAACAGGAGCGCTATTGGTACTTTAAACAGGTAAATGGCGTTAAAGGGTATGGTATAGACGCGGATCATAAAATTACTGTGAATCTAGAATGTACTTTTGCAGGTGATATTGAGCAGCTTGGCTTAGGAAAATTGCTAATGGTTGAGTATAAGGACGCAAAAGGTATACAAATTCATAAACTGGGAATTTTAGCGGATACTGGCGGTGCTTTTGCTGATAATTTATTCCAAATAGATTATTTATCAGGTGTTTATCCTAATAAAGAAACCTGCTATCGCGAAAATAAAAACATCCCCGATTACGTAAGTGCCTATTTTATGGTCCTTAAAAAATAGCTATTTATTCGTCATTGCGCATCTCTCACAGTCACAATGACCAGCTTTAATTACAAAACTGTCATTTAAACGTCATCTTTTAGTCAGCATGATGAATCTAGGATAAGGGAAATTCTCAAACGTCCCTTAACTATGAGCACCCAAAAAGATGATGTATCCGAGAGTAATGTCACCAAGTCATTCACTTTTTTTAACACTAGCTTAACCTATATCAACACAAACCGTTTGCGCATCAATAATAGCAAACGTACGGTAAAATACTTAGTTACTGCCGAAAACATCATGGCACAAAATCGCCTTGCAGTGTTTGATGCCCCGATGGGATATTTAAGTTTTTTACTCTATTACACTAGGTTCTTAAGCCAGTTAATGGTCTTTTTAAGTAAACCACAACAAGAGTCATTTCTCGAACATCCAGAGATATATCTGCGATTAACCAATGATCTACTGTGGGGAACTTGTAATTTAATTCAATTTTTTTGGTGGACATCTCGCGTTTCAAATGAGGCCGGAAGGCGTGGATTACAATTGGAAGTTGCCGCCCAGTGCTTTGATGTATTAGTAATGATTTTTTATCACCAGAAAGAATACCAAGCATTTCAAGAAAAATTAAAAACAGCATCTCCTCAGGAAGCGCAGATTTTACTTAATGAGTGGGAATTTAAACAATTACAGTTTATGCGTTCATTGGTGTATACAATGATTTTTTTGGGAACTCTAGGATTATTGGCTACTTCGAGTTTAACAATACCATTAGCACCATTATTTTTCGCCGTGGGTTTGCTCAATGAGTTATTAAAGCACGGTATTCAACAGGCGCAACAGGAGAGCAAGCTCACTATATT
>CAMAYX010000162.1 GCA_945862405.1 Legionella genomosp. 1
TGCGATAATTCAGTAGGGATCCAGTTGTAGCGTGGCTTCATCCAGGAGGCTCTCCAATTCTATTAACTTTGCACCGAGCAACATCATACAGCAGGAAACCTTATTGGAACTGACTTGGAAGATAATTAGAAACTAGCAACGAGGTGGAATCAAAAAATAGGCTACGGCATATCCTGATAAAAAATAGAAAGATGGGAAAATCAAAATTTTATCCGTTACAAACTAGCAACGAGGTGAGCTTGAAGTGCGCGAATTACGGAAACAGTTAAATTCGATATACGAACTAGAAAATGCCAAGTTTCAAAATGGCACATCGCTCAAGGAAACGATTGATTTGGAAATTAGGGACAACTTGAACGCAATAAAAAATCCAAGCATACGAGCTATTGTAAGAGAATTACCTGCTCACTACCAAACCAAAGATGGTATTGCCTTCTTCGATACTCTAACGGAACTCGAGGCACGTTCTGTGGCCAGTTATTTGAGTTTGGAATTCCGACAAATCACAACAGACCTTGATAAAAATACCTTATTAACAGATACCATTCCCGACGCATTCAAAGCCTACAATGAGTCTGTTTTGCGTCAATTCGAAGCCACAGTAACACCGGCAGAATATGACAAACTAACTGAATTATCAGCACAGATTAGACCCGAGATTTTTACCGAACAAAATGTACGCGCTTGGGGTATCAACATCACAGCATTACAAGTTCCAGTATTTGGTGAAATTCTCATGGACGCCATGAACGTTGAAGCCTTATTAAACAAGAATCCTGGTCAAAATTTTACACTAGTACAAATTCAACATATGGTCGAGTTAGCGCAGCGAATAAAATTAGCTTACATGGAGAATGATGCCGAAATGAGCCAATTGCCCGTTACTGTATTAGACTACCTAATTAAGTTTGAAGATCAATTACATAAAGTTAGAGCAGAACCAAAAGATTTCCGGGCGATGAAGGAAAGATTTCAAGATATTACACTAGCACAGGACGAAGAAAGTACGTTTAAGTTAAATGGATAAGTGGTATGGAACTATCCATACTTTATACTCACTTTTCTATACTATAATTGTATAGATAATAGATAACTACGGTGACAATCATGCCTATTATAGATTTTAAAGAACCTAATGAATTCAACTACATTCATATTGATGACCGTGGTCGAGTGCACTTGATTTTCCCAATCGTTGGTGGCGATGAAATTGCTTCGGACAATACCTGTAAAACAGCGCTTGAATTAAAAAGCTTTTTTTATGGCAGCCCAGGCCATACTTCTGCTTTAGTTCAGTTAAACGAATACAAAGCAAAGCTCGAAGCAGACATTGCAGCTATAAAATTGCAAAAAGGCGTTGGGGCTAGCGCTTACGCCGAAATATTAAAAGCGAAAGAAGACCGTCTGCGGCAAATTAACCAGTACATTCCAATGGTTCAATCCTTGGTTGAAAATACCGACATCCGCAATGACATGGGTGGTTCATTCCCTAATATCCCTGATGGCGTACATAAGTTATTAGAAAAAGCAAAAAATGCATTCGCAGTCTATCTCTCCCCTCAAAGTGAAGATTCCTATACCCGATTTAAAAGTCCAGCCTTTCGCGTGACTCGCTCAGGTAGGCATCTGGGAACAAGTACCACTGGTTTGGGTGCAGTGTTGCGGACTGAGTTAGAAGATGCCACGGTGAACAAAGCATCTTCTCAAGATGGCGTTGTAGAAGCCGCCCTCAAGGAAATGGAAAAGCAAAATATTGACGTAAGTACTTTAGTAGAACTCACTGGTGAGCCTACTGAAGCACAAAAAGAAACCTTTGAGAAAGTGCGAGCCATTCTTTTAGCTGAACTACAAAAAATCAATCCACTAGTATCTTTGGCTACCAGCAACTACCAAGACACGCCACTAACATTACAATTTGTGCACGCGTCGCTCATGCCAGATGAAAATACCCAACCCGAAGAGTGGGTTTCTAATATTATCGATAGCACCCTCAGTGCTGAATTCTGGCCTAAGGATAGTTCGTTCTATTCATCAAATGGACCATTAAAGTCAGGGGTGTCAACCGCCGAAGTCAATAAAATGTCCATTAAGGTTCAGTTTTTCCTGGCTGAGGTTGCTTTATTTTGCAAAACCAACAATATATCAAACGATGATTTGGCAAAATTTTTCAATGTAGAAGAGAACAGTAACGCGATTGCTACCATCGTTAAAACTGCATTATCGAAAGGTGAGCCAGTCGAAGATGCTTTGCATAAGTATATTAATGATCATCATGCGGATCTTGGCATGTCGCAAAAATTGAGCAAAGAGCAGCAAGAAGAAATTAATGGACGATTTGAAAGCCATTACCAAATCATTAAAGAGTCTCCACATTTTGATGAGTTTTTTATTCTGGATCCAGCTCAAAAAGGTAATGTCTACACCCACAAAGGCAGGATGAGCTGTCATTTTCTAGAGTTTTATGCAAATCAGGTCGGCCAAGATTTGGCTGCGGTTTGCACTAAGGCAGGCATGGTAGACTATCCGTCTCTGCTTGAATCTGAAGTAAGCTCTAATCACTTAAATCATAAAAATCCTATCGTCGACCAACATCACAAAGTAAAGAATGTTAATTTGCAAGCTGTAAAGCTTATGAAAGACCCCGAGGGATTATTAGCATTCCTCCTAAAAACACCTGAAAATGGGGTTCCCAACATTCAATTATTAGACATCGCGAATAGAAGTAAAATTGCCTACGATTATAACTTCCCTGAGCTACAGAAACTAATGGCAGCATCAAGCGATCCTAATATTCACTTACTGGAGAGCGCTTTCAATCGTGCTGATTTAAATCGTAGCCAAAGGATGGAACAGGGTTGGAAGCAATATTCAACCATTCCATTAGATCAAGTTGACCTGCAGAAAATTGGTGACGGTTTGAAGGCTACTGTTGACGGCTACCAGCAAAAACGTTCGGTTAGTTGGTGGAAAGGCTCGCCAAGCGAAGGTCGCAAGCAACAAATGGAGGCATTGAGTGCAGCGCAAAAAGAAATGGATGCCGTATTAAAGGCAGATCCAGTTGACCGTGAGAAAATGGTAGATGCTGTACGGAAAACTTATGCCGTATTAGATAAAATTGACGGGCAAATTTCGAAAGAATGGAACCTCTTTTCAAGTACATTGCAACAAGAAGTTCGTGCGTTTAAGCAGCAATTAAACGGTATTTGTCAGATGCAAGCACCTCTCCCTACTGGAGCTAGTGCCACTGAAACGTTTACAAAAGATATTAATGCGCGAATTGACAGCATTAAAGATCCGGCCATACGCGAGATTGTTTATGGTTTGCCAGTCCAATGTCAGACCGAAGAAATCGTCAATTTCTTCAAGCAGCTCAATCCACAAGAGGCTGTATTGTATGCTCAATATGCTCAAGCAAGTAATTATAGTCCCACGGTAGGCGTGAAATCTGAGGTATTCCAGGAAATTATTCCCACTTGTTTAAAGGCTATCAATGAAAAGGCTCTCGACTCAGTGGAAATGGATATTCCATTGGAAACCTTTGAAGCAGTATCTAGGATTACATCTACTATTCCACCACAACATTTTACTGCCAATAATGTTGTAACTTGGGGTGTAAATGTTGACGCAGTAGCAAGTTCCAAACTTAGGGAATTGTTGACTGAGGTTGCAGACATCAATGCTGTAATGAAGGCTAGTGGTGGAGATTATACTCAAGAGCAAATCTCCAGGATGGTGTACTTGGCTCAAGGCTTAGAGAATGCCAAACGCGAAAATTTCCGCGAACTAACAGCATTGCCAGCAGCGGTTAAAGAAACGCTCAACGCGTTTGAAGCACGGTTGAAACTGGTGGAAACAGAGCCTAAAGATACTCGCGCGCTAACAACGTCAATGAAAACTGCACTCCGCGGGGATACACACGACGATACACCTAGCGAAGTGAACAAAAATCTAAGTTACGTTCTATTCTTAAAAGGTGCTCGCTGAGAGCACCTTTTTTTTGTCAGGAATTAAGCGAGATCAGCTTCCGTCTCCGAATAGAGATGTACATTTTACTCTGGCAATGGCATGAACAATTGCGATATGTCCGCATCGGTTAGTTTTAAAGGTTCTGCACCGCCCAGAGAGAAAATTCCTTCCAAGATTTGGCGTTTCTTCTCCTGCATCGTGAGTATAGCTTCCTCTACCGTTCCCGAGCTTATCAATTTATACACAAACACCGGGTTTTCTTGACCAATTCTATGACTGCGATCGGTGGCTTGATCTTCCACGGCTGGATTCCACCAAGGGTCATAGTGAATCACCGTATCGGCTCGTGTTAGATTTAATCCAGTACCCCCGGCTTTTAAGCTGATCAAAAATATGGGAGCTTTTCCTTCTTGGAAACTATTCACTAATCCTTGCCGGTTCTTTGATTGGCCAGTAAGTTTCAAGTAACCATAATTTCGTTGAATCAGTTCTTCTTCAATCAAACGCAACATGCTCGTAAATTGAGAAAAAACCAGAACATGTCTGCCCTCAACAATAAGGTTATCGAGCAAGTTCATGAGCGCGTCCATTTTAGCGGAGCAGCCAAACGCCATGGAGGCATCTGGTAAAGAAACCAAGCGCGGATCACAGCACACTTGGCGAAGCTTCAACAAGGCATCCAAAATAACAATCTGACTTTTGCCCAATCCATGTTTAGCAATCGCCTCACGGACTTTTTTCTCCATGGACATGCGGATCGCTTCATACAGATCACGCTGTGCGCCAATCAATTCAATGGATCGTGTCATTTCTGTTTTAGCCGGTAATTCTTTGGCTACTTCATTTTTGGTACGACGCAACATAAAAGGCTTTATACGTTTTGCCAGTAAATGTTGCTTCTCCATATCAGCATTTTTTTCTATGGGTGTGCGAAAACATTGGCGAAATTGGCGAGTAGTGCCCAGAAAACCAGGCATTAGAAAATGGAACAACGACCATAATTCGCCTAAATGGTTTTCTAAAGGCGTTCCCGTTAAACACAAACGATGCTTAGCATTCAGCTGCTGGACGATTTGTGTTGTTTTCGTGCGCGCATTCTTAATGGATTGGGCTTCATCCAAGATTAAATAATAAAAGGTGTACTCGAGAAAACGTTTTTTATCCCGTTGCATCAAGCCATAAGTAGAAACAATAACGTCGTACTCATTGAATTTATCTTTATGACGCTCGGAACCATGGAAAATTAATACTCTTAATGCAGGCGTAAATTTCCGTGCCTCCTCAAACCAATTCATGACTAAACTGGTGGGAGCAATAATAAGACAGGCTTTATCAAGACGTCCTTGTTCTTTTTCATAAAGTAAGTGAGCTAGGGTTTGTACTGTTTTACCTAGGCCCATATCGTCAGCTAAAACGCCGCCTAAATAATTGTTTCTTAAAAACTGCAGCCAATTCAATCCCTGATGTTGGTAATCGCGTAAAGTAGCATGCAAACCACTTGGTATTTCAACTACAGGTAGCGTGTCAATGATCGTGAGGACATTGAGTTTTGCCCTCAATTCGTCCGTACCATGCCAACGAGCAGCAGTGGCTGCCAAAGCTTGCTCAGCCTCCATCATCAACAATAATTGATATTTTTTAATACGCAGTGTTTGTTCGTCTTTTGCTTTACGATTCCCATATTGCAACAATAATCGCAACAGCGGTTTTATACGGCCAAGGGTTACTTTCAAAATTTTATTGGGAGTTAAAGGTAATTTAAGAATCACGCTTTCAGAAACCCCCTCTAGGGTTTCTTCATTCCAGCGGCTGATTAAATCAGCTACTAAAGGAACTATACTTACTTTTTGGCCATCAACTAATATCCCCAATTGGTAAGAGAAAAAATCATGCCCGCTTGCATTGAGCTGGGAATACCATTCCATATCATCCGCATCAAACAACTCTTCGCGATGCATTAATTCAGTACTACTTTCTGCCGAAAAACCATTAACGCTTTGCGTTTCTCTAACTTCTAGCGCAAAAAGACATGCTGCTGCATGCTTGCAGTTTTTCTGAAAGGTACAACTGCAGTGTGAGGGTGAAGCAGGCCATGATTTTAAATCGAGGTGAACATTATATATTTGATTAACGCTGCCTTTTACTCTCGCTTTAATCAATCCGTCACTCAAGCGGATATTTAATACTTGCCCTTTTTGCACATACTCTCGTCCTCGTCTAATTTCATCAGGCGAGAATACTTCATGAATTCTTGAAAGAGCAGACCATAACATACCGTGAAATCCATACTTTTTTTCTGAAGCCGGTTATTTTATCTAAAAAAC
>CAMAYX010000163.1 GCA_945862405.1 Legionella genomosp. 1
ATTTGTCCAGTCAATGATTGGCAAAGGAATAGTAGCATTGTTAATTTTAAGTAGTGCCAAATCTGCAGTTCGATCTAGAGCTATTAAACGTGCAGGAATTGATATATTTTTTCCTGGAATAATAACTTCGAATTTATCCTTCTCATTTAAAATATGTGCCGATGTGAGAAGAAAACCATTTTTTGTTATTGAAAACGCAGTGCCTGTAGCTAGTATTACTTTAGTCTTTTCTTGGGCACCACTAATATTGCTAAAACAACATATAAATAAAAATACTACAGAATAAAAAGTTAACTGCATAGATTATTTTTCTCGAAAAGATTCTTGCATAACTTTTGTGAGCGGCGAGAAAATATAGTTGAAAATTGTTCTCTTCCCAGTAATAACATCAATTTGAGCAATCATACCTGGCAGGATTGTCATATTTTTTCCTGAATCAACATAATTGCTAGCTAACTCAATTTTAACAACGTAGAATTGTTCACCTTTTTCCTCCGTAATACTATCTGATCCGATTACGCTAACAAAACCATCAAGTGCACCAAAGATGGAGTAATCATACGTTGTCAGTTTTACGAGTGCACGCTGCTTGAGCCTGACAAATCCAATATCTGCCGGAGTCACTTTTGCTTCAATAATGACTGAGGAACCGCTGGGAACAATTTCAGCAACAGGCTCACCGGCTTTTACTGTTTGGCCCTCAGTTGTTACCAGGATTCGATTGACTGTCCCTGAAACAGGAGATCGTAAAGTAGTCCGATCGCTTTTATCAGCACTTATACGAACATTTTCACGCGAAGAGCTAAATTCAGATCTACTTTTTGTAATCTCATTTAAGAGATTAGTTTGATACTCTTTGGTAAAAGATGATAAAGCTTGCTCGGCTTTTAAAATTTCCTCTTTCGCAACTAGCATTGCTGAAGTTGCTTCTGCTAATGATTTTTCAGCTCTTACAAGGGACAGTTTAGCCTCTAATCCCCGCTCAACAAGTTGCTTAACAACCCTAGTCTCCTCTTTTGCGGCAGATAGTCCAGAATCTGCTGAATTAAACCGAGCTCTAGCAGAAGCGATATCATTCCTTTTTTGAAGTTGCTGTGATTGAAAATACGACTGTTTCTCCTTTAGTAGGGCTAGTTCGGTACGTACAATATCCGGATAGTCTTTTAAGATCTCAGCTGGTAAATCAAGTTTATTTGTTTGGCTTAATTCGGCATTCAGTCGCGCTAAACGAATAGCCAAGCCAGCATTATTTTCTTTGGCAACATTAAACTCACCTTCGGCTTGAATCGGTACCAACGAAATTAATAAATCGCCACTATTAACCTCTTGCCCTGTTTTAACATGGATTTTTTGAACACGGCCACCTTCAAAGTGCTCAACCACTTGCAATCGTCCAGAGGATATGACCTTACCTTGTGCCGATACTACCTGATCAAGCTCTGCAAGCACAGACCAGAATATTCCTATAACAAAAATACCGAAAATGATAAAAAGGAATTGCGAAGTCATACGCTCTCTATTCTCAATATCATATGAGAACGTTTCGCGTAAAACAAACTTAGAATAATACGAAATTTTATTTAAGTTATTTCTTAAGCGGGTCTTGCCTTCCTTAGTACGAATTTCCTTTTGGAATACCATTAAAAAAGATATACATGATTTTAAAAACGCAATAATTCTTTTAACGATATTTTTAATATGATTAAACACTGATGTCCTTTTTCAATCCAAAATAGGCTTGATATAAATTTATTTATCAAGCGCTGAAATATCGGCTTTTTGAGGTTCACCCGGTTTTATTTTGGCACCTAAAAATGCTGCCGTGGGACCTGCACCAACAATTTTGCCATTATCAATAACAATAACTCTATCAACCAGCGATAGCAATGATGTTCGATGAGTAATTAATATAAGTGTTGACTCTAACTTTTGTTGGCGGAAAGAATCAATAAATGTCTTTTCAGTTCGTGCATCCATACTGCTTGTAGGCTCATCAAAAATTAGAATTTTGGGTCGCCTCACTAATGCTCGGGCAATGGTGATACATTGTTTTTGGCCACCGGATATACCCTCTCCTCGTTCCCGTACGTGGAGCTTATAGCCTTTTGGATGCTGATCAATAAAATCAGATGCCCCAGAAAGAGTGGATGCCCAGATCACATCTTCCGTAGATACTTCTGATGCACCAAGCGTAATATTTTGCTCAATCGTTCCTGCGATTAGCCAAGGCTCTTGTGAAACATATCCAATATTCTCACGAACCTCAGAAGGATCAAGCTGGAGAATGTCAACTCCACCAATATAAATTGATCCTTTTTCCGGTTCAAAAAGTTTAGCTGTTAACTTTCCGATTGTTGTCTTACCAGAACCGACCCTACCAACAATGGCCACACGTTCACCCGATTTAATATCAAAAGAAACACTATCAAGCGCCTTCCCATCCTGGCCTGGATAGGCAAATTCAACGGAACGAAATTCAACGGAACCGACAAGATTAGTTCTAGGAAGATACGAAATTCCTTCGTCGTGTTCAGATGGTTGTTTCATTAACTCATCTAATGCTTTATAACCGGTCAATACCTGATTTAACCGAAGCAATAGTTGCGCTACCTGTGCAAAAGGCATTAAAGCCTTACCCGATAAAATGGTGCAAGCGATAATTGCTCCGTAGCCAGCGGACGCTTCGCTCACCACCAATGCACCGACCGCCACTACCGCAATTTGAACGCCTTGTTGGACTTCGGCTGTTAGGTTAGTTGCAAAATAGGTGTGTTTTTTAGTTTGTTCAGATATGACTGCTTGCCGATTTAAAACTACCTTAAATTTTCTTCTTAACAGTCCACCAGCACCCAACATTTTTACCGTTTCAAGGCCAGACAGGGTTTCAACTAAAACCGAGTGTTTATTTTGGCCATCCTCAAACGAAGACTCTGATATCTTTTTCATTCTTGGTTGTATATAAAGGGTAGCGCCAACCAGTATGGCAATCCCAATAAAAACGGGTACCGCCATCCAACCACCCACAATGGCAATAAAAATCAAAAAGATAATTGCAAAGGGCATATCAATAATTGTCACGAGCGTAGCAGAGGTAAAAAACTCTCGAATTTGTTCATATTCCTTCAGGGTATTTGCTAAAGATCCCACCGAACCCTTTTTGGATTTATATTGAAGATCGATGATCTTGGTAAACAGTCGATCTGCAATCGTAATATCTGCCTCGACACCCGCAACGCCCAGAAATTTGGCTCTGGAAACTTTGACGGCATAGTCTGCTAATAACAAAAAGGCCATTCCTGTGACAAGAACAGCTAACGATGACATCGCTTGCGCAGGAATTATCTTGTTATAAACAACCATCGAAAACATGGATGTTCCAAGTGCAAAAAGATTAGTGAGAAGTGCGGCAAGTCCAGATTGAAATAAAAAACGACGATTTTTCCAAATTGGAGAGAAAAACCAATGCGTTTCAATACCAGGAATTGCGCCATAGGCCTCTTCTTGACGCTCAAAAAAACGGATGATCTTAGAACTGGCTTCAACTTCGGATGATTCTAAAAAATCATTCCATAAAATTTTATTTTTTTTATCTTTAAAGTTTTGAAATACAACAACTTCTTGAATCGCATCTCTTGAAAAAATATATTGATGAGTATCTGAAAAAAATAATCCAACCCCAACAAATCGATCAAAGTTAATTGCTGCTAATGACTCTATCGATTCATGATCAATACCCGCTTCCGATAGAACTTCAAATAAATCATCAAAATCAAAGGAACCTAATTCTTTAGATCCGACTAAGGAGCGAACCTCTGAAGGTGTAATTGAAGCATCAAACCGAGATGAAATTTCATAAACAAGATCTTCAATTGAAATGGTGTCCATACTAACGATTAAATTTTTAGATCAAATAATTCAATTAAACGATCGCTTAAATGTAAAAACGTATAAATAGCAATTTTTCGATCAAAATCAGCGGCAATTAGTTTTTGCGCTGCAAAAAACACATCCTCTTGGGCCTTAAATACGTCGGTCAGTGTGCCTCTATTTAGTAAAAATAATTCACGCGTCGCAATATCTGTTGCTTGGGACCCCTTTAACAAATCTAAACGCGTCCGAAATGCAGCCTGGGTAGAATTAACATCGGCTTGTGCAACTTCTAATCGTTTAATTAAATCGCGTCCTACACGATCTCTTTCAAACTCCGCCTCACTCGCTTTTGCAGCCATTACTTTTGCACGCGCACTTTGTGCAAAGCCAGCAAAAATATCAGCGCGATAAACCACCATCGCAGAATTAACAGCATTTTGATTAAGCGGATAATCTCTAGATAACGTTCTCGACGCTTCCACGGTCACCGCGCCAAATAAACGACCGCGACTTGCAAAATAATCTTCTTTCAGTGAACGAGCGATATTGTCGGCCTCTTTATATGCGTTAATGTTCGCAATAATATCATCGGGTTTTTTGTTTATTTCTACGATTAAATTAAGAGGGGTTTGATATGAAATTTCTTTTAACTTTGGAATAAATCCAAAAAGATTTTTATACGTTGCTTGAGAGATTATTAATTTTTTTTCTGCCACCGGTAATTCATCTAATGCTTCAGATAATTTGGTTCTCGCTCTAATGATATCAAGCTTACTACCAGCACCAAGATCTTCTTTTTGACGCATGATTTCTAGAAAATCTTTACGTGTATCAATAAATCCTTGAGTAAATACTAGACTTTGTTTTGATTTTTGATAATCCAAAGTAGCATTAATCATCTGCAGCAAGATTTCGCTTCGTTGAGTATAAGCAGCGTATTCGGTTGCACTTAGTTTTGCTTCTGCCGATGAATAAGCAGATGTTGACGTCCCAAAATCATAAATTAATTGGGACGCAGAAATCGATTTTGATGATGAGTTACCATCACTTGAATACGTAGTAGTGCGCTGGTCCTTTGTTCCAGCACCGGCAGAGACCGATACTTTTGGAAGAAATGCGGCAAAAGCCTCTGTTTTCTGATTTTGCAGTGCGTTGATTGAATCTATTGTTTTTAGTACTGCGGGAACAGAGTTAAATACAGTATTGATATCAGTTCGCAAGGTGGTGAACGGTGCAGCACGATTTGAGTTTTCAGCTAAGGTCACTAAACTATCTACTGCTTCATTTAGTCGGTTTTTGCTATAAACATCAAAGGTTTGACTATTTTGTGAATGACTTAGAGCTGGAGATACTAAAAATAAAATTAGTATGAGTTTTTTATATCTATTACTAAGCTGACTGGATTTGATGCGCGATAAAATCAGTTTCATTAAAAGCACCATTTTGAGAAAAAGAGAAATTAACAAGAACACCGACAGGTGAGCTATTTGCTTCTTGGGAGTATACGAAAGAATGTGTGTCGTCAAGCTTAACGTGACTCAATGAATCCTTATTAAAATCGGAAAAATTGATTCTATCCGAAATAGTAAAATCACGCACATATCCTGCAATACTGATTTCATTGGGTTCGCTAGGATTATTTGGATAAAAATGACTAAATAGTTTTTCGGATAAGCCGTTAGCTGGACCAATGATAGTATTTAATAAATCGTCCATCTGAGTCTTAGCATATTGATCGTATAAGATATCTTTAGATATAACAAATAAATCAGCACCCTGCCCACCGCGCATCGTATCAAACCCTTGGCTTGCAATCAGCATGTCGTTGCCTGAGCCACCATATAAATAATCTTGCCCTTGAGACCCAAATAATATTGATCCAACATTACCGCTCGTCGGTTCTGGAGCGTAGATGGTGTCATTACCTATAGTGCCAAATATATTTTTAAAGGATGCACTTAGTGGGTCATCATTAAAGCTCGAATTATTAAAGCTCGCGTTTGTCGATGTCACGAATTCATAATCTGGCGCGATAAAATTAAAGTCGCTAGATTCCGCAGAGTTTGCAAAATCGTTATCACCAAATATTTCTTCTCTGTAGTTTTGGTCGTGTGGATTTTGAGTTGTGCCAATTAGCCTACTCACATCTGGAATTGCTAAAATATCGGCAGTAATGGGTGTAGTCCAACTCGATAGCACACCCCCATCATCAGACTGCGCTCTAAGACTGACATCAATTGGCTGGTTATAGACAAAACCTATTTCTTCACTTAATAACTGCGCCAATACTTTCATATCTATTTCAAAAAGACCGGCTCTATTATTTTGGAATCGATAAGTCAACGACTCCATTAATTCACCCTGCGTTAACTTTAGATCAAAATTGAGGAATTCAGAAAGGTCTTCATTGCTTGCATT
>CAMAYX010000164.1 GCA_945862405.1 Legionella genomosp. 1
CTTTCACGTTGGGGTCATTTTTTGCAGCATGAGCAGCAATAGGGTGATCTGGGGCAACTGCAAGGTAGGTAGCGCCCATTAAAGTATCTGGTCTGGTGGTATATACCTTTAACCGTTTGCCGAAGGCTGGAACTTTAAAATATATTTCACTGCCTTCCGAGCGTCCAATCCAATTGCGCTGCATTTGTTTTACTTGCGAAGGCCAATCTTCAAGTGTATCTAAATCATTTAATAATTCATCCGCGTAGGCGGTAATTTTTATGAACCATTGTGAGATTTCTTTATGATCAACCAAAGCACCAGAACGCCAACCACGTCCATCAACAACCTGCTCATTAGCAAGAACAGTTTGGTCTACGGGATCCCAATTCACAATGGCATTTTTTTTATAAACTAACCCCTTTTCAAAGAGTTTTATAAAAAACCACTGTTCCCAACGGTAATAATCTGGATCACAGGTAGCTAATTCACGTTTCCAATCATAAGCAATTCCTAATTTTAGAAATTGCTCTTTCATCGAAGAAATGTTCTTTTTTGTCCATTCGGCAGGTGGAATTCCATGTTTTATCGCAGCGTTTTCTGCAGGTAAGCCGAATGCATCCCAGCCTATAGGTTGCAAGACATTCTTGCCCAATGCTCGTTGATATCGAGAGATTACATCCCCTAAGGTGTAATTGCGCACATGCCCCATATGCAACGACCCACTGGGGTATGGGAACATGGATAAGCAGTAGAATTTTTCTTTATTGAGGTCTTCGGTAACATTAAACAACTGTTTTTTTAGCCAAAACTGCTGGGCTTGTTCTTCTATTTCTTGAGGTTTATAGCTGTTATCCATGGTTTACAAATTAAAATTCACAGGTTGGTTAGAATACCCCCTCTTGTGTTTTGCAGCAATAGGCGGAAATTAGGATTGTAAAACTATGCATCCTTATCAACTAAGAGGCACTAAGTCCCTGAGCTTGATAAAGTTATTTCCTAACGTTCAACCAAACAGCACTTAATAGGATGAAACCTATGATCAAGAGTACAGGAGTATCTCCATAGTTTACCCATGGTGATGCGCCGGTAGCTGGATAAATACTTGCTTCTAGACGTCCCGAACTGAACGCAGGAAGTGAAGCTATAATCTCACCTTCGTTGTTAATAACTGACGATAGTCCGTCGTTATTTGCAACCACTTGATATCTAGCCATTTGTTGTGAAAGAGCTTGCGCCATTTGTAAATGTTGATACATGGCAAAAGAGTGTCCAAACCAGCCGTCGTCACTTATAGAAACAATCCATTCTGCCTCTGGTAATTGAGCGCGTAATAATTGTGGGTATGCAAGTTCGTAGCAAATTAAAGTAGCAATTGGATGATGCAGCACTTGAATTAAAGTTTGCTTCTTATTGCCTGCCTTCATGTTAGCTTTTGGCAGGGAAAACCAATCAAAAAACCAATTAAAAGATCCTGGAATAAATTCGCCAAATGGCACTAAATGTTGCTTCAAATAAGAGCCTTGAGCATCTCCTAAACTGGTCATGGTATTATAGTATTGTGAGTCATCCGCAGTTACCTGCGGTATACCTAGTAAAACTGCACTACCAATAGATGTAGCCTTAGTATGAATTTCATCCAGGTAGTCACTGATGTAACTCTCAGGAAGTGGGATGGCTGATTCGGGAAGTATCACTAATTGATTTTTTCCTACTAAGGCTTCTAAATTTTCTTTATAGTTTTGTAGCATCTGCCAGAATAGCGATTCATTCCATTTATCACGCATGGAAAGATTTGCTTGGACTACACCAACGCTTATGGGTGTATTATCTACTGAAGACCACGCTACATGTTTTAATGCCAATGGGCTGAGCATTATGATCATAATCGCAATAAGCCATGGATACCTGGATTTCTTAGAGGGAAAAAAGCTTGTGGCCAGCAATGTTGAGGCCAGACAAGCCATAAAACTAACCCCGTAAATCCCGATTAAGGGTAGTAAATATTTAAGGGGAGTATCCATCTGCCCAAACCCTAGCAACAGCCAAGGGAAACCACCCCATATTGAGTTGGCTCGTATCCATTCTGCCAAACACCAAATAGCAGCGAATAAGAGGCAAGAAAAAATCTTAGAACGACGTTTGCTTAATACGGCATAGCAACCTGAAACTAAGGCAGGGTATAAGGACAAAAAAAACAAAAAGACTAAGGTTACGAAAGCCGATACTATTTCATTTAGATGGCCGTATTCATGAATGCTTACATATACCCAGGAAACTCCCAAACCTAGATAGCCTAAGCCGAATAGGAAGCCTATACGAAATGCAGTTTTGAAGGTGGTTGTTTGTACAAGCCCATATAAAATAGCAATGCCAAGTAGGGCGAGTCCTGGAACGTGAAAGGGTGCAAATCCAAAAGGAATTAGTAAACCCGCTAACAATGGAAGGAGTGTTTGTTTCAGCGTGTAAGCATATAACCAGCTGGTAGTCTTCCTGGCAATAGCAGCTTGATTCATTATTATTTTGCAACCCATTTAAAATGTCGTTGACGATAGAGCAGCGCGTGCAAAAGGTCAAGTTTTTTACACACGCTAAAAATTGCTTTTTACTCAACTATTCAATAACTCTGATTTTGTGTAGGATGGCATTTCGCTACAGAACTAGAAGAGGGATTTATGTACAAAGTCATGATAACTGGGGCAGGAAAGATTGGTAGTTTAATCGCCTGTTTATTAGCGGAAAGCAAAGATTATGAGATTCATTTAGCGGATTTGAAGTTTGCTGGAACCGATGTTACTCGCTTGATGCATGCAGTACCGGAAATCAAAACCGTCGCCCTGGATGTCAAAGATGAATCTGCCATGCTTTCTTATATACAGAAGCATAATATTGTAGCGATTATTTCTAGTTTACCTTACTTCCTGAACAGTTATGTTGCTAATGTTGCTCGTAAAGCAAAAGCACATTACTTCGATTTAACAGAAGATACTTCGGTTACAGAAAAAGTTAAGGTATTAGCACAAGGTGCAGAAACAGCTTTTGTTCCTCAATGTGGATTAGCTCCAGGCTTTATCAGCATAGCAGCGAACAGTTTGATGAAAGAATTTGATGAGTGTTTTCATGCAAAATTGCGCGTGGGTGCTTTGCCGCAACGTGCTACCAATGCGCTGCACTACTCTCTTACTTGGTCTACAGATGGTATAATTAATGAGTATGGAAATCCCTGCTTTGGGATTGAAAATGGAGTTTCTAGTGTATTTGCTCCTCTCGAAGGCTTGGAAGCCATTCAAATTGATGGTTGCGAATACGAAGCATTCAATACCTCCGGAGGCTTAGGTAGTCTTTCTGAGTTGTACGTAGGAAAAATTCAAAGCTTGAATTATAAAACCATGCGTTACCCTGGTCACTGTACCAAAATGCGTTTCTTAATGAATGATCTAAAATTAAACCACGATCGTGATACTTTAAAAAGAATACTAGAAAATGCAATTCCTAAGACTTATCAAGACATGGTAATTGTCTACGTTACCGTGGAAGGAATTAAGAACGGAGAGTTAACTGAAAAAAGTTATGTCCGCAAAGTTTATCCTAAAACAATTCATGGTTTGGAATGGTCTGCAATCCAAATAAGTACTGCTTCTGGGGTTTGTTCTGTAGTTGATTTGGTTTTAGGCCAGGAAAATGAATTTAAAGGACTTGTTTTGCAAGAAAAGTTCCGTTTAGCTGATGTATTGGCAAATCGATTTGGTCAATATTACGCGTAACTAGGTAATATAATTTTAGTTAGGAGTGAAGCTATGGAATTATTAAAAAAACTGGGAATTGAACCTGTTAATCCGGGTGCCTTCTGTGGACATACATGGCAAAGTGCTGTTCATCAAAATCGCTTAAAATCTACGAATCCAAGCACAGGGGAGGTCTTAGGCGAAGTATGTCTTTCTACCGCAGCAGATTATCAGCGGATAATGAGTTCGTCACAAGATGCATTCCAAAAATGGAGACAAGTACCTGCTCCACAGCGCGGTGAAGTTATTCGCCAAATTGGTAATGCATTGCGTGAGCATAAAGATTGGCTAGGTAGTCTAGTTTCTGTGGAGATGGGCAAATCAAAACAGGAAGGCGATGGTGAAGTGCAGGAAATGATTGATATTGCAGATTTTGCAGTAGGTCAATCGCGTATGCTGTATGGGAACTCCATGCACTCTGAACGACCCATGCATAGAATGTATGAACAATGGCATCCTTATGGAATTGTAGGGGTAATTTCAGCCTTTAACTTTCCTGTAGCTGTTTGGGCATGGAATTCTTTTATTGCTGCGATATGCGGAAACGTTACTCTATGGAAGCCTTCAGCCAAAACTCCTCTTTGTGCGATAGCAGTTCATAAAATATGTAATCAGGTATTACAAAAAAATAATTGTCCTGAGATTTTTTCATTAATTATTCCTGAATCGCATGAAATTGCTGAATTAATGGTCAAGGATAAACACATACCCTTAGTTTCGTTTACAGGGTCTACTGGCGTTGGGCGCCATGTAGCACAAGTTGTGGCAACACGTCTAGGTAATACTATTTTAGAGTTGGGCGGGAATAACTCAATTATCGTAGATGATTCTGCGGATTTAAAATTGGCGATACCTGCTATTGTTTTTGGTGCAGTAGGTACGGCTGGGCAGCGTTGCACCACAACTCGTCGTCTCATAGTCCATCAAGCAATTTACCCACAGGTTGTAGAACGTTTACGTCATGCTTATGAGCAAATCACAATAGGTGATCCTTTAGATACGCGTAATTTAATGGGTCCTTTAATTGATAACACAGCGGTAGAGCACTTCAAAAAAGCGATTCGTAGGATTACCGAAGCTGGTGGACGTATAGAATTCGGCGGCGATGTTGTACATCGTCCTGGAAGTTTTGTGCAACCTACCTTGGTTACAGGATTAAGCAACAGTGCTGAAATTGTTCAAGAAGAAACGTTTGCTCCAATCTTATATGTGATGTCCTATGAAACATTGGACGAGGCCATTTCACTACAAAATGGAGTTCCTCAAGGTTTATCTTCAGCAATGTTCACGCAAAATCTAAAGCACGCTGAATATTTTTTAAGTGCTCTGGGAAGTGATTGTGGAATTGCCAATATTAATATTGGCACATCAGGAGCAGAAATAGGCGGTGCTTTCGGCGGTGAAAAAGACACCGGAGGCGGCCGTGAATCAGGTTCTGATTCCTGGAAAGCGTATATGCGACGGCAAACAAATACTATCAACTGGGGTGATAGTTTGCCGTTGGCGCAGGGTATTCGCTTCGATCTCAGCTAGAAGCGTCATGTTTGGCGAACCTTGTACGATCTCGGGGGTTATAAAATGCTCACATACTGGAGTATGCTCCGCTTTTCTAACCCCTGAGATCGTACAACCTTCACTCAAATCTGACGCTTATTTGCCGTGTAAGATTCTTAATTTCGCTTTGCTCCATTAGCGGAAAAATAAAAATAAATATAAGGACAGGATATGCACGAACCATTTTTTATTAAGAAAATTGCGGTTCTTGGTGCTGGCGTAATGGGTGCGCAAATTGCTGCTCATTGTGTCAATGCAGGTTTTGCAACATGTCTCTTTGACTTGACCGCTAAAGAAGGTGAACCGAATGGGATTGTTCATCAGGCCATTAACAATTTAACTAAGTTGAATCCAGCTCCTTTGGGAACAGCGCAAACGGCATCTTTATTGCAAGCCTGTAATTATAACCATAACTTATCCGTGCTCGCGGAATGTGATTTGATCATCGAGGTCATCGCTGAGCGTATGGATTTAAAAGAAGATTTATATCAAAAAATCACGCCTTATCTACATGAACAATCGATTCTGGTGAGTAATACTTCTGGTTTAGGAATTAACCGCTTAGCCGAATCTTTACCACAAAATCTACGCGCTAATTTTTGCGGAGTTCATTTCTTCAACCCTCCGCGATACATGGATCTTGTTGAACTTATTCCAGCTGACTCAACGTCGGCAAGCCTGTTGGATAATTTAGAAACATGGATTACAAGTTATTTAGGCAAGGGTGTTGTTCGCGCTAAAGACACGCCTAACTTTATTGCTAATCGTGTGGGGGTGTTTTCATTACTGGCAACCATGCGTCACGCTCAAACATATCAGTTAGGTTTGGATGAAGTTGATGCGTTAACCGGTTCTTTGCTGGGTAGGCCCAAGTCCGCAACATTCCGGACAATGGATGTGGTTGGTTTAGATACCATGAAAC
>CAMAYX010000165.1 GCA_945862405.1 Legionella genomosp. 1
TTGCGCAAAATAAGCTTTCCTGTCAGCTTTACCAACGTTCGGCAGATGTTTTTTTAGGTGTTCCTTTTAACATCGCCTCTTATGCCTTGTTAACCCATATGGTGGCACAGCAGTGTGACCTCGAAGTTGGTGAATTTATCTGGACCGGAGGAGATTGCCATTTGTATCTAAATCATTTGGAGCAGGCACGAACACAGCTTGAGCGTCAGCCTTTTGCGCTGCCCAAATTGAACATTAAGCGCAATCCTAATGATATTTTTTCCTATCAATATGAAGATTTTGAGTTTCTAGACTATCAAGCACATCCTACGATTAAGGCGCCTATAGCTATTTAATACTTTGTCTCGTCATGCTTCGCATTGTTTGCAATGATGGTTGGGCAACTTATAGACAGCAGCAAGGCTTCATGGTTTAATCTTGCTCCTTTTGTTTTTTGGGTGACCCATGAAAAAGCTGATTGTTGTTCTATTTGCTTGTTTTTTATTACCAATCGCAAATGCCAGTAAACTTAGTAAGTATTTAAATAATATGGACGAGAAAGAAAAAGCCGCCAACGCGCGCGAGCTCAAAGAGGACATGAATTTTTCGGATATGTCGTTCCGTTTGGATCGCAGATACACCAACGACCGCGGAGACCGTTGCCGTGACTATACGTTTCGTTCACGCAGCAATCCTTACCGTCAGGGCCATTATTTGATTTGTGACGAGCGTTAACCTGAATTTTGTTATTATGCTCTATCGCCTTCTTGTTCTTAGTAAGAGAATAGCTGACAATAGCTCACCATAAAAAGGGAAGCACACCATTAGGAGAAGTGCATGAAGATTAAATTTCTAATCTTGCCGGCAATTTGCATGTTGAGCTTCAGCACTTCTTGGGCAGCGCTCCCAGAATTGTCTTGCTTTATAACCGACAATGCGGACGATAGCGCTTTAAAACAAAAAGAGGAATTCAACACCAACGCCGCCATGATTTATCTTATTTGCACCTCGGACGAAGTCAAAGAAGGGCAAAAGATAAAAGCTGTTTGGACAGCAGCAAATACCAACGGCGTAGCGCCAAATAATTACAAAATTGGCGAAAAAAGTTTTGACGTAAGCAAAGAGATGGATGAGAAAAAGGATTGGAGCGTTAAGTATTCTTTATCCAAACCTTATACTGGATGGCCTTCAGGTCAATATCATGTTGATTTGTTGGTGGATGGCATGCTGGCGAAATCTATTAAATTTGAAGTTTCTACTAAGTAGTAAACCGTAACTGGTTTGCTTAAACTTTCATTGACAAGATGATTTCGGGCAAAGGCACGGATTTATTTTGCTTATAATTAACCCAGACTATTTTGCTAGATCCCTGTGCCATTAATTCTTCTGCTTGATACAAGTCGTGGCCAATGAGCATGCTGGAGCGCCCTACTTCTAGCATTTTGCTTTGAATGGTTACTTGGGCGGGATATACAACCGGCTTTAAGAACGTACAGCCTACGTGGATGACGACAGGACCTTCGCTTTGGCGTAAATCTAAATTTAATGTTTGCAGCCATTCAATCCGTGCTTCTTGAAAATAATCAAAATAGCGGGCGTTATTCACATGGCCTAAAGCATCCATATCGCCCCAGGCAATTGCAAACGTTTTCTCATGAAGAAGAATATTAGAATCGGTCATGATAAATCCATCGGGTCAATGTCCACACTCCAAGTCGCACCTTTATTTTTCCCATGAATTGTTAACCAATGGCGCAGCTGCGTCAATGTAGTTTGCAATTTTTTACGAGTGGGCGATTTGATGAGTAATTGCAGGCGGTGTTGGTTTGCTTTGCGGGCCAAAGGGGCGGGCGCGGGCCCAAGAACTATAAGTTCCGCCTGCAAATAATTTTTAACCAAGTGTAAAAATTGGAGTACGTGCTGAATGTTTCTTCCTTGCGCACGAATCACCGCCAAAAAATGATAAGGTGGCAGTTGAGCTTGACGCCTCATTTCCAGTAAAGAATTGGCGAAAGACAGGTAACCCTCTTGTAACAGTAAATTCAAAGAAGGATGGTGAGGAAGATGGGTTTGAATTAACACTTTCCCTGGCCATTGCGCCCTTCCCGCTCGCCCTGAAACTTGGGTCAATAATTGTCCCAATCGCTCTAGGGCGCGAAAGTCCTGGTTATAAAATCCATTATCAGCATCAACAACTACCACCAAGGTCAAACGTGGAAAATGATGACCTTTTGCCAGCATTTGCGTGCCTACGATAAGCTGAGCTTCCTCATTGTGAATGCACTCTAAATGCTCATCCAATTGAGATTTGGTTCTTACCTCATCCCTATCAAATCGTAATACTTTATAACGTGGAAAAACCTCGCTTAAAAATTCATGAATCCTTTGTGTTCCTGCCCCTATTGGAATTAACTCCCGGCTTTTACAACTGTGGCATTGGACAGGGATTGGTTGCATGAGACCGCAATGATGGCAAATCATTTTATTAAGCTTACGATGCAGCGTTAAATGGCTATCGCAAGCCCGGCAATCGGTCATCCAGCCACATTCGTGACATAATAGAACCGGCGCGAAACCACGGCGGTTGATGAACACTAAAACTTGATTATTTTGTTGCAAATGTTCTTGTACGGTATCCAGCGTTATTTTGGCAAGTCCATGCTGCAATGATTGATTGCGTACGTCGATGACCTGATAATGTAACGGCGAACTGGCCATGGCTTTTTGGGTCAAGGAAAGCAGTTTATATTTTCCAGTTACACTGTTGTGTAAGCTTTCTAGACTTGGCGTAGCTGAGCCTAAGATTACGGGTATTTTTCCTAAATACGCCCGCATTAGCGCCGTATCCCGAGCTGAATAACGAACCCCATCCATTTGTTTAAATGAAGCATCATGTTCTTCATCTAAAATGATTAAACCTAAGGCGGGCATGGGAGTAAAAATTGCCGTTCTGGTTCCAATAACCAACTTAACTTCATTATGGCTGGCTTTATGCCATGCGGCTTGTCGCTCTTTATCCCCTAAATGAGAATGAACGACGGCCATTTCGCTAGAAAATCGTTGTGAAAATCGATCTAAGAGTTGTGGAGTTAAACCGATTTCAGGGACCAAAACTAAGACTTGCTTTCCGGAATCGAGCACACGCGTAATCACTTGCATGTACACCTCAGTTTTACCGCTGCCAGTTACCCCATGCAATAAAAAGCACTGATGCTCATGCAGCTGTGCATGGAATGCATCCACCGCGGTTTGCTGCTCCTCATTCAGTGATACCGGAGGTGAATGTGGGTTAATCCTCTCCGAAGGTATTAGCGGTTTTTCGCTTACCTTGAGCACATTAAGTCGCGTGAGCGCTGTCAGCTGCAGGGGTTTAAATCCTGCAGCTAGTATTGCTGGATAAGCCATAGGGGTGGGATGCACAGCAAAAAAATCAATTAAGTCCTGTTGCCGTTTAGCTCGCGTCGGCACCAGCCCCTTGGCCTCCTCAACGCTAACACTCAATTGATAAAGTAATACGGTAGGAGGTGTAAAATGTTCACCTAATCGATATTTTTTCGGTAAAGCGAGCGCAATGACTTCAGAGAGTGGCGCTTGATAATATTGGCTTACCCATTGGCATAATTGCATCAGATCGACGCTCAGTAACGAACGATCATCAATAAATTCAGCAATATCGCGCAGTTTAGTATCCAGGTTTTCTGGAAGGCCCTTTCCTACAATAACGCCTAAACGCTGTTGCTTGCGAAAAGGAACCCAAACACGAGCTCCAATAACAGGCTTAGAGCCTTGCGGGAATGCGTAATCAAAATAGTCCCTATGCGTGTTCGGTATTGATATTTTTAAAACATCCTTCATTCTCGATGCCAAGTGTGATTCGCGGATTGGCCAGGAGCAGAAAATACTTTTACTACTATGGTTTCAATCCGATGTCGGTCTAATTCCCTTTTATCTTTAGTCAATTCGCTTACAAACCACCGTGACAACTCCTCCACGGTAATATTAGATAAGGGCATGAGGGTAACGTCTTCTTTCAAAAACGGAATTTTTTTATGGTTAAATGTAAAGTAATAATATTCTTCATCCTCGCCATATTCTAAAAACGGAGAAAACTGCGGCATTAAAAACGTTTGATTCAATTGCCTGCATAACTTATGAATTCGCTCTTTATAATAACGATAATCAAAGGTCATACCATTGTCCTCAACCCAAGTGGTTAAAGCCAGATAGACAGAGTACATATGGCCGTGCAAATTTTCTCGTTCGGTGGCCGAAAAAATCGTCGTATGTCCTGCAGAAAACTTCATGGATTCTTTTTGTAATTCTACGGTGGTTAAATATTTTGCCATCACAAACTCGCTCGTTTATCTTGTAGTTGAAATCCAAAGAGGTCGATGTCCAAATTTTTGGTCAGTCCTATTACTTTAAACAACTCACCCATCTCATGTTCGTGCAGCAACTGCTTTACCTTTTGTTGTTCCAGTAGACGCTGCGGCTCAGAGATCATTTGTACTAATAAGGTTAACAGCCCATTCGCGAGCAAAAACGATGCTTGATTACAATACCCTGCCACATGAAACCCCGCGCTAGCAGCGGCTTCTGCAACCTGGGTAAAATCGACATGCGCAGTAATATCTTCCTCGCCAGGATGCGCAAAAGGATTGGTATGCGCTCGATGGTGATAATGACACATTAACGTCCCTTGGCAACGATCTGGGTGGTAATACTCGTGCCGAGGGAAACCGTAATCGATCAGAAACATTGCTCCTTTTGCCAGCATAGCAAAGCATTGCTGCAACCAAGGCTCCAAAAACAAATTCGCTTCCGATTGATAGGGGGTAGTTAAATCGTTGGGCAATACTCGTTTAACGTATTGAAGCAGTTTAGGGTTAGAACAAAGACGATACGTTTCTAACAAATTGCCAGCATCATCCACCCCCACATAACTTTCATACACAGCATCTTCCATCAATTTAAATCGATGCACGGGCATCGCATCCATGACCTCATTGGCAATGACCACACCATTAAAGGCTTGGGTGGGCCATGCGTCCAACCAAATCACTCTATCAAAAAGATGGGGTAATGCAGCATGGATTAAGGTTTGTTGGCGTCTACGCAGTTCACCGCTAACCTCTAAAATTAAATATTTCTGGGGAAGACTATTGCTTGCTTCTAGTTGTTGTAATAATTGAACGCACAGTTTTCCTGAGCCAGCACCAAATTCAAAAAGAATTGGGTCTGATAATGATTGTAAAATTTGCTGGCATTGATTCGCTAAGGTATGACCATACAAAGGAGAAATCTCAGGTGCGGTTACAAAATCCCC
Organism: Legionella genomosp. 1; assembly: GCA_945862405.1. Taxonomy (GTDB): domain Bacteria; phylum Pseudomonadota; class Gammaproteobacteria; order Legionellales; family Legionellaceae; genus Legionella_A. The sequence continues at coordinate 5,306 of CAMAYX010000165.1, forward strand.
GTCTGGACCGAATTTTGCCAAACCCGAGCTGTAATACCCATATTCCGGAGAATATAATGCCAATTGCATATAATCAGCAAAGCTTAGACCCTCGGTATTTTCAATAAGTTTATAAATTAATGTTTTTAAGCTCATAAATAGTATACATTTTTATAAAGAGCGTCTCAGACACTTGCGCCGTTCACAAAGGAAAACGTTTTGAAGCCAAAGAAATCACAAGCCCCTATTGCTTTAATTACTGGTGCGGCCCGACGCGTAGGTGCTGCAATAACCCAACGCCTACATGCAGCCGGTTTTCATGTTGTAATTCACTATCTTCATTCTGAAAATGAAGCTCATAGTTTATCACAAAAGTTGAATCAACTTGATCATCAAAGTGCATTGGCGCTAAAAGCTGACTTGCTGCTCGAGAATGACATTCAGCAATTACTGGATAAAACACTGGCTTGGGCGAATCGCCTGGACGTCGTGGTAAACAACGCCTCGGTTTTTTTACGTACGGATTCAATGGTAAATGGTGATTGGAATACTATGTTTAACACCAATGTAAAAGCGCCATTCGACTTATGTAAAGCAGCCTACCCATCCCTAGCCGAACAATCCGGGGCCATTATTAACATTACTGATGTCCATGCACATAAGCCGCTAAAAGGTTATGGCGTTTATTGTCAAACCAAAGCAGCCTTGACCATGCAAACCATGAGTTTGGCTCGAGAGTTTGCCCCTAAAGTTCGAGTAAATGCCGTTGCCCCTGGCGCTATTGCCTGGCCGGAGGACGGCAATGAATTGAATGAGGCAGCAAAACTAG
>CAMAYX010000166.1 GCA_945862405.1 Legionella genomosp. 1
CGGGCCGTTATGATGAGTTGAATCCTTCTCTGGAATCTACTGATGGCACAGGGATGGGCAGTTATCAAACTTCTCTTAGCTTTAATTTTCAACACCAACTCCAGCTGTGGTCCGACCATTATTTATGTTCACTGCTTAGTCTCAACTACACTCTTGCTAGTTCTTTGTCTTTGGGGGGTCTGAGTACGTACGGTGGAACACCCGAGACTAGAGGAAATTTTAATCCAGGTGATCTAGCTAGCATTGATCTTGCTGAAGAATTTAGTATTACTCAAAATTGGGCTGTGGTCATGGAAGCATATTACTTTACCCGTGAAGCAAGTCGGTTCAAAGGCTATGCTGGATTTACACCAGCAGGAATGCCCGCTCCTATTGGAGCTCCAAGAAGCGCAGAACTTAGTCTAGCTCCGGCCATAGAATATAATTTCTCTGCCAACTATGGGATCATCGCTGGTGTATGGTTTGCGGTCAACGGTAAAAGTAGTTCTGATTTTATGTCAACAGTTGTAGCTTTTAATGCCTACTGGTAGCATCCCTTTCTCAGCCCCAACCAAGGATTAGAAATGTGGTTCAACAATGCCTTAGTATTTCAATACGAATTAGATAGTACGCTGGATTTAACTGCTTCTTTAGCGGAAGAAACCTTAAAACCTTGTCCTCCACATGCTCGATTTATTTATGGATGGGCTCCTACCGTTGGTGAGGAATTAGTACAAGAAATTGCTGGTAGCTCACTGTTCTTTTTAGGCAAGGAAGAACGTATTCTTCCGCGAGGAGTAATTCGCCGCATGCTAGAAGAGAAAATTCAACTTATTGAAAGCCAACAAAATCGAAGTGTTAAACGAGCTGAAAAAGCACAAATGGCAGAAGAGCTTGAGTTTGAATTGTTACCAAAATCCTTTTGCGTACAGAAAAAAATGGCAGCTCTGCTCGATACTCACAGTAAACGATTAATTGTAAATTCCGCCAGCGCTAACCAAGCAGCTCAGCTTACCTCTCTATTGCGTAAATCAATACCCGGCATCCGTATTGAACCATTAGAGTATAGTGATAATTTAGCGCTTAAGTTTGCAAATTGGATCAATGATCCTTCTTCCTTACCAACTCCCTTCCAATTAGCTTCTAACTGTTTGCTGTTTTCTCCGCAAGATGACAAGAAACGATTCCATTGCAAGGGCTATGAGCTTCCCGCCGAAGAAATCTTAACCCTGTTATCTCAAGGTCTTGCCGCCGCCGAAATTTCGGTGATCTGGAATGAACGAATTCAATTTACCTTGACGCACGATTTAACGATGAAACGCTTAAAATGCTTAGATTACTTAGTGGATGAGTTTACTGAAGCAAGACAACTAGAAGAAGAACAGCAACAAAGAGATGCATCATTAGCGCTACTTACCGGCGAATTGCGATCACTGACCGATGATTTGCTTGCTGCGGTTACGATGACAGATACACCTCATCCAACGGCAAACACTGAAGTTCAACAAGTTAGTGTGTAGCCTAGATGCAGGCCCAAAGTGCCGTAATCCGGGATCAGTAGCACGAAACAACATCCACACGTGCAAACCCCCAACATTCAAGTCAAATGAATCACGGATGCAGGCCCCCAAAGGGCCGTAATCCGGATCAGTGGCACGAAACAACATCCACACGTGCAACCCCAAACATTCAAGTCAAATGAATCCTAGATGCAGGCCCAAAGGGCCGTAATCCGGGATCAGTGGCACGAAACAACATCCATACGAACAGTCAAACCTTCAGGTCAATTGGATCGCGCATTCAGGCGGGTATTTGTTACCCAGCAGTTATATCTTTTTGATAAGTAGTTTGATATACCGCCCGCGCATCATCTGCAGCTTTTTGCAGACCCAGTGCCATATTAGCTTTGTAGACAAGTCTCAAAGCAGGCTGAGCACTTGGGGCTTGCGGGTAATTCTTAATTAAATAATTAGCTCTTTCGGTGGCCGCAACGTACATTTTCCGGGTGAAATAGTAATTAGCTACGTTCAATTCATGTTGCGCAAACATATTTCGTAAATAGATCATGCGCTGTAAAGCATTAGCACGATATGGGCTGTCTGGGAATTGTTGTACTAAAGTCGCAAAATCTGCGTAGGCTTGTGTTTGAGTTCCAGGTTCACGCCAAGACTCATCAATGCTCACTACGTTAGCGAGAGTTCCACGATTTTGCTGGAAATTTGCCAAGGCTTTCATGTAGTAAACATAATCCACATTTTTAGCACGGGGATATAGGTGGATAAAACGTTCAGCAGAAGCAGCAGCCGAAGCATATTCGCCTTTTTCATAGTAAGCGTAGATTAAAGCCAGTTCCGCTTGTTCCGCGTAATCGTTGAAGGGATACATGGTCTCTAAAGCTTCATAACGCTTAATGGCGTTGGTGTATTCACCCTTATCCATGTTTTGCTTTGCTTCCGTGTACAATTCATTTGCACTCATCCCTTCAAATGGATTGTATTCCTCTTTGTCTCCCCACAACTTACTGCAGGATGAAAGTAAAAAAAACATCGCCAATAACGAGAAAATCCTAATTTTTTTCATAAAAACCTTTTACCTAGCTAGCGAAGCAAATAAATGCTGGTCATTATACCTATTGATGGAAAATTTGCGAATCTCAATTTCATTTAGAATCTACTGTCAACCGATTTTAGCCTATTTTAACGCCTCAATTGCCCGCTGTTTTTTCAAAGTGCGGTGCAATAGTTGCGTATAAATGGGTGGATTATTTGCCAATTGCACAATGGTAGTAGAAGTAAGGCAACTCACCATCAGCGGTAGAATCAGAGAATAGTTTTGCGTCATTTCAACTACCAAAACGATACCAGTAACAGGCGCGCGCACAACAGCAGAAAACAATGCCCCCATGCCGGCTACTGCAAACATGCCTGAATGAATTGAAGCATCATTCATAATAACTTGAAATCCATAAGAAGCAGCTAAACCTAGTAACGAACCCATTGCCAACATTGGAGCAAAAATTCCGCCAGGAACGCCAGTGTTGTAACTAAGAATGGTGGTGATGAACCGTACTACTACCAATACTAGCAATATCGTTGCTGTAGGTGTCATGGTTAAGGCACGTTCAATAATATTGTAGCCCCCACCAACAGTTTCTGGAAATACATATGCCAAATACCCTACCAGCAAGCCAATGCACAACACATAAATGTTTTTCGATCTGCTGGACAAGGTGTCCATGATAAACAAACTTTTCATTAGAACGATGTTAAATACTAATCCTAGAAAACCTACCATCACTCCAAAAAGGAAAAACAACCATAACGATTGCAAACTGGGTAATTCAAAAACATCCATGGGGATGGCAGGATGAGCACCTAAAATCATGTGCATTACAATTGTAGCCATTACACAACATATGGCTACCACTTTGAAATTGGTAAAAGAAAAGTTGAACTCATTGCGCATTTCTTCTATGACAAAAAGAATCCCCGCCAAAGGTGCATTGAAAGCGGTAGCCAATCCTGCGGCCGCTCCTGCTGCAATAAGCGCATCTCGCCTTCTAATGGTGAGCTGAAACCAATCGCTGAGCATTGCCCCTAGATTGCCGCCAATTTGAATGGTTGGACCTTCACGTCCAACGACTAGGTTTGCGGAAATCGATAACACCCCGCCAATGAATTTCACCGGCAATAAATTGCGCCAAAAGATAGGACGCTCATGCAATAATGCACCTTCGATTTCCTGAACCCCACTTCCCGCAGCCTCATGGGAAAACCATTTCACCATCAGCCAGGCAGCAAAGATCATGAACATACAGGTTAAGGCCGAAACTAGTCCAACTGGAAGTCCATGTGATTTACAAAATGCAAACCATCGTACTAGTCCCTGGGTGGTTACGGAAATTGCAATTTGTAAAAGAGAGCCGATAATCCCAGTAAGAACCCCTAACAAAATGGCCAGTGCATAAACCATAAGTATTTTACGGCGCATCCTTACACCAATCGCATTAAATTAAATATAATCCGTAACCCTGCCTTATTAGGAAGAGAAAGGATCGTCTCTGGGTGAAATTGCACGGCGTGAATCGGCAGCTCACGATGCGACACCGCCATAATCACCCCATCTTCGCTCACCGCAGTTACATCTAATTCTTTTGGCAGAGCTTCTTTGCGTGCATACAAAGAATGATATCTTCCTGCCGTAAACGTTGATTCAAAATCTGCAAAAATTCCTGTTGGATTTAAGACTTTAATGTTTGAAGCTTTGCCGTGCATTGGGTAATCCAACACATCAAGGGTTCCTCCAAAATATTCTACAATTCCCTGCAAACCTAAACAAACACCAAATAAGGGTATTTTTTTACTTAAGACTCGCTGTATTGTACTTGCTAAATTGAAATCCTCAGGTCGTCCTGGGCCAGGAGATAATAAAACTAAGTCATAGGCGTCTTGTTCTAGATAGCTTAGCGCCGATTCGCTGCGTACGGTGACCACTTGCGCCCCCGTTTGCCTTACATAATTAGCTAAGGTATGCACGAAGGAGTCTTGATGATCAACTAACAATACCTTTTTGCCTTTCGCTATGGCGAGATTGACCGGCTGCGAATTGTTTTGAGCAGGATCCGTCTTTTTCAAAATATCAATAAATGCAGATGCTTTTAGACGCGTCTCTTGTTCTTCTGCTTCAGGAATTGAATCATATAGAAGCGTTGCTCCAGCTCGAACTTCTGCAACACCATTTTTGATGCGTATGGTCCGCAAGACTAAACCAGTATTTAAATTACCGTTAAAATTTAACCAACCTACCGCTCCAGCATACCATTTGCGCGAAGTTTTTTCATGTTGCTCAATAAATTTCATTGCCCATAATTTAGGAGCACCAGTTACAGTCACGACCCACATGTGAGTGAGAAATGCGTCAACAGCATCATAACCATCCCGCAATGTTCCTTCGACGTGATCAACGGTGTGAATCAATCGTGAATACATTTCAATCAATCTACGACCAATAACTTGCACACTGCCTGGTTCACATATTCTTGATTTGTCATTCCGATCAACGTCTGTGCACATCGTCAGTTCAGAACACTCTTTTTCTGATTCCAATAGTATTTGGATATTTTGTGCATCCTCTATGGCGTCAGTACCACGTTTAATGGTTCCGGAAATAGGACACGTTTCTACCCGTTTTCCATTTACGCGCACGTACATTTCTGGTGAAGCTCCGACTAAATACTCATCCTCTCCCAGATTAATCAAGAAACCATACGGTGATGGATTTTTTTTTCGCATGCGGAGAAAAACCTGCGACGGGTTATCATCACAGGGTAAGAAAAAGGTTTGACTGGGGACTACTTCAAATAAATCGCCACAAGCAAAACGCTGTTTTGCCAATTCAACTAATTTAGCGTATTCACCTGGTTGATGATCACATTCTTGCGTGGGTTTTTCAGTAGCTCGATAAGGACAGTGCTCCCCTGTTCTAGATAAGCCATGGGTTGATTCACTCTGAAATTGGAAATCATATCTACGCACAAACGCTTCTTCTCGTTGATGGTTTACTACAAAAATTTCATCGGGTAGGTATAAAACCATAGTACGTTGTTGAGGGTTGCGTTCTTTATGTTTTGGTATATTTTCAAATTGAAAAATGAGATCGTAGCCAAAGGCACCATAAAACCCGAGATAATCTTCTTCCTCGGCTTGAAAAAAACCAAGCAAATATCTAAGAATGCTGAATATGGAGGGCTGACGACTTCTTTCCTCTTCACTAAATTCGCGTTCAACTGCATTAATTTGTAAATTACAAACCTCTTTTGTTGAGACTACGACCTTAAAATCAGCTGCTTTCTTTAATAATGGAGCAATAAACCCGAGTAATACTTCTCCCCGTGAATTTAGTGCACGAATTTCTATCATGTGTTCTGAGCAGGTCAACACGATTGGCGGGTTATAAAATCCTATATCCCAACAGGTATAACGGCCAGGGACTTCGTAACTTGAAGCAAATAATGCCCCTCTTTGAGAATTAAGCCGTTCCACTAACGGTTCAATTGCATTTGCGTAAGGTAGACTTTGTTGCAGATGT
>CAMAYX010000167.1 GCA_945862405.1 Legionella genomosp. 1
AAACCCCTGTAACCACACTCGCAATCAGGCTCTCAGCACTAATGTAACGCCGGCTTTTACAACACAAACATATCGTTGGTGATTTTAACTCAAAAAAGTTCTTTGCAGATGTTTGCCCCGAAGGGGCTGGGGCGCTCGCAATGACGGGGGTAATTTAGTTTACGGCGAGATTGGGTAGATCGCTCCCAGTATTGCCGGTATCTTTGCTCCGGTAATTTTGTTTAAATTCAATGGGATCTTATTGATGGTCTTCTCAGCCAGCCAAGCGAACATCATGGCTTCTATGAAGTCGGGATTAATTCCCGAATTTGCAGTACTTTCAATGGATAAATGCGGTAGAGCTGCCTCTAATGAGCTGATTAACGCATTATTGTGAGCTCCTCCTCCACAGATAAGCACTTTGTTTAGCTTGAGTTTACTGCGTACGATTTCATCCGCAATAATACTAACTGTAAGCGCTAGCAAAGTAGCTTGCACATCCGCGTCATCCTGAGCATTATGGGACAAATAGTTTTGCAGCCATTGTTGTGAAAAATATTCTTTGCCTATGCTTTTAGGAAAAGGTAAAGCAAAAAAATGATCTTTGCGCATTGAGCTCAACAAGGGCGTAATGATGTTGCCTGCATTTGCCCAATCCCCATTCATATCATACGGTTTGCCAAGTTTTTTCTGCACCCATAAATCCATGAGACAATTTCCAGGGCCTAGATCATAACCAACGGCTGAATCTCTACCGGTTAGATAGGTAACGTTCGCAATTCCCCCGATGTTGAGCAGCGCTAATGGCCATCCATAATCATTAAACAAAGCTTGATGATAAATAGGTGCGAACGGAGCCCCTTGGCCGCCAACTACTAGATCACGCGTTCTAAAATCAGCTGCTACCTGAATTTTAGTCATTTGCGCAATCGTATGCGCGCACCCCACCTGCACGGTATACGGTATTTGTGCTGATGCGTCATGGCAAATGGTTTGTCCATGGCTTCCGACTGCGGTAACGTCTTGGCTGGAAACTTGAGCAGAATCTAATAATTGCAATACCGCTTGGGCGAACTCTTGACCAATTATCGTGTTGAGTTGACTTATAAAACCTAGCTCTACCCATGGCTGGTCTTGCGCCTTTTTCAGCCACTCTCTTGCCCGAGAGCTGTAGGGACGGGTTATACCCACAATTAGCTTATTGGTGGTAACGTCCAGCAAGGCTGCGTCAATTCCATCCATGCTCGTACCCGACATTAACCCTATGTATAAATTCATAATCTGCCGTGGGGACTATATTTAAAGCAGCGGTAAAAATTCTCCGTCGTAGTTTCTGCAACTTCCGTAAATGAAATCTGCCGCAGTTCGCTTACCATCTCGGCCACATATTTAACCAAAGCGGGATGGTTCTGTTTGCCGCGAAAAGGAATTGGCGCCAAATAAGGAGAATCCGTTTCAATGAGAAGACGATCCAACGGTACTTTTTTGGCAACTTCTTGCAACTGCACTGCATTTTTAAACGTTACAATGCCAGAAAAAGAGATATAAAAATTCAAGTCCAGAGCACGCTTGGCCACATCCCAACTTTCTGTAAAACAGTGCATCACTCCGCCAATAACATCCGCTTGTTCTTCTTTCATGATGCGTAAGGTATCTTCAGCGGCATCACGCGTATGAATGATAAGCGGCTTGGTGGACTGACGTGATGCTCTTATGTGCTCACGAAACATTGAACGTTGGCTCTCATTTGCCTCAGCCGTCTCAGTACGAAAGTAATCAAGACCAGTTTCACCAATTGCAATGCAGGAGTTATGTCCGGCTAATTCAATTAATTTCTCAGCAGTAATATTCACCCCTTCAACATTGGGATGAATACCAGCGGAAGTACTAATATTAGGGTATTGTTCTGCAAGTTTTTGAATGGCAGGCAAATCTTCCAATTCAATGCACACGCATAACATGTGCTTTACACCACTTTCGTCTGCTGCTTTTAATAAATTGTCCATACTATGATCAAACTCGGCCAAATCTATCGTATGCAGGTGACAATGTGAGTCTATGAGCGTAGGAGAAGTTGAGTTCATGCTTAGATACTATCGGTCATTTGCGTAGACTTTAACATACCGGCCAAATAAGTTTCTATCTTATTCAGTAGGGTACGATCTTTTTCATTGTGGAATTGTATGCCTATTCCACAAGGCTTGTTACCTTGAGCCCCTTTAGGGGTAATCCAAACAACCATACCATCGACTTCATATTCCATTTGCTCATTTAAAAGATGAACAATTAATTGCACAGAGGTTCCTAACTCATATTCCTGTTTGGTGCGAATGAACAGTGCCCCTCCTTTAATAAAAGGCATATAGGCAAGGTATAATGACTCCTCTGTTGGAAAGGAGCATTTAATTACTAATACCTCATCGACCATTCGTCATCCTCAAATAACCTAACAAGAAATCTTCAAGGGCTAAACTTGTATTCATATTTACATTATGGGTTATTTTTCTCAGGAGCACATTTATTTTATCCAACTGCGAAAATAAAAGCATAGGCGTAGTTAATGTACAAAAACGATGGAGTAAGCCGCGGGACTTAGGATGCGTTGGGGTAGTTCCTAGAGCGGTTGCAATTGCTTCGGCATTTAATAGGTACAGTGCCCATAACAAATCTTCCAAAGGGTAGGTTGCCCATTGTGCCGCAAGGCCACAAACTGAGATTTTTTCTTCTAACACATCGCACAAAGCTTCGATAATTGCTTCTTGTTGCTGCATCAAGGTGAAGCGCGGGGAATTTTCCTCGTAGTATGCTCCTAAATCTAAGTAGTGCGGCAAGGTTGGCGATGGGAAGTTAAATCTTTGGCAGCGGCTTAAAATGGTTGGTAAAAGACTACTGGTTTGCTCTGCTAGCAAAATAAATACGGTGTGGCTGGGAGGCTCTTCTATCATTTTTAATAAAGCATTTGCTGCAAAATTATTTAAGCGATCGGCGGGTTCAATGATGATGAAACGCTGCGAGCTGCACTTGGGAGTCTGATAAATTTCTTGTTGTAAGCCACGAATCTGTTCGGCTTTAATCCCTTTGTCTTGCCCTTCTGGCTTTAAATACATGACATCCGGATGAGTTTCTTCATTCAGTAAGCAACTATGGCATTGTCCGCACGGACTAACACCCTGCTTTTGGCATAAAGCAGCTGCGACAAAATGACGTACAAATAATGATTTTTGTGTATGTGTTTGTCCTAGAAACAGCATTGATTGTGGAATACGGTCAGCCAAGAGCAACGGCATGAGAGAATTCCACAGGGAACGATGTTCAGAAGGTAGTTCAGCCATGAGCTCCCTCACTATGCTCGGGATAAGGTTGATGAGGCAATATAATGTTCTAATGCTGATTTTATTGAATATTGTACCGCAGGCAATGGTTTGGATGCATCAATTACTACCACATTCTTTAGCTGTGAAATACGTTGGTGATAGCTTTTATAGACTTCGGTAAAAAAATGTAGCGACTCTTGCTCTATCCTATCGGTTTTACCCCGTTTACGGGCCCGTTCCAATCCAATTTCCGGGCTGATGTCCAAAAATATGGTTAAATCAGGTTGAAAATCTTGTAGACAGAATTGCGACAAACATTCTATGACGTTTTCATCCAGCTTTCTCCCCCCTCCTTGATAAGCAAAGGTTGAAAGTTCGAAACGATCGGCTAAAACCCAGCCGCCTCTTTGCAATGTGGGATGAATTACTTGTTCCAATAGTTGTACTCTTGCCGCATAAAATAGGAGGAGTTCTGCACGCTCATTTAGGGGTTCATCGCTGATGTCTTTTAGTAGATGGCGAATTATTTCACCTGCTTTAGTTCCACCAGGTTCGCGTGTAACTAGTATCTCGCCTACTTTGCTTGCTAAAAAACGTTTGATAGTACTTAATGCTGTGGATTTACCCGCGCCCTCAAGGCCTTCAACAACAATAAAATGTCCGCGTTGAGGAGATGTATTATTCATAAGAGGGTTTACGGCCTTTTAAATAGCGATCAATCGCTTGGCGTTGTTGTTCATAATTAACTGAAAAATGATGACTTCCATCTCCCTTCGCGACAAAGTATAAAAAATTTGTCATTTGTGGGTGAGCGGCAGCATCAATAGCATCCTTTCCTACCATAGCAATTGGAGTTGGCGGTAGGCCTCGATGACGGTATGAGTTATAGGGCGATTCAATCTGCATGTCGCTATGACTCAAAGTCCCTGAGTATTGAGACCCCAGAGCATAAATGATGGTGGGATCCATTTGTAAGGGCATATTTTTACGTAAGCGGTTTACAATAACACCCGCAATTAAGCGTCGTTCACTCGCTAATGCCGTTTCTTTTTCAAGAATGGAGGCGGTGGTCAACAGCTCATAAGAAGATTTATAAGGTAAATTAGGGTCGCGGTTATTCCAACTTTGTTCTAGGTATTGCACCAAACTCTTGTGCGCCCTAGTTAACAAGTCTTTACCTTGGCTTCCTGCATCATAAGAATAAGTATCCGCAAGCAATAATCCTTCAGCATTAGCATAGGACTTGGTAACCAAAGCCCAATCGGCTGGAGAATAGGTTAAATAAGGTGCGTACTGCAGGTTAACATCAATTTGGTTTTTTGTAGTACCTTCAATAATTTGAAAGGATTTTTTTAATACATCGCCGCTAACAACCCGCTGTAAGAATGAACTGGATGACTCACCGGGCTCTATTTCATAGATTCCGGCTTTCAGTTGTGCAGACCAACCTTTCACGCGAATCAACCATAACATCAATCTACGCGAACTAACCAAATGCTGTTCTTGTAATTGATTTACCAAAGAAGAAGCAGTTGTCGATTTATCGATTTGTAAAATAATCGGCTGATGGTCTTTAGCGATCATTGGACGATAATAGAGCTGATAACCATCATAGGCTAGGATGGAAGCGCCTACCAATAACAGTGCAGCACAATAAAAAATAACGAATTTCAGCCACCGACGTTCCATCGACACCTCTAATAGTTATATTATGCGCTTCGTTATTCTATGGGAGATTCCATGCGCTTAAATATCAAGCTTCCATTTGTACCGCCAAAGCCCAATGAATTACTGAGAACGTAATTAATCTTCATTTTTTGCGGTTTATAGGGAACATAATTTAAATCGCAACCTTCATCTGGGTTATCTAAATTGATGGTTGGAGGCGCAATTTGATCGCGAAGGGATAGAATACTCAATATAGCTTCTACAGAACCCGCTGCGCCCAGCAGGTGACCCGTCATCGATTTTGTGGAACTAACAGCAAGTTTATAAGCGTGTTGACCGAATACCCGCTTAATCGCTTTTGTTTCATTCATATCGTTTAAATACGTAGATGTACCATGAGCATTAATATAATCTATTTGTTCAGGCGTAATCCCTGCATCTTTTATTGTAGCTTCCATGGCACGTGATGCTCCATCTGCATCCTCATCGGGAGCAGTAATATGGTAGGCATCTCCTGACATCCCAAATCCAACAAGTTCAGCGTATATTTTTGCCCCGCGCGCCTTAGCATGCTCATACTCTTCAAGAACAAGAATACCAGCACCCTCACCCATCACAAATCCGTCTCTATCTTTATCCCAGGGACGTGAGGCTTTTTCTGGTTCTTCGTTTCGTTTAGATAACGAACGTACAGCTGAAAACCCAGCAAGACATAAGGGCGTAGTCGTCATTTCTGCCCCGCCGCACACCATAACATCTGCATCGCCATAAGCAATCATTCGACCAGCTAAGCCAATGTTGTGTGTTCCGGTAGTACAGGCAGTAACTACAGAAATATTGGGGCCTTTTAACTGATGTTTAATCGAAATTTGACCAGCGACCATATTAATGATGCCCGCAGGAATAAAAAACGGAGAAACTTTACGTGGACCACCAGCTACCAACTTGTCTTGATTATTGGTGATGGTTTGAATTCCCCCAATACCCGCGCCGACAGCAACTCCGGCACGTTGAGCAAGACGTTCATCCATTTTAAGATTAGCATCCGCGATTGCTTCAGCAGCAGCAATCACTCCATATTGG
>CAMAYX010000168.1 GCA_945862405.1 Legionella genomosp. 1
GTTTGGGAATTGCTTTGGCGAACATTGATGAAATGATCGATATGATTAAAAAATCGCCCACACCGCAAGAAGCAAAAGATTCTTTGTTAGCTCGTTTGTGGCAGCCTGGCATGGTCAAATCAATGCTGGATAAGGCAGGCAGCGGAGCATCAAGACCCGATGATTTACCTGCGGAATTTGGTTTGACGGAAGGTGGTTACAGATTATCCGTTCAGCAAGCACAAGCAATTCTAGACTTAAGGTTGCATCGATTAACGGGACTAGAACAAGAAAAGATCATCCATGAATTTGAGCAATTATTAGAAGAAATTCGCGAATTGTTAAGAATTCTGTCCTCACCAGAGCGGTTGATGGAAATTATTCGCGATGAATTGTTGGATATGAAGCAACAATTTGGTGATGCACGACGTACTGAAATCATGGCATCACAGGAAGACCTAACCATAGAAGATCTGATCACTGAAGAAGATGTTGTGGTGACGCTTTCACATCAAGGCTATGTCAAATACCAACCGATTTCCGCTTATCAAGCGCAGCGGCGTGGTGGTAAAGGAAAATCTGCTACCAACGTCAAAGATGAGGATTTTATTGAACGCTTAATCATTGCCAACACCCATGACACCTTATTGTGTTTTTCAAATCATGGAAAATTATATTGGTTGAAAGCATATCAATTACCATTGGCCAGTCGTGCGTCGCGAGGTAAACCGATTATTAATATACTGCCCTTGGCGGAACACGAAGAAATTAATGCGATGTTGCCGGTTCGTGAATATCAAGAAGGCTATTATGTGTTCATGGCAACTAAATTCGGAACGGTTAAGAAAGTCCCCTTAAATGCTTTCAGTCGTCCACGCAGCAATGGCATTATCGCACTCGACCTAGATGAAAATGACCTATTAGTTGGTGTAGGAATTACCGATGGAAACAAAGACATCATGTTGTTCAGTGATGCTGGAAAAGTCATACGCTTTAATGAAAGTTTAGTCCGTGCTATGGGCAGAACAGCTCGCGGGGTGCGCGGTATTCGTATGTCTGGCGATCAGTCCGTTATTTCTCTAGTAGTTGTTGATACTGGCGGTACCATCCTTACTGCAACCGAATTTGGTTATGGCAAACGCACCGAAATCGAAGAATACCGTATTACAGGCCGAGGCGGGCAGGGTGTTATCTCGATTCAGGTGAGCGAGCGTAATGGCAAAGTGGTTAGGGCATTGCAAGTGACGGATCAAGACGAAGCGATGCTTATTACGGATCAAGGTACTTTGGTACGCTTTAAGGTTAGTGAACTTTCCATCATTGGTAGAAATACTCAGGGTGTTCGATTAATTAATGTTACCTCTGGTGAGCGTGTCGTCGGAATGCAACGCATTGAAGAAATCCAGGACGATGGGCTGGAAGAAGATTTTGAAGGTCAGGAAGAAGACCTGGAAGCGGGTGATGAATAAACGAGGGTTCAATTTTGGAGCGGGACCCTCTATGTTGCCCGAGCCTGTACTCCGTGAAGTACAGGCTGAGTTAATCAATTGGCATGATCTAGACATGTCTCTTATGGAAATCGGACATCGTACGCCCGGCTTCCAAGAACTATTAGCTGAAGCCGAAAGTGACTTACGCCAGTTATTAGATATTCCCAGTGACTATGAAGTTTTATTTTTAGGGGGCGCTGCTCGTACTCAGTTTTCCATGGTTCCGCTGAATTTGCTCAATGAGCAGCAAACCTCTGGATATTTGATATCCGGCATATGGTCAAAAATGGCGTATGAAGAAGCCGTAAAAATAAAGAAAGCGTATTGCGTTGCAAGTTCAGAAGAGCACGAGTTTTCTTGTGTTCCTGAATTTGATGCAGGAATGATAGAAAAAAATACGCGTTATCTTTTCTATACCCCCAATGAAACAGTTAACGGTACTCGTTTTCCTTATACTCCCAACACTGGCGGTGTACCTGTAATTGCAGATATGACCTCTTGTTTGTTGAGCGAACCAATTAATATTCGTGATTATGCTTTGATTTTTGCTGGAGCGCAGAAAAATATTTCCATTGCCGGATTGACCATCGTAATAATGCAAGGTGATCTATGTGCGCAACAGCGTTTGCCGCGAATCCCAACCATGTTTGATTATCAAACTCATATTTCTCATCGCTCTTTATATGCAACTCCACCAACATTTAATTGTTATGTAGCCGCCAAAATGTTTAAGTGGGTTAAAGCTCAAGGGGGGGTTGGTGCATTATATGAAGTAAATTGCAAGAAGGCCGAATTACTTTATGGATATATCGATGCCTCTGAGTTTTATCAAGCTACGATTCAGCCTGAATCCCGTTCCTTAATGAACGTTTGTTTTAAGTTACCCTCACCTGAATTAGAAAATTTATTCGTAGAAGAAGCGAGAGCTCATCATTTGTATGCACTTAAAGGGCACCGAATGGTGGGTGGCATTCGTGCGAGTTTATACAACGCCATGCCCTTAGAGGGGGTTGAACAATTAATCAAATTTATGCAAGCTTTTTCTGAGGACCATACGTCATGAAGCCTTACCATTTTTTAAGCAACCCTGCCGACGTACTCAGCGGAGACATTACGGTTCCTGGAGATAAATCGATTTCACATCGATCCATTATTTTAGGATCGATTGCGCAAGGAATATCTACGATTAATGGTTTTCTAGATAGTGAAGATTGTCTTGCCACGTTAAGAGCTTTTCAATCTATGGGCGTGAGCATAGAAGGACCTTTTTCACAAAGAGTGGTGATTCAGGGGGTTGGTAAACATGGTCTGCAAGCTCCAAAAGATGTCATTGATTGTGGAAACTCGGGTACTACTATTCGTTTACTAACTGGATTATTGGCTGCGCAAGGTTTTGATAGCGAACTAACTGGAGATGATAGCTTGCTGAAACGACCCATGGAACGCGTGAGCAGGCCATTAATGCTAATGGGGGCAGAGGTTGAAACAAAAGGCGGACGGCCGCCCTTGAAAATTCGCGGTGGGAAAAAATTACATGGGATAAATTATGAAATGCCCGAAGCCAGTGCACAAGTTAAATCGTGCTTACTGCTTGCTGGTATGTATGCAGAGGGAGAGACCCACGTAATTGAGCCTGGGTTAACCCGAGATCATACCGAACGTATGTTCACCACGTTTTCTTACCCAATCCAAAAAATGGATAATGCAATTACCATTAATGCTGGTAGTGAATGCACAGGTACAGATGTTATTGTACCAGGCGACATTTCTTCCGCTGCTTTTTTTATTGTTGCTGCAACGTTGATACCTGGCTCGGAACTCTACATTCGTAATGTGGGGATAAATCCTACTCGCACGGGTGTTATTAAGATACTACAAAGTATGGGCGCACAAATTAGTATTAAAAATAAACGTTTGTGCGGAGAAGAATTGGTGGCTGATCTTTATGTGACGCACGCTCCCTTGGAAGGCATTGATATTCCGATGTCACTTGTGCCCTTAGCAATTGATGAGTTTCCAGTTATTTTTGTTGCAGCAGCGTGCGCTAAAGGTCAGACCTTGCTACACGGAGCAAAGGAATTACGTCATAAAGAAAGTGATCGAATCGCTGCAATGGCTGACGGTTTGCAAACTTTGGGAATTGAGGCTCAAGCCTTGGATGATGGAATTTTTATAAAAGGCGGTACTTTAAAAGGCGGTACGGTGGACAGCAGAAATGACCATAGAATAGCAATGGCGTTTGCAGTTGCTGGTGCTGCTGCAAAGGAACCTGTATTTATAAAGAATTGTGCTAACGTTGCTACTTCGTTTCCAACGTTTGTAAGTACGGCTAACAAAGTAAAATTTGCAATTGAGGAAAGGCAAGATGAACTCAAATGATACAGTACCTGTTATCACATTAGATGGGCCTAGCGGGACGGGCAAAGGAACGATTTCTTGTCGACTTGCGCGACACTTAAAATGGCACTTTTTAGATAGTGGTGCTATATACCGTGTGTTGGCATATGCTGCCAAGCGCGATAACGTAGATTTCTTGAACATGGGGCAACTGATTCAATTGGCTCAAAAGCTTGATTTAAGCTTTATGGCTGGAGAGAATGAAGAAAATCAGGTATTGCTGGATGGTGTGGTGGTAAACGATGTTATCCGCACCGAACAATGCGGACAAGATGCATCGAGAATTGCTACTTTACCTGATGTAAGAAAGGCTTTACTGGCGCGGCAACGCGCATTTGCTCAAGCTCCTGGGTTGGTTACGGACGGTCGTGACATGGGAACAATTGTGTTTCCAAATGCTGTGTTAAAGATCTACTTAACTGCAACTGCTGAAGAAAGAGCTAATCGTAGATATTTACAGTTGAAAGAAAAGGCAAATGATGTTAGCCTCGCGCAGGTTATCAATGAACTGGAAAAACGTGATTCTAGGGATTCTGCAAGAGCCTTTGCTCCATTAAAACCAGCAGATGATGCTGTACTCATCGATACAACTAGATTATCAATTGTACAAGTATTCCACAATGTATTACAATTAGTGGATGAGAAGTTGTTTAGCCATTAGCAGTACGGGGGGAAGAACAAGCGGAGCTTATCTTCCATTTTTTTACTAAAGAGTTTATTAATATGTCTGAGAGTTTTAAAGAATTATTCGAGAAAAGTATCGTTGGAGCCCAGTTTTATCCAGGAGCCATCATTCCTGCCAAAGTCATCAACATTGACGATGATTTTGTAACCTTAAATGCCGGTTTGAAATCTGAAGGTATTGTTGCCATTGAAGAGTTTCAAGATAAAAACGGCGAACTGGAAGTCCATGTCGGTGATACTGTCGAAGTAGCACTGGATTCAGTTGAAGACGGCCATGGCGAAACCTTGCTATCAAGAGAGAAGGCGAAACGTCAAGAAGCCTGGCGCAAATTGTCTAAATCCCATGAAAATAATGAAACAGTGACTGGATTAATTTCTGGCAAAGTCAAAGGCGGCTTTACTGTTGAAATTGGTTCTATTCGAGCATTCTTGCCTGGTTCTTTGGTAGACGTCAGACCTGTAAGAGATCCATCTTACCTAGAAGGTAAAGAATTAGAGTTTAAAGTTATTAAAATGGATCTTAAGCGCAATAACATTGTTGTGTCTCGTCGTGCTGTTGTTGAAGAAGAAAGCAGTGCGGATCGACAAGCATTATTGGATTCGTTGCACGAAGGTCAAGTTCTTAATGGAATCGTTAAGAATCTAACTGATTATGGTGCATTTATTGATTTAGGCGGAATTGACGGCCTATTGCACATTACTGACATTTCATGGAAACGTGTTAAGCATCCAAGTGAAGTATTAACCGTTGGCCAAGATGTTAAAGTTAAAGTATTAAGTTTCGACAGCGAGCGCAACCGTGTTTCCCTTGGTATGAAACAATTAGGTAATGATCCATGGGTAGACTTAGTTGAGCGTTATCCAATAGGGAAACGTTTAGAAGGCAAAGTTACCAACATTACTGATTACGGCTGCTTCGTAGAAATTGAAGAAGGCGTTGAAGGTTTGGTACATATGTCAGAAATGGATTGGACCAACAAAAACGTTCATCCAAGTAAAGTAGTTTCTATGGGTGATGTGGTTGAAGTGATGGTTCTTGAAATTGATGAAGAACGTCGTCGTATATCCTTAGGTATGAAGCAATGCGTAGGTAACCCATGGCAGAATTTTGCTCAAGCACACAGCAAAGGCCTGAAGGTTAGTGGTAAAATCCGTTCCATCACTGATTTTGGAATCTTTATTGGTTTAGATGGTGACATCGATGGATTAGTTCATTTATCTGATATCTCTTGGAATGTTGCTGGCGAAGAAGCTGTGAAGCAATTCAAGAAAGGTCAAGAACTAGAAGCTGTTATTCTGGCAATTGATGCAGAGCGTGAGCGTATTTCTTTAGGATTAAAACAACTGGAAGGTGACAATTTCACTTCTTACGCAGAAGAAAACAGCAAAGGCGCTGTTGTGAAAGGTAAAGTTACTGCTGTCGATGCTAAAACAGTTACAGTTG
>CAMAYX010000169.1 GCA_945862405.1 Legionella genomosp. 1
ATCCGTTACAAACTAGCAACGAGGTGTACGAGTTAAAAGGTTACAACTACTCTGCAGAAATTCTAAGTGCGACATTTAAGCCAAAAACATTTAGCATGGTAATAGCGAGTATTAGGAGAATACATGACAGCTGAGTTATTAGAGCAAAGGATTCTTAAACAATCTATTGCTGCCACAATCCTTCTGGCAGCCGCAGGTATTGGGTTTGGATTATTATCGGGTTCCTTATCGATTGTATTTGATGGAATGTTCAATATGGTTGATTCGGCGATGTCCTTTCTGTCGTTGTGGGTAACTCGACTGCTCACGAGAAAAGGTAATCGTCGATTTCAATATGGTTATTGGCACGTTGAACCTATGGTGCTCGTCTTTAATGGAAGTACTCTTATTCTCTTGTGCGTTTATGCGTTGATTAATGCTATTGGCAGCTTTTTGTCGGGCGGGCGTGAGCTGGATTTTGATTGGGCATTTGTCTTTGCGTTATTGATGTGTGTTCTATCCATTGTGATGTACCTCTACATTCGGCAAGCAAACCGTAAACTTAACTCTGAGTTTTTGCGCATTGATGTGCAAAGTTGGTTAATATCGGCTGCGATTTCATCTTCATTGCTTCTCGCGTTTGGGATTGCAATGCTCATAGAAGGTACCGAATACGACACGCTCACACCCTATATTGATCCCATAATTTTAGCGGTACTGACGTCCTGTTTAATTTTTTTGCCAATACCTGCGGTCCGAGATGCCATACGCGATATGTTTCTGGTTGCGCCATTGGAGTTGGACCAAAAAATTAGAAAGTTTCTGGATGAGCTCGTTTTAAATCAGGGATTTAAAACGTATGCGAGTTACGTAGCAAAAATTGGACGTGCACAGTTTATTGAAATTAACATCGTTGTATCGCCCAGCTATGCTATTTCAAGCGTAGAAAGCCTAGATAAGATTCGTCGACAAATTAAAGATGCACTCAGTGAAGAACATAATACGCTGTGGCTAACGGTTACCTTTACTACCGATGAAAGTACAATATAGTTCTAATGTCGTCCACGGTCTAACAGTAAAGATTTGAGTTCGCTTGCAGTTGTTGTGCAGAGGTCGATGGCAGAAATCCCTTCATAATCTGGTTTATTTACATCAAGGGTTGTATGGTCTAGATCCAGTTTGAGTTCGTTAAGTTTTTGGAATTCTGGGAAGTTAAGGAGAATCAATTCTTTGATGGCTTCTTTTAGGGGCATGCGTTCTTTAGGGTCAACTCATTAAGTTCATCAATTCGCGGATCCATGTTATCCGTTTTGTAATATGTAAACGTACTGGCGTCAGGATTTTCTTTAGCACCGAGCAATCTCTGACTATTGATGAATAAATGCAGGTTTAACCCCAAAATATAAGCATGTGTACTTTCTGCATTTAATATCTCTGTGTAAATTTCAGGTGCAATATTATTTTTAGTGTGAAGAGGTTGGTATTCGTTACATATCTGATCTTCAGTATTATAAAATGCTTTCACATCTGAAGTTTTAAGTTCGCCTTTATCTACTAAAATGTTGGTGGTTTTTGTATCAGTCCATATGGCTCCTGCATCTTGGATGCGCAGCAGGGTTTCTGCAAACTTTAAAAAAACACCATACGCTTCCTCGGCTAAATTTTCTCTAACTTTCTTGCTATTTGCATAAGATACCAAATCACCATCAGGGCAATAGGTAGTGGCTACTAACCTCCTTGATACCCCGTGGCTTAAGAGCACAGAACGTTCCGCATAGACGGGTGCGAAATCAGCCCCCATTTTTTTTCGTAAGTCCATTGCTACTTCGGTTCTAGCGTTCAAGTTGTTTTCAACTTTTTAAACAAAAATTGTTGCTAGCTGGTCGCTGTCGCGTAATGTTTGGGGCAAGTTTGAGGACTAAAAATTGAAGAAAATTTTTGCTTTTAAATCATCAACAAAGTAACATGATTAGCATGTAATTTTTCAATACCCACTAACGTCAAGTAAAAATATAGGATTGCTGGTGCAAGGAATGATCTATTTATTAGATATCAAAAAAGGATATCTGGTAACGTACAATGACGGGACTATTTTCAGCAATCAGCAATCGATTTTCCCTTATTTTCATCTTTTTACATTACATTTTCTTGTGTTTCTTTTCTTTATTCAGGGTCTTGTTTCATCTCTTTACTCTACTTAAATCCTATGATGCGCGTTCGTGCATTCATTACCTTGTGCTCAAATTGATTGCCGCTGACTGCTTTATATTTTCACTTAATGAACCATTTTTATTATACAAGGAGCACGTATGAGGAGTCGTATTTATAACTCTGTTGCAACAGCTGGTGTGATAGCATGCATGACCCTTCCTGCCTTTGCAGGAAGCCTGGGGCAGACGCTGGGAACCACTCATCCCTGGTCGGTGACGGGCAGTCTTGGCTATACGGTGTATGAGAATATGTTTCATGATGACGGTCAAACCGCTGTTGGCCCCTTAGCCATTGGCCGTGATATATACGCAGGTCATTCTTTGAACTGGGGCTTAGAATTAGGGGTGCAAAATGGCAACACCATGCGATATGTCCCATCCCCTAAGGCCATTGATACGCTTGGAGGTTTTCCGGGTCTTCCTATTCAAACCACCGTTAAGCCGCTGGTTGATGCGCTGGTAACTTTAAAAACCGGGTCACTGGGCGCCACGCCTTTGTTTGCGCAGCTTAAAGGCGGTATTGCCTATCGCCATTGGCAGTTTAACGACCGCGACAGCATTAACGATAAATCGCAAATTGCGGGTGAAGTACAGGCGGGCTTGGGTTATGGCATCAGTGAACGGGCAAACCTAAACTTATCTTACCAAGGTATTTTTGGCGGCAATCCTGACTTTCGCTTCAACGCGGACAATGACACCGGGCGGGTGTCTAATATTCCTGCGCAACATGGTGTGCTGCTTGGTTTAACCGTTACCGTATAACGTTTGGATAAGGAACTCCTCATGAATAAGAAACAATACATCGTCGCCCTGGGTTTAACATTTATACTCCCTGCTGCAGGTTATGCTGCCAATCCGGCCTCGAAAGAATACGTGGACGCAAAAGTTACTCAATTGCACTCAGAGATTGCTGCGATTCCTGCGGGGAAACAAGGCCCAGCAGGCCCTCAAGGTCAACCAGGCGCTGCTGGTGCCGCAGGCCCTCAAGGTCAGCCAGGCGCTGCTGGTGCCGCAGGCCCTCAAGGTGAGCCAGGCGCTGCTGGTGCCGCAGGCCCTCAAGGCATTCAAGGCATTCAAGGCATTCAAGGCATTCAAGGCCCTCCAGGCGCTGATGGTATTGGGGGCATGACGGTGGGAAGCTCTAGCATTGCTGTGACTGGCGCTGGTTCTGCGGTTGACCCCTATGTGATATCAGTGCTGGCTTTAAATCCTGCCATAGGTACTGATTTTGGCGGCGGTAAAGTAGCATGCACGACAGCTACTGGCGGAGTAAAAAACTTGGTTGCAGCAACAGCCGATTGGAGTAGTAATGTGAGATGGAGTCAAACAGTTGACAGCACAGTTTCTCCTAGAGCGACTTCAAACACCGATGGTTGGTGGAATACCATTAATGCCTATGCGCAAAACCAAGAGGCACAATCGGCGATTCAAATTTGCTCTGAGCTAAATCAGGGCGGCTATCAGGATTGGTACTTACCAGCTAAGGATGAGTTAAATTGCTTATTTCAAAACAGGGTTGCTATCGGCGGTTTTGCCGGCGTGGTCTACTGGAGTTCTACGGAGTTCGGTGTGGACAGCGCCTGGACCCAGCTTTTCGACAGTGGCTTTCAGAGCGGCGGCATTAAGCCCACCAATCTCAGTGTCCGTTGTGTCCGGGCTTTTTAACCCTTTACCCCTTTATCCCTTTATCCCTTTTCTTTTGAGGCAGCGTAGCTGCCTCATGTTTTTAAAAGACGAATGATTTGGATTTTGTGAATGGCTTTCTATACGGAGTTACCGGTTTACAAAGACAGTTACCAGTTGGTACTGAAAGTGTTCGAGGTAACCAGCGATAAGGAACAACGTAATTACTTAAATTGTAGTAAACGTACTATCGTTGTCAAAATATGAAGTTTATGCCGTAGCGAGGTAGTCCTTTCCAAATTGGTCTAAATATTCTTGATAGTTTCCTAGGTAGTTTTTTGCGCCATATTGCTCGGTTAACACCAAAACTCTCGTTGAGATATTATCTATGAAATGACGATTATGGCTTACAAAAAGTACAGTTCCAGTAAATGCTTGCAAGGCTTCAATAAGAGCATCTATGGATTCTAGATCCAAATGGTTTGTCGGTTCATCTAAGATGAGTACATTATGTTTTTCTAATATCAATTTTGCCATGACCAGTCGTGCGGATTCGCCGCCGCTTAACATGGCTATCTTTTTATCCACATCTGAGCCGCGGAAGAGTACTTGGCCTAATATGTTGCGGATTTCTTGCGAAGTGGCAACTACATTATCTTCTACCCATTGTAATACGGTCAAAGCCGGATCCAATTGGGTTCGGTAATCTTGCGAAAAATAGCCCAGGCTCACCGTCTCACTCCAATCAAAATTACCTGCATCGGAGGGGAGTTCCTGCAATAAAATCTTTAAAAGTGTCGATTTGCCAATACCATTAGGGCCGATAATGGCGCATTTATCACCTCTATTAATTGAAAAACTGACTTCTTTCAGTAGGATTTTTTCATTAAATGCTTTATGAACATTGTCCACGGTTACAATGGATTTACCTGAGGGCTTTTTTTGCTGGAAATTGAAGTAGGGCTTGAAGATATTGGAATCTTTAATTTCTACTAGTTGAATACGATCGATCATTTTTTGCCGTGATGCCGCTTGCGTAGCTTTGCTTGCTTTGGCTCCAAAACGATCCACGAAGGTTTGCATGGCTTCAATTTTCTTTTCTTGATTCTTTAATTCGCTTTGCTTCAAGATCAGCCGTTCTTCTTTAGCGACTACGAATTGCTCATAGCTTCCGTGATAATTAGTGACCGTATCATAATCAATATCAAGGATGTTGGTGGATACATCGTTCAAAAAGCCGCGGTCATGGGAAATAAAAATGAGTAGGCCGGGAAATGTTTTTAAAAATTCTTGCAGCCAGGCAATGGAGACAATATCCAAGTGATTAGTTGGTTCATCCAGCAGCATGATGTCGGGTTGTTGATAGAGAACTTGTGCTAGTAAAACTCTTAATTTGTAGCCACCCGATAATGCACTGAGTGGTCCATTATGAAATTTTTCTTGAATGCCCAGACCAATCAATAAATTTTGGGCAACATGTTCGGCGTCATAGCCGTTTTCATGCATGATGATTTCTTCAAGGTCACTTAGGCGATATCCATCGGCTTCGGTGAAGTTTTCTTGGCTATAGAGTTTGTCTTTTTCGGTTAAAGCATCCCACAGCGTAGGATTTCCTTGAATGACCACATCAATAAGACGATGCTCTTCGTAACGGAAATGATCTTGTTTTAAGATACCAATGCTTAAGTTTTTGGCTTTTTCAACAGAGCCATGAGAGGGAGATTCTTCACCTGCCAAGATTTTTAACAGCGTTGATTTCCCTGTACCATTGGCACCAACTACACCATAGCGTTGGCTAGGTAATAATATTAATTCAACATTTTGGAATAAAGACTTCTTTCCAAACTCCATGCTTATGCTTCGTATCTCTAACATGTGATTAACCACCTTAAAAGCGAAGCGCATGATAACACAAAACAGTGTTAAATTAAATCAATTTATGTAATTTAAATACATGGACGTTTGGTACTAATCCAGAGAGTTCCTATAACCAAGGCTAACAATCCATATATGCTTCGCTAACGCTCCCAAAGAACTTCCCTGTAACTTATTGATTAACAAGGAATCTCTACGAGCTCAAATCCAAGCGCTTTTGCACGGAAACTTAAGCTTTTTATTATACGTTCCCGGTATTGATTTTCATAATAATCTTGTCCAACTTCATGAT
>CAMAYX010000170.1 GCA_945862405.1 Legionella genomosp. 1
TTACCAGAGATCGATAAAAACGGGTGGCATGTTGACGGTTCATTGCGCATCCAAAAAGACCAATATTATCTGTTCGATGCAGAATTAAATTTCATGCCCAACAACTCCAGCTACTCTCCTTTTACGCTCACACAAAGCCAGCGATTAAAGGATGGAGTAACTTATTATCTAGACCACCCCCAAGTTGGTTTATTAATTAAAATCCATAACCTTTCATAAAGTTAATTTCGATGATAGCTGCAAGTAGCATGATAATGAGTAATACCCGCCGCAACATTTGGCTTGTAGGCGTATCTTTTGTTCTGTTTCAGTTTTTTATGCAATTGTCGTCTGGTGTGATCATTGGCGCAATAATGGACGAGATGCAATTAACTGCGCTAGCTGCCGGTTTTTTAGGAAGCTCGCTTTACATCGTCTATACGATTTTACAAATTCCCGTCGGTATTTTATTTGATCGTAAAAATAGCCGTTTGCTTTTATCGGTAAATGCGCTTTTATGCAGTGTAGGATGTACCTTATTTGCTTCAAGTTATAGCTTAACATCCTTATTTGTTGGCCGGCTTTTGATCGGAACCGGTTCAGCATTTGCTTTTGTAGGGTTGTCGCATTTATTGCGTCAGCATTACCCCCTAAGAAGATTTGCGTTCATGATAGGCCTTTCTGAAACATTGGCTTTTTTTGTCACGGTTGTTGCCATGATAAGCTTAGGAGAATTACTGTCGCTTTGGGGTTGGCGAAATTTCATCAAGACCGCCGGATTTTTAGGTTGTTTTATTTCTTTTCTGTGTTGGAAATTTATACCCGATAGCACCCCCCCTAAACCTGCCATCAACTACAAAGTACAAGTATTAGATATCTTAAAAAATGGCAAAGCATGGATTAATGGATTATTCGTAGGCTTAAGTTTTACCGTAGTCACAGTTTTTGGTGCTCTTTGGGCTGTACCATTTATTCAAGTCAAGCTTTCCTGCACCTTACCGCAAGCCACCATCATTGGCGCTATGTTCTTTTTAGGTGCTGGAATTAGTTGTCCTTTATTTGGCTATTTAGCTTGTAAATTTTCTCGTCGAAAACCTCTAATATTGTTGTCTTGCGCCTCTACCTTAGCATTGTTGCTCGTCATCATTTATTCACCTATACAAAATGGGGTATTCCTAAGCATGCTTATGTGTGCGATGGGTATTTGCTGTGGGGCATACATGCTGGCTTATACGATAGCTAATGAATTAGCCCCTACGCATTCACTTTCCACCTGCACCGGATTTACGAATACTCTTGCCATACTTAGCGCCCCACTATTACAACCGCTCACCGGTTATATTCTAGATGTCGTCAGTGTTACCGATAAATACACAACTTTGGACTTCCAAAAAGCATTAATCACAGTGCCCATTTCCCTATTCCTTGCCGGAGTTCTGGTTTTATTTTTGCCTGAGAAAAAAGCATAGCTCAGTTCGCTTGAGCCAACGGGCCATTAAAGAAAAAATACGAGACTTGCCAAAATATAAGAAAATCAATTTGTACGATCACGTTGCTTATGCTAGACCTATATAAAGCATCCATGCGTCTTATTAGGGAAAATAGTGTTTAAGAAATTTTTAAAAAACTTATATAAAAATCTTGGTGACATACTGTTTGGATTGTTAGTTGTTGCCTTAATTAGCTGGATTTACGTGACCAGTGTCGGCCCCGTGGAACGTGTAGTAAATGAAATAAACGACACATTTTATGATCAAATGCTGCGCGCTACGCTGGATAAACTCCCGGCCATGAAGCAAAGCAATATCGCCGTAATTGCCATTGATGATAAGAGCCTCGCCGAACAAGGGCGATGGCCTTGGTCTCGTAAAAAAATAGCTCAACTCCTAACTAATTTAAAAAAACTGGATGCAGGAGTAATTGCGTTTGATGTTATTTTCTCAGAGTCTGAACGCAATGTGATCACGGAGACTATTGATAACATCAAAGAAATTCCAATTGAAAATCGACCCACGCTGCAGCCTGATTTTGTAAAGCTTACTCCTTACTTTGATTTTGACTCTAAATTTGCAGAAGCGCTACGTCAAAACGAAGATGTGTTAGGGTTCGTCCTTAACCAAGGAAATGATGAGCAGATAGGACATCTGCCCCCACCATTATTAACGCTGACAGATCAAGAAGTTGAAGCGACCTATATACCAGTAATGAATGGCTCTCTTGCAAATCTACCTAATTTACAAGAAGCCGCGGTGCATGGGGGATTTTTAAATTCAGATCCAGATTCGGATGGAACCTTGCGTTATACCAATTTACTTTTAATTTATAAAAATGGCGTTTATGGCTCTTTAGCTCTTGAAGCTACACGAAACTTTTTATTGACCGATAAAATTCAACTGGTCACTGCATCCTATGGTGACAGCACCATACTCGAAGGTATTCAAATGGATCAATTCGTCATCCCCACCGATGAACGCGGCCGCATATTAATACCATTTCGCGGTGGTCCTTATACGTTTCCATTTTATTCAGCAACCGATATTTTGCAAAATCGTATACCAGCTGAAGCTATCGCCGGAAAATTAATATTTGTCGGAGCTACGGCAACGGGACTTGGTGACCTTCAACCCACCGCGGTTGCCAGCAGTTATCCTGGTATTGAGGTACATGCCACGATCGCTGCCGCTATTCTCGATCAATACTTTCCATCTCGTCCAGTCTGGGGCCGAGGATTAGAGTTCGTACTTATCTTAGGGCTGGGAGTCATTGGAGCGATTGTGTTCCCCTTTTTAAATGCCTTTTGGCTAGCTGGTATTACAACATTTGCGTTCATAGCTTGGTTAGGTGCCACAACGTATCTATGGATCTACAAAGGCATATTACTAACTCTAATATTTCCCCTAGGCACAGTACTTCTACTCGCCTTCATTAATACGGTACATAGTTACCTAACTTCAAGCCGACAACGTAAAGAAATCAAATCGGTGTTTGGGCAATACGTACCACAGCAACACATTGATACCATCTTAAAATCACCTACCGATAGTTTAATGAGCGGAGATAGTAGAGAATTGTCAGTATTATTTTCTGATATTCGCGGTTTTACCACCATGTCGGAAAAAATGACAGCCGTTGAGTTGAAAGCGCAACTTAATGAATATCTAACCGCTATGACCGGAGAGATTTTTAAATTAGGCGGGACCATTGATAAGTACGTAGGCGATATGATCATGGCATTTTGGAATGCGCCCTTATCGGATGAACTCCATGCACGAAAGGCCATTTTAGCGGGTTTAAACATGCAGAAAGAACTAAAAGAAGTAAATAAAATTTTTGTACAGAAAGGCTTACCCAATATTGGTATTGGTGTTGGAATTAATTCCGGAATGATTAACGTAGGCGATATGGGCTCAAAATATCGTCGAGCTTATACCGCGATTGGTGACTCCGTTAATCTTGCCTCACGTCTAGAAGGGATGTGCAGACAATATGAAGTCGATTTACTGGTCGGCGAGGAAACCTACAAAGTTACACAACATGATTTTATTTTTATGCACGTGGATAAAGTTAAAGTAAAAGGAAAATTACAAGGAGTAGATATTTATCTTCCGTTGGGTTTACCGGAGGAAGTCAGTAAAGAAAAACAACAGCAAGTTGAAATTTATCACCAAGCTTTAGAGCATTATTTCCACCAAGACTGGAAACAAGCTGAAGAATTGATGGGTAAATTAGAACAAAAGTACCCCGAGTTTGAACTATATGGAATTTATCTCAATAGAATACGCGAATACGCCGCCAATCCTCCAGGAGAAGATTGGGATGGAGCCTACGTAAGCCATACCAAGTGATTAGGCAATATGTTCAACACCAATAATGAACAGAACCCAAACACCCAATACTATGTGAGAAACCGATACACCCACCAAAGAACGCTGCTTATGAAATAGCCATCCCCAAAACAATCCTGGAACGAAGGCAACTATGGCAAAGGTTAAGTCCATATGCGAGTGAACCGCTGAGAAGATTAAATTGGACAGTATAATGGAGTTCCATTTTCGGGTGATTTCGCCACCTGGCAAGAACAGAAAAAATGTAGTTTGCAAAGCGCAGCGTGTAGCAATCTCTTGTATCGGTGAAAATATTGAATACACCGTCATGGTAACTATATACGCAAAGAGATCAAATTTACCGTCATAAACATATTCGCTGGGACCAGAAAACAAGGAGCTGTAAAAAAATTGCCAGATCATCTTCCGCAAGGCCCTCCGTAATGGTGGTCAAACCCTCATACTTGCTTTCTAAAGGAACGGGATGATAACGAAATAATGAGGAAAACGTTGATTTGGCTTTTTCGAGAATACCTGCAATGTCCATAATCGCACCTTAAATAATAAACTCTTGTCCCTTTTGGACATACCCTAAAAACCCATGGGCGATGGGATCAAAACGTTTAACATTATAATAGTGGTATAACCACATTTTAGCCTTAATTGCAGGATCTAGAGTTGCTAACTGGGTGAAATGTGCATGAACCTCTCCCACTTCTTTAGAGGTTTCACAATCATGGAAAATTACATCAGCTTGTTGATAATATTTCATGTACCTTTCGGGCTCGAATTGAGTGTCAGTAGTAATAAAAATTTTAGTTCGCGGTGTTGCAAAGAAAAGCCCAAAACTTGGCAATAAATCAGGGCCATTATGTACATGCAGCGTTCGAATTAACTTAAAATTTATAGACTCCCAAGTAAATGCAGAATCCTCTTCAAATTGAAAAATATTAAAATAATCCGTTATCGCAGCCTGTTTATCCCCCTCTAAGGATTGCAAGCCGCCGCTTAAAACATGACTCCATAGACGTGCTAGCATGGAAGGATGAACAATGAGTGTTGGTTTGTGTGCTTTTCCATCAAAGCGGGTGCTAAAACCTAACCACTCCAAACCGCCGGCATGGTCAGCATGAAAATGGCTAATATAAACACTATCAATATCGCGGTGATTCAAACCTACTGCCCCCAACGAGTGTCTAGCATCGGAACCACAATCAATCAAAAGTTTTTTACCATTGTCTGCTTTCAGAATCATATTTGAATTATAATTTTCACCTATGGGCACGAACGCTGATCCCGTACCTAAAAATTGTAATATCATTGGCATAATCCTTAAATAGTTAATGCCATCATATAGCCCGAGTTATCCCCACCGAATCTTCACTGCCTGGAGGCGCTATCATAATTAACCCCGCTATATTGGTGAGTAATATCAAGGTTTGTTTGGAATCAGAATCAGAATCAGATACATAATACCAACACCCTCTATGAGGAATCGCCACAATAGCATTTTTGGGTTTATTTTTACTGACACAGATTTTCATCATACCCTTTAATACACTCTGCCAATCAAAAGGTTGTCCATTTGCAAGCGTAGTTTCTGTTGCTACTTTAGTAACAAAATCTTCTCTAGGAACCGTTACACCTTTCGAAAGATAATTCATGACGCCCAACATGGAGCGAGTAACAACATAAACTTTTTGCGGTTGCGGACGATTGGTAAAGACAATCCTATGGTTATGGATTGTTACCCCCGCTTTACTTAAAGCATTCATTTCTTTAGCCGTTAATTTAAAGTTACTCTTAATGTGCAACGTCAATTCTTCAATACCCTTATCTTTATGATAGAAGACTGTTATTGCATCTTCCAATTGCATACGCCGTAATGCATAAACCATATCGATAAATTCTTGATAATGTGGAGGGTGAGAAGAAGTAGAGCGAGCTGCACTTGGGGCATTCATTGCATTACCGGCCTGTTGCAGAGTAACTCTAAACACCCTAGGTATGCTCCATCCCGACTTTAGCAACAACGCTATATCTTCTAGATCCAATGCTTGCAAATATTGACTGGTAAATGCTCGGTCTTCTAATGGTGTGTAACTTATGATCGGGTTATCTGAAAAT
>CAMAYX010000171.1 GCA_945862405.1 Legionella genomosp. 1
TGCGATAATTCAGTAGGGATCCAGTTGTAGCGTGGCTTCATCCAGGAGGCTCTCCAATTCTATTAACTTTGCACCGAGCAACATCATACAGCAGGAAACCTTATTGGAACTGACTTGGAAGATAATTAGAAACTAGCAACGAGGTGTACACCATTGATTTGGGTGAGGAAATGAATCTCTTGATTCTTATACCGCGTATAAGTTAAATTGCAGAAAGCTTTGGATTTGTGAGAAAAACGATGAAGCGCATTCTAATTATGGTTGGAACAGCCTTATGCCTTCCGGCATTTGCCGATACTATCGATCACTATATGAACATAGCGAACAATATTCCACAAATGGAATTAAAAGCCGACCCACAAGCACAAGCCTGGGCTCGTTCTGCCCGCACCGTCCTTGTGCTCGCCTGCGATAGTGTAAATGATACTTTAATGCTGGCTAACGATAACGCTAAAGCCAAAGGCGCCCCCTTGTTTTGTTTACCCGCTGGGACACAAATTAGCCCCGAGTCGATGAATGAACTAATTCAGCAAACCTATAAAGAAACCCAACAAAGTGATAAAGATAAGTTGACTGTCTCGCAAGTGGCCTTAATGGGTATGATAAAAAAATATCCATGCGCAGGACAACAACAAGGTTACGGACAGCAACAGGCTTTTGGTCAACAGCAACCTTATGGACAACAACAGCAAGCTGCTCAGCAACCCTCCAATGGACAACAACAAGCTCCTGTACAACAACAAACTCCCGGACAACAAGCCTACGCGCAACCCCAGCCTTACCCACAACCACAACCCTATACCCAACCACAACCCTACGCACCAACACAAGCCGGCACCGCCGCAGGCGCGTTAAATGCCCAAACCAATCAAATGGCACATGTAAGTTCAAACTAGCTGGGCATTATTAAATTTTTGCAGCCTTGGTTAGGCTTCGAAAACCTGATTAGCTTCGAAAACCTTGATTACGGCTTCGCCTGCATCAAGGTTACATAAGTTATCCATGTTTGAGCAGCCGAAGGCGGCCTCATGGTTCTTAACCCATGGTTAACAATTCGCTAGCTTGAGTCGAAATGGTGATATTTTCGAGCACCGTAGCGGAGCGTACATCAGTACGTGAGCAACGGAGCGCAGAAAATCTCACCATTTCGGCCAAGATAGTAGAATTGCCAACATCCTACTTGTTGAATTCTTCGTAGGCTTCTAGAGCCTCAGCTGCATACATAAGTGATGGTCCACCACCCATATAGACGGCCATGGATAAGGTTTCTAATAATTCTTCTTTGCTGGTCTGTAGGCGGACTAATGTTTGTGCATGAAATCCTATGCAACCTTGGCAATGATTAGCGACGGCTAAGGCCATTGCGATTAATTCTTTGGTCTTTTTGTCCAACGCCCCATCTTTGCTGGTAGCCTTCTGGAGTGAGGAAAATGCCGTCATTACTTCGGGCATTTCTTTGCTGAATTTAGCAAGTTGCGTGTTGATTCCTTTGGTTAATTGCGCAAATTTGTCCGTCATATTAGTTCCCTTATGGTGAATAGGTATAA
This sequence comes from Legionella genomosp. 1, assembly GCA_945862405.1. Lineage (GTDB taxonomy): Bacteria > Pseudomonadota > Gammaproteobacteria > Legionellales > Legionellaceae > Legionella_A. The sequence continues at coordinate 1,548 of CAMAYX010000171.1, forward strand.
TATGGTAACAGAGGAAATTTAATTTCGCGACCGAATGGCGGCTGACAATTTGTCAACCGTCGCTAAGTGGCTTATGCTTTACTTCTGCGTATTAATAAACGGACTTATGATGCGGACAAAACGTTATGGATTTTTTCTTTTTTCTTTAAGTATACTTGCCCATGCCGATGCACCTCCTTCTAGCTACATGCCAGTGATTATGACGGAGCCGTTTAACACTACGATGGAACGGATGGAGCAACAAAAAGATTCAATAAATCAGGGTCAGCAAGACCTTTTAGCAAAACGTTACGATTTAGCGAATAAGCCGTCCAAAGATACCATGTCCAATGGTAAGCCTTTGCAAGAAGGAGTTCGTGTACTTTTACCCGAGGGCGTTACCTGGGATAATCTTGCTAAAATGAGCCCAGAAGAAATTAAAGGAAAAGGTGTTTACCCGCAGGGATTCCTACCGTTACCGCATCCCAACCACCCAGAAGGCGGAATGCTGTTCCCAAAATTCGCTATTGATGCAGTTAATAAATTGGAACAACGCGACTTAACCCGCTTTGATTTGGATTATGATTTGCCGGATCATTTTTTACCCCCTTTCCCGGCCCCTATTTTCTTAACCACCCGTCCCGATTTAGGTGACGTTTCCAAAGGGAAACTTGTAAATATCAGTAATTATTTTGAACTGTTTAATGGAATACTCAATCCTAAACAGCTGGAAGGTCTGCGGCTACTGGTAACTCCATTCCCACAACAACAGTTCAATCAAACCGACGATCGCCGTACGAAAGTTGCTAGTCGAGGGGTAGCTTGTTTTGATTGTCACGCCAACGGACATACCAATGCGGCTACTCATTTAGTGGGCGATATACGTCCACAAGAAATCCGTCATCGTTTGGATACTCCAAGTTTGCGTGGAGTAAATATCCAACGTTTGTTTGGCTCACAGCGTGCGCTTAAAACCGTGGAGGACTTTACAGAATTTGAACAACGAGCTGCTTATTTTGATGGTGATCCGGTAATAGCTACTAAAAAAGGGGTAAATATCCTTGAACGCGGCAGTCAAGTCCATTTTATGGGAGAATTTCAAGCACTTTTAGATTTTCCACCAGCACCAAAGCTTGGTCTAGATGGAATGCTAGACCCCAAAAAAGCGACTGATTCCGAACTCAGAGGACAACAAGTATTTTTTGGTAGGGGAAAATGTTCCACATGTCATACTCCACCATACTATACCGACAATACTATGCATAATTTGCAAACCGAACGCTTTTTTAATCCACAAGTATTTCGCGGCATGAAAGCCATAGGCGATGGTTCAATTAAGACTTTCCCGTTACGTGGAATTAAAGACTCCCCGCCCTATCTGCACGATGGCCGTCTGTTGACTTTGGAAGATACAGTAGAGTTCTTTAATTTAGTTCTGCAAACGCAATTAACACAAGATGAGAAACAGGATTTAACAGCCTTCTTAAAAACGCTATAAGCAAAGGATCGTCTCTACTATGACTAATCACTCAGCGGTGAAACGCGTTTATATAGTTATGATTGGAATCATGGTAGTACTGGCTTTGTTTTTTATTTTCCATCCTACTTCTACTAGTGTTCAAGCAGGCAGAAGTGGGATATCAAAACAAGACACCTTAATTGCGCATAATTTATCCGTTCCTTGGCAACTTGTTTTCTTGCCTGATGGTGATCTATTAGTCACCGAGCGAGATGGCACCTTGTTACGCCAGGGGAAAATAAATCAACAATTAAAAGTGCCCAAGGTGCAAGCCACAGGCGAAGGGGGATTATTAGGGATGGCGCTGGATCCGGAATTTACTACAAACCATTACCTTTATTTATTTAGAACGACCCAACAAGTTGGTGCGTTGAAAAATCAAATAGTACGTTTTGAATACAACCCACCCCACACACTTAGTCATGAAACTGTTTTATTGGATAACATCCCTGCAGCAAGTACTCATAACGGCGGTAGAATTGCCTTTGGGCCTGACAACAATTTATACATTACTACAGGTGATGCAGAACACCCCGAAAATTCTCAACTGCTATCTTCTCTCTCAGGAAAAATATTACGCATTACTAAAGACGGCCATCCCGCACCAGGTAATCCCTTTGATAACGAAATCTATTCTTATGGCCATCGCAACCCGGAAGGATTAGCTTGGGATAATCAACAACGCTTATGGAGTATTGAGCATGGGCAAAGTTACAATGATGAAGTGAATCTTATTCAAATGGGTCACAATTATGGTTGGCCTTTATCCATAGGAAAACAAGCGGTCGTTGACATAACTCCCCCCATACTTTCATCAGGCTCCCAAGAAACTTGGGCACCGGCAGGTGCGGCCATATTAAATAATAAATTATTTTTTACCGGGCTTCGCGGCCAAACACTCTATGAGATGCCTTTGGATTTTGCGGCAGACAGTACGCCCCAGCTACGTGGACATTTGCGAGAACAATATGGACGTTTACGCGACGTTGTTATAGGTCCGGACGAATTTTTATATGTGTTAACCTCAAACCGAGATGGTAGAGGGGTGCCATCTTCCGAGGATGATAAGATCATTCGCATAAATCCAGCGACCTTAAAAGGCACTGATCTTAAACCAAGCCCCAACGCTGAATGATTTCATATCGAGATGGGTTTTCAGTAATGGATTTAACTAGACAAAAATCACTCACCTCCCACACCACCGTGTTGCTTATTCTCCCTTGAACTTCCTGGCAATCACGTGCAATGGTAATGTGTGGGGCAAAACACCTGCGTTCAGGTTTAAATCCAGCTGAGATTGCTATCTTTTTTAATCCATTTACCAAATCTAACAGCTCTTTTGGAGCTTGCTTTATCCCCAACCAACGAATTTTATTATGCTGCCAATGACCATCATCATTTATTTCTAGAATGAATTTTTCACCCTTTAATTGAGCAGCCATTTCAACACAATCTTGAATAGCACTATCTAATACTTGCCCTAAATAAACTAAGGTCAAATGTAGCTTTTCGATTGGCATGGGTTTGCATTGAACTTTTTCGAGCATCGAAGAGGTTTGCTGATGTAATTCTCGGGCTTTTTGACTGGACGGATATAAAGCGAAAAAATAACGATCGTTGCTATTGCTAGATTGAACCGGCTCTCTACATCGCTCTATTAATCCTTGCAGTGCCGTTTTAACCGCTTGTTCACGAACGGATGATCGGTCGCCCTGAAATAAAAACTGTTGTGTTTTTATAGGCTTTAAATTTCCGGCGCAAGCAATCCAAACAGTCCCTATAGGTTTTTCTTTCGTACCGCCTCCAGGACCTGCAATACCTGTTATTGCAACACTGATATCCGCATTACTATTGAGAATAGCTCCCTGCGCCATTTCTTGCGCTGTTTCTTGGCTTACGGCCCCATGAGCGCTTAATACTTGATGATCAACACCCAGCATCTCTTCTTTTGCTTCGTTGCTGTAAGTAACAAATCCCCGCTCAAACCATTGGGAGCTGCCCTCTATCGCAGTTATGGCGGCCGCTAACCCACCTCCTGTACAGGATTCTGCAACAGAACATTGCAATTTGCGTTCCCGTAAGCGGGTTCCCAAATCTAGTGCTAATTGCAAAATGCTTGAATTCATAAGTTTTATTCCTTAACAGCACATTTCAACTGTGAATATGAGCAAAATTTGTAATTTAGTCTATTATTATAAAAATATAAATAAAAACCGAGATGGATATGATGTATATGCTCTCGATTTCCCAGCCCACGGGGAATCCAGCGGCTTGCGATTAACATGGCTTTACCACACCGTTTCTTTGCATACACGGCCTTAAGGATAACGCCATTTATCCTGATGATTCGATCGTCTTTTGCAAAAATTATCCCCATGCCACTTTAAATCTTTTGCCAGGAGTTAATCACGTCACTGTTCTTATTGATGAGCGCGTAGAGAATATAGTGTCTAATTTTTTAAGTTAGTTTCAAGTACCCAGGTTATTCTGCGATAAATTAAATAGGCTTTTGCAGCAACTGGGTATACAAGCGCTTATTTTGTCTTAACAAGCCTAACTGATTTATGACAAGTTCTACGGGTTTCCACAATACAACCCAACCAATGACCGTAAAGCCTTCGGTTAAAGTTCTACGCAGGATAGCGAGCATGTTCGGCATAATATCAGGATTAGCTAAAATCGTTGCGAACGTCATACAAACACTTAAGAACACTAAAGCGATCCACCTCGTTGCTAGTTTCTAATTATCTTCCAAGTCAGTTCCAATAAGGTTTCCTGCTGTATGATGTTGCTCGGTGCAAAGTTAATAGAATTGGAGAGCCTCCTGGATGAAGCCACGCTACAACTGGATCCCTACTGAATTATCGCA
>CAMAYX010000172.1 GCA_945862405.1 Legionella genomosp. 1
TTGTCTCATTTTTCCTGACACATTCCGAATAGTCTTATTTAATTACCCGCAGTTAAGCCTGCCATATAATAAATGGCTTCTTTGATAGCTTTATCAGAGCAATTCTTATGAGGCACGTCTGCTTCTTGGCATAAGCCACCATGAGGCATCAATCCTTTACCAATACTTGCTTTATATAGTAAATAGTCCATTGCTGTTTTAAACTGAACTGGATTTCTTTTGGATTCAATTGCTGCTTTCTTAAATCGTGCAGCCCAGTCCTTTTTATTAAAAGCAGCTGGAGCATGCATGCCTATAGCGAACCGAGGGGCGTGACAGGTTTGACATGTTATTTCGTAGGTCGTTTTACCTAAATCATTGGCTAGAAGTAAGCTATTAAATGCAATGAGCAAAATAAATAAGATAATTTTCAAAGTGAACTCCTGTAATAGATTAGCAAATCATTAGATCCTAATTACTTCTCAAAGTACCCTCACAGCCTTCTGCTTTTATTCCTGGTTACACACTCGGTGCAAGGGCTATGGTAGTGGTCTTATCGAAAGGCTTGCTTAATCCAAGGCTGGAGCAAAAACTCTAGATAAGACACTATAACTATACCTCATCACAATTCATTATGTTGACTACAGACAAATTTAATTCCTGGATCTTTTACAAAAGCTTTATAAAATTCCGTACTACGCGGATCATCTCCCCAGTAAATTCCAGTATATTGTGCTGTATATCCACGATTATTTTTCTGGTACTTAACTGTATTGGGTAATGCATAGAATATGCCGCGGTTATTATTTTCTGAATTTTCAAAATAAATAGTAAACACCTTGTCAAACAAGGCATCTACAACGACCAGGTTCCCATAATTGTATTTTGTAGCGCATTGGGTACCATCACATATGTTTGTATAACGAATAGTTGCATCATCAATTTGTATTTTTAAGTCAAAGCCCTCACCTTCAGGCGATCCAAAAATTTTAGCATGGGTAGATTCAGATACACATTCCATCTTAGTTTGAGGTGTACCTGCAGACAATTGCAAGGGGATACCAATCAGAACCCAAGTTGTGGATAAAATAATGAGTACTTTCTTCATAGAAAAAACCTTACCTTTATAATTTTATTTAATAACCCATGACTCATACATTGTTTTAGCTATAGGAGAATCCTGGTCAAATAGTTTTTCAGGCGCCGCATACGACCAATTACTTATGTAGCTATACCTAAGAGCGCTCCAATACCTGCACTTACAAACATCGCTATTGCTCCCCAGACTACAACACGCGATGCTCCTAATAATATTTGGGCTCCGCCAACCTTTGCAGCCACTGTTCCGAGTAATGCCAAAAATACAACTGCCATGATTGATACTGAGGGAATAAGATAGACTCTTGGAACAATAAAAAGGATTAATAGTGGTAATAATGAACCCAGAATAAAACTGCACGCTGAAAACAGCGCTGCCTGAAGTGGACGCGCACTGGTTACTTCTGTAATACCAAGCTCGTCCCGGGCATGTGTGCCTAATGCATCCTTAGCCATCAATTGCTTTGCAACTTCTTCAGCAAGGTCACGCTGCAATCCACGATTAATATAAATAGTAGCTAATTCTTCTATTTCATTCGGTAAATATTCTCGAAGTTCTTCCTTTTCACGTTTTAAGGCAGACTTTTCGGTATCTGCTTGAGAACTTACTGATATATATTCACCTGCAGCCATAGACATAGCACCAGCAATTAATCCTGCAATGCCTACCACTATCATTCCATTATAAGGTGTATGAGCAGCAGCAACACCAATTAATAAGCTCGCAGTAGAGATAATCCCGTCATTTGCACCCAATACCGCAGCACGTAGCCACCCAATTCGTTCAATTCGATGATATTCTTTATGTTGCATATTAATCAGACCCCTATGGGTTGATGAGTTGATGGATTACTCTTGTTTAATACTAATTAGTATCCTAGCCTAGAAGTATTAGAAGGATAAATAATTTTTTGATGAAAGGAGATATCATGTGGTGAGCAATAAATATTGGCATTATGACACTGTTACTATACTCCTTCATTGGGTGATAGCGATTCTTTTGATTGGGTTAGTTAGTTTAGGCTAGTATATGATGTCTATTGAAGAGCTTCCGAATAGTGATTGGTATTTTAACCTTCATAAATCATTTGGCCTTATTGCTGCTACACTAATTTTATTTAGAGTGAGTTATGAGGCTGCCCCCATCACTCATCCGGGGTTCAGCTGCTTTTGCCAATCGGATAAATGAATGACAGGAAATATCCATAGCAGTTATAAAACCATCACGCGAGCAATCAACTAAACGGCCTTGTAAATCGGACTTGGGAGCAGAGGCAATCGCATGAATGATAAAATCAAGTTTTCCCCATTGGGTTTGGATACGTTGAAATAACGCCTCAAATTGCAAGTCATCTCTTACATCAAGCGGCATGAATATTGAACAAGAAATACTATTAACTAAGGTTGTGCATATTCTTTGGTTTTCTCATTCTGATAAGTGATTGCAAGTTCGTTACCTGCTTCATATTAGACTTTCGTGCATCCCCAGGCAATAGAATCTTTATTAGCCACACCCACAATCAATCCTTTCAAATGAGTCATCTGTGCTTTTCCTTATGATTTTTCAAGTATGGACATTGTGTGCATCGCCATCATTTGTTCTTCATTAGCCTCAATAACCCGTACTTCAAATGGTTTTAAAAAGTCTAGGTGGTGTAAAATCCTATCGCGTATGAGGATTGAGTTCTCACCCACTCCACCAGTAAACACAAACCCGTCAATACCGCCCAAGGCTACCGCCATCATACCGGCCAACTGCGCTGCTTTCATGCAAAAATAATTGAGTGCAAATTGTGCCTTGGGTTTATTACTGCCTTGTAAAAGACGAACATCGTGTGTCCAATCCGATAATCCAAGAAGTCCTGATTCATGATACAGAATAGATTCGGCATCATCTGGAGATAGGTTAAGCTCGCGAATCATATAAATAACAGCACCTGGGTCAAGCATTCCACAGCGTGTACCCATGGGTAAGCCATCAAGAGCGGTCATGCCCATTGTGGTATCGAGACTAATGCCATTATGCATGGCACATAGACTCGCACCATTGCCAAGATGTGCCGCGATTATGCGCCCACTTGCCAATTCTGGCTCATTCTGGTGTAAATAATGAGCTATCCATTCATAAGAAAGACCATGAAAACCATAACGGCGAATGCCTTTATCGCGGATTCTCTGCGGTAAGGCATATTCAGTGAATAAAGGGTCATGATGGGCATGAAAAGCCGTATCAAAACAGGCTATTTGCATTAAATCAGGTTTGAGCGCGCTGAAAATATCAATTGCAATAAGATTATGCAGTTGGTGCAGCGGTGCTAAAGGGGAAAGCTCTCGCAGATAGGCCAGGACTTCATGAGTTATTGGTACACTAGAGGTATATCTGTTGCCGCCATGGACGATTCTATGGGTTACTGTGTCAACTCGCCAGCTTTGGCTTTGTGCTTCAATCCAACTCAGGAGAAAGTGGAGAGCATTTTCATGAGTATAATCTTCAGGAAGTTCTATTTTTTCAGTTTGGCTATCGTTATCGCCTGTTGCTTTAAATAAAGGGCTATCACCTAAACCACTGATATTTCCTCGGGCTATAAGTTCCAAAACTGGGTATATTGAGAAGACTTGAAATTTTATGCTCGACGACCCCGTATTAATTACCAGAATACTTTCTTTGGTCCTTTCTATCATTTTATTTTCCCGGCCTTGCGTGCTGTAACTATTTTGACTGCCAGGGCGCAGGATAAAAGGCGAGTTCTCAATGAATCTGCTCGACTAGCTAAAATGATGGGTACACGAGCACCTAAAACAATACCGCCAGCATCAGCATGTCCCAGAAAGGTCAATTGCTTCGCTAAAATGTTACCCGACTCAATATCCGGGACAAGCAAAATATCAGCATCCCCCGCCACCGACGAGATGAGACCTTTATCGTCTGCTGCTTGCTTGTTAATAGCATTGTCAAATGCCAAGGGCCCATCAAGAATACCGTCGGTTATTTGACCGCGATCGGCCATTTTACATAAGGTTGCCGCATCAACTGTGGCTTTCATCTTAGGATTGACCAGCTCTATAGCCGCAAGAATAGCTACTTTGGGTTTTTTATCTTCACCAAACAAGACACGCCAAAGATTAATAGCATTTTGACAGATATCGGCTTTCTCAACCGCGCTGGGCGCAATATTAATAGCAGCATCCGTAATTATAAGCGGTTTATGATAAGAGGGAGCGTCCATGACATAGGCATGACTAATGCGGTATTTAGTGCGTAGATTGGATGTAGCAGGCACAATTGCTGCTAGTAATTCATGGGTGCTCAGCGATCCCTTCATGATGGCATCAACTTTTGCTGTTGCCGCCAACTCCACCGCTTTGCTTGCAGCAGCATCACTATGCTCTGTTTCGATGAGCTCCCATTGGGAGATATCAATACCTGCTTCGTGTGCGGCCGCCTTAATCTTTTTGATCGGACCAATGAGAATGGGGATAATCAGCTTTGCCTTCACTGCATCGGCTACTGCTGTGAGTACATTTGCCTTTACTGGATGAACAATCGCCGTGCGGATAGCATCCATGGACTGACATGATTGAATAATGGCCTTAAAATTATCATGGTTATTAATTTCAATTTGTGGCAGATCAGCTCTAGTCACTCGTATTTTTTTAGTCGGTGCAATAACTGTAGCTAATCCTTCTATAACTGTTTCACCACGTTGGTTCACACCCTTGCAATCAAAAATTACGATTGACTTACCAGGAAGTTTATCTCGTACCATGAGCGTAATGGTGATGTTATCTCCGATGCGCATCGGTTTTCTAAATTTAATATCCTGCTCAAGATAAATCGTACCTGGACCTGGTAAAACAGTCCCTAGCAGGGCGGAGATTAATGCGCCTGACCACATGCCATGGCCCACAATGCCATGAAAGATATCGCTTTTTGCAAACTCAGGATCCATGTGAGCAGGGTTCACATCACCCGACATAACCGCAAAAAGGGAAATGTCTTCTGGCTTTAATGTCTTGTTCAAATTGGCCTGCTGGCCAAGAGTTAGCTCATCGAAAGTAATATTTTCCAGAAATTCATTATTCATCACTCCTACCTTTAAATTTAAATTATATCAATAGAATACAATAGGATTGTCCTTGGTGCTTAATTGATGATAATTTTTTTTGTAGTCGTTTTAATATAATTTGATCATTCCCCATAAACCACGCTATCAAGCAGGGTAAAAGTGGTAACTTGCTGACATTCACAGCTCATAAAATCTCTCCATTGTTAAACAGACTTTGCTCATAAGAATTACTCAAACCTTTTTTGATTAATGATGCATCGTTAAATATGGCATTTTAAAACCTTGATAATTCATAATCGTCATCATTCCTGTCTCTTGGTGATATAGCATATGGCAATGCATCATCCAATTTCCCGGATTATCGGTATCGAATTGAATTTTCACTGTTGATTTTGGCAACACCAAGACGGTATCGTGCATTAGGCCATTACTTATCTTTTTTCCATCAATCTCAGTCACTTCAAAGACATGGCCATGCAAGTGCATGGGATGAGCCATTGTTGTTTTATTATTAAAGACAAGCTCCACACGCTTATTCTTTTGAACAGTTAGCGGTTTGATTTCAGGCCATTTTTGGTTGTTAATAGTCCATACATAGCGCATCATGTCACCCTCTAAATTAACCATTAGAGTTTGGCCTGGGGATTGAATTGGCATAGAATTTAACGCCTTGAAGTTAAACTCTTGGTCATAATTTAAATACATCAGGTTCAGTATTTATGTGTCCCGTAGATACAGAAACTGG
>CAMAYX010000173.1 GCA_945862405.1 Legionella genomosp. 1
CTTTTCAAAAGCTATTCCCGCGACTTTTTGGTGGTGGTCGTGCCATATTAGAGTTGACTTGTGATAACTTATTAGAAGCAGGGATAGCGGTAACTGCTCAACCTCCAGGGAAAAGAAATAGTACAATTCATATGTTGTCTGGAGGGGAAAAGGCAATGACTGCAGTAGCGTTGGTGTTTGCTATTTTTCAGTTAAATCCATCACCCTTTTGTATGCTGGATGAAGTAGATGCACCGCTAGACGATGCAAATGTGCAACGTTTTTGCGATATGGTAAAGGAAATGTCAGAATTTGTGCAATTCTTATTTATTACACATAATAAAGTGACCATGGAGATGGCGAATCAGTTAATTGGAGTTACAATGCGTGAACCGGGAGTTTCACGAATTGTTTCTGTAGATGTTGAACAAGCATTATCTATTGCGGAATAGGAGTTTTATAATGCAGGCAAACTGGAGTTTAATTCTCAATGTCCTGTTGCTTATTGTAGTGGTTATCGCTATAAGCAGAATGATGAAAGCTAGACGACAAGTTTCCGAGCTTTCGCCTCGTCAGCCCTCGTTGGGGCAGCCTCAAGTTTCTACCTCAAACTCCAGCTCTACCTATGATGATATTATTGCTGTGCGTAAGGTTGCTCGCGATGTTGAAACTCAAGAAAAAAAATTTTCGGCATTTGAATCAGTAAGTGTAAGTGAAGAACTAGATGAAATTGATGAAATCGATGAGCTAGAAGAACTAAAGGTAACTGAGGCTGTACAATCTACAAAAGTTGAAAAAGAAAAAGCATCTTCTTTGATGATGTTCCTCTTGGCAAAGGAAAATCGCCAGCTAGCAGGTTATGAATTATTACAAACTGTTCTGGCGGCAGGATTGCGTTTTGGCGAGGGTCATTTATTTCACCGTCATCAATATCCAAACGGTCAGGGGCCTGTGCTTTGTAGTCTAGCAGCTGCAACACCAACAGGCGTGTTTGATTTACAAAATATTGGTGCTTTCAGCGTGCATGGTTTGTGTTTGTTCATGCAAGCGTCTGGCAACCCCACGATCGATGCAGAACGTTTTGCCATCATGCTAGATACGGGGAAACAATTGAGTGAAGGTCTGGACACCCATCTGTTAGATGATAGACGACAACCTGTGTGTGATAAGAGTATTCAACGGTATTACCAACTCTTAAATTTGGATGAAGTTGAAACAAACGCAGAGACAATTTGAAATCTAGGCAGCGTCTTAGCTAAGATTCTGCCTACACCCATCTAAGTAAGAATGTTGAATGACATGGTATAAGTAGCAAGGTCTTCAAACGCTACGTCGGTGAAGAAATCTGGGTTAGGGCTGGGAAAGTAATTGAATTGAACTTCCACTTGATAACCAATACCCTCCATTTGGTATTCGATGTTCAAATGATGATGATTATTACTAGTTTGAGTATGGTCAAAAGAAACGACCAGCACATCAGCTGGATCATTTTCTGGAATTTGTGGACCGTATTCGCTTAAAAATCGAGTCAACATTAACTCAAGTGCGTTAGTACCAGGAATTTGTTGAAATTCGAAACGGTCATGCGGTGTACTTTGCGCAATAATTAAATCAGGAGTCGTATAAAAATTTTTATAACTAAGGATTGACATAAGTTCTCATTGTGTTGATAAAGTTCTAATGTTCCTTCATCTTAACGCAATGGCTTAAATTATTACAATTACTGGATTTAATGATCAATATGTAGCTACCTAAACAAATAGCGTACCTTCTAGATATAAAGAACACTGGCCGGTCAATAAGACTCGATCTTTTGCAAAGAAGCAGTCAATTACGCCCTGACGTTCTAATCCTTGGCGCGCACGCAACTGCTGTTTTCCAAGTTGAGCACTCCAATAAGGGGTAAGTACACAATGCGCAGAGCCAGTCACTGGATCCTCCATAACTTGGTGACGGGGATAGAAGCAACGCGAATAAAAATCCTCTGAATGGCCTTTGGAGGTTATTATTAACCCACGATAAGGTTGGGCACTAATTAGTTGAAAGTTGGGATGAGCTTCCTGTACTTCACCTTCATTTTGCATTACCCAGATAAGATCATAGGTACTTCGTAATATTTTACTGGGTTTTATATTCACTAATTCTGGGATTGAGGAGTCCAATGAAATCTCTTCGTAAGGCAGAGCAGGGAAATCTAAGGTCAATTGTGTTCCCTTTCGGTGAACTTGTAATTTTCCGCCTTTACTATTAAAAACCACTGAATTTAGACCAGTATCCAATTTATTGAAAATAATATAGGCACTTGCCAAGGTTGCATGGCCGCAAAGATCTACTTCTCCACGAGGAGTAAACCATCTTATTTCATAGTGATTCTTTGCACGTACTAAAAAAGCTGTCTCTGAAAGATTATTTTCTGTAGCGATCGCCTGTAATAATTCATCCTCTGGCCATTGTGAAAGTGGGCAAACGGCAGCAGGATTACCAGTGAATACCCCAGTTGAAAACGCATCGACCTGATAGATTGTTGTAGGTTTCATATAAATAGCTTGCTAATAAATAGTATAGCATATAATAAAGTATGACTGAAAATTTGGCAAGTGCTTTGCTAATGTCGCATAATAATGCAGGTTTTGCGGACAATATTAATGAATTACAAGAACAGATTCGTTTTTGCAGCTCTATTTTTCTTAGCTTATTTTCTGACAGCTACACTTTTACTGTTTCTGGTGTTCGGCGTGCGTGAAAGTTATACAATACTATTGACGCCTCCATCGCTTCAACTCAGCGGTATTAGTATTATCTCGAGTGCGTTGCTGGCCACTGTGATTATTATTTTTTGTAAGTACAAAAGTATTGAATTGCTTCCTTACCCGTATTTTATTTCGGGTGTCCACATTGGCAATTTGTCATTATATATTTATTTTTTATGCGATGCTTTTGCGCAAAATTTGATCCATTTTAAACAAATTTATTTTGTTCTTTTAGGACCATTAATGGAGTTATTAATGGCCTATGTATTTGGATTTGCTTTCTTAGCTTTAATTCCTTCTATAGGCAGTGCATTTATCCTATATTGGTTTGTGCAATGGAAAGCAAAGTCAATTGTCCTTGATTCCCTGCAGAGCGCTAAATCTGGCAAATAAAAAACCACGAGATATGGAATTGATCGCTTGTGCCAAGTAAACTAGAGCTTTCTAACTATTGCAACAAGAGTAAAATGTTCACATTAAATGAAATTTCATCATTATTAGGTACTTCCTCTGTGGGAAATATACCGTTGACCGGACTATGTATTGATAGCCGTAAGGTTGATAAAGGTAACCTATTTGTGGCCATTCGCGGAGATCGTTTTGATGGGCACGATTTTATTAATGAAGCGGTAAAAAATGGAGCAGTTGCTATTTTGTGCAGTGATGGCCGGCAAAGCCAAGTGCCCGAGATTCTTGTCCCTGATACAACCCAAGCATTAGCAGAAATCGCAAAGTATCATCGTGAGCAGCTCAATTGCAATACAGTAGCGCTAACTGGAAGTAACGGTAAGACCACGGTCAAAGAAATGATTGCTGCTATTTTACCAAAACCATCGCATGCTACTCCTGGTAATTTAAATAATCATATTGGTGTTCCCCTCAGTGTATTAAAACTTACGCCTGAACATCGTTATGCAGTGTTTGAGCTAGGGGCAAACCACATAGGTGAAATTGCGCACACGGTTAGTATTGTTAAACCAAAGGTGACTTTAATTAATAACATTGCTCCAGCCCATATAGGTGAGTTTGGATCAATTGAAGGCGTTGCTCGTACCAAAGGTGAAATACACCAAGGTTTAGCTTCTGACGGAACTGCGATTGTTAATGCCGATGATGACTATGCGCATTTTTGGGATTCGGCTTTGACCGGTAAAAAAACTGTACGATTTTCACGAACAACAAATGATGCCGATGTATTTGCACGAGACATTCATTTTAATGAGCTAGGGTTCGCAACATTTACTTTGGTACTTCCTATCGGGGAGGCCAAAATTCAATTACAAGTTCCTGGTGCCCATAATGTAAGCAATTCGCTTGCCGCAGCAGCAAGTACCTATGCTTTAGGCATTGATTTAGATGCTATTGTGAGTGGCTTAAATAAATTTACCGGTGTTTCTGGCCGTATGACATTTCGCTCAGGAAAAAATAAATCGACGGTAATTGATGACACCTATAATGCAAATTTACGTTCTGTACTGTCAGCACTAGATGTATTAGCTACGCATAAAGGCCGACGGATTTTTGTGTTTGGCGATATGGGTGAATTAGGGAGTTGGACACAAGAGCATCATCAAGAGGTTGGAAAAGCTGCGCGCTCACATGGAATTGATGCCCTCATGACTTGTGGAATACATAGTCAATATACTGCGAGTGCGTTTGGAAGTACTGGAAAACATTATGCATCTCAAGATGCTTTAATTGAAGATTTGCTAAAAGAGTTGGATGCGAATACTACAGTTTTGGTTAAAGGTTCGCGATCTGCGGCTATGGAAAAGATTGTGCATCAATTATTAGGGTAGAAATATCCTAGGCTGATGCCTTAGCTTATGATATAGTTCGCTCTTTTTTTAGAAAAATGCTCATATAAAATACTGTTGAACAAGGGGTTTATATAGATGCTTTATTGGTTAACGCAACTTTTACAAGGACAGTACCACGCGTTTCGTGTGTTTCAATATTTAACCTTTCGGTCGATTCTAGCGGCACTTACGGCATTGATAGTTGGCCTCTTCTTGGGTCCATTCACGATTCGCTGGCTGCGTGGATTACAAATTGGGCAGATGGTAAGAGAAGATGGCCCAAAGTCGCACCTATCTAAGGCCGGAACCCCTACTATGGGCGGTGTATTAATAATATTAGCAATAACGGTCAGCTGTTTACTCTGGGGAGATTTACAGCAAGCTAGTCTATGGTTGGCATTGCTCGTAACGATCAGTTTTGGAGTTGTGGGCTGGGTTGATGATTATCGCAAATTGGTATTGAAAAATAGTAAAGGTTTGCCGGCACGCTGGAAGTATTTTTGGCAATCCGTTATTGCGTTATTAGCTGTATCTTATCTATATTTTAATGCTGAAATGCCCATCAATACTCAACTAACCATTCCCTTTTTTAAAAATTGGCTAGTTGGTTTAGGGCCGCTTTTCCCTGTGCTCGCTTATTTCGTTGTTGTGGGGAGCAGTAATGCCGTTAATCTTACGGACGGATTGGACGGATTGGCCATTATGCCCATCGTCATGGTTGCCGGGGCTTTAGGAATCTTTGCTTATGCAGCTGGTAATGCTGTATACGCCCATTATTTAGCAATTCCATACGTTCCTAACACTGGAGAGTTGACCATTTTCTGCTCCTCCATTGTAGGGGCTGGGTTGGGATTCCTGTGGTTCAACACTTATCCCGCTCAAGTCTTTATGGGAGACGTGGGCTCGCTGGCATTAGGTGCTGCTTTAGGAATTGTAGCGGTCATGGTTCGACAAGAATTAGTTCTCCTAATCATGGGTGGGCTGTTTGTCCTAGAAACTCTTTCTGTAATTTTACAAGTTGGCTATTTCAAATATACCGGTGGAAAAAGATTGTTCCGTATGGCTCCCTTGCACCATCATTTTGAATTAAAGGGTTGGTCCGAACCTAAAGTCATCGTAAGATTTTGGATTATGACGGTTATTTTTGTTCTTTGTGGATTAGCTACCTTAAAATTACGTTAGGTTGGCTCACAATACTGAACTGTGAGGAAGGATATGCACTCATCACTCTATTTGGTTGTAGGGTTAGGTAAAACTGGGAATTCCATTGCACGTTATTTGGGCAGGAGGAATCAGTCTTTTGTAATGTTTGATACGCGCCCTCAACCCGCTGGCGCTGCTG
>CAMAYX010000174.1 GCA_945862405.1 Legionella genomosp. 1
GTGCATAGGTTGATGTAAATCACCAACGACGTGCAGTAAAACCCTAAAACTTATCCCTTTATCGAAGTCATTAGTTTTTGGATTTTCAAGAATACGCACCGCTTCTTGCAAAGCCCAAACTCCATTAATATTCCCGGTGGTCGGTAACGCTAAAGATTCCGTACTATAAAAGATATCAATGTAATGATAAGGGTCATACCAGTTAATGCCCTCACTGCGTAGGGTATCTAACCAGGTTGAAGCATTGATAAAGCTCAGAGGCGCATACACTTTGTCCAGTGCATGGTTATAAGCATTAAAGCGTTCTTGTGCATGAGGCGTTAAATTATCATATGTTATTTGTGAACTAAGACGATGGCCGGTGGCATTCCATGACCAAGCATGTGGAAGAGAGCAAAAAAATAACAGCAGAATCAAAAACTCGCTGCGGCGAGTAAAGTGCGAGGAAACACGGAGCGCATAACCGGAGTGTACACGCAAGTACATGAGGATTCGAGCACCGTATTGACGAAGCAATTTGCCGCCGCAATTAGAGTGAGAAAACTCGCTGCGGCGAGTAAGGTGCGAGGAAACATGGAGCGCAGAACCGGAGTGTACACGCAAGTACATGAGGATTCGAGCACCGTATTGACGAAGCAATTTGCCGCCGCAGTAGAGTTTTGCCTTTAGCCTAGGTATGGTGACCAAGCTGGCTCCTGAACATCCCCTTCTTTAGCCGGGAGCAGCATACGCACTCTGCCATCAACTGAAACTATCGCCAATACGCCTTTATCTTGCTTATGCGTCGCATACAAAACTAAACGCCCATTTGGTGCTACCGTTGGTGATTCGTCCATAGGTGCAAACGTCAACGCTGATATCTGACCGCCATCGGAGTTTTGTACACCAATGTTGAATTGACGATCTTCTCCACGATGCAGCATCACAATCTGGCGTTGATTAGGTGTATACGAAGCGCGTGCATTGTAAGTACCGTCAAACGTCATGCGCGTTACTTTACCGTCGGCTATCGACAAACGATAAATCTGTGGTGTACCGCCGCGGCCTGAGGTAAATAAAATCGAACGGCCATCTGGAGAGTATCTTGGCTCGGTATCAATCGCATCTCCAAAGGTTAATTGCTTCATTGCCCCAGAGGATAAATCTACACTGTAGATCTTAGGCGAGCCGCCTTTCGACAATACTACCGCTAACTCTCTACCGTCCGGAGACCATGAAGGCGCACCATTAATCCCTTGGAAATCGGTGAGCAATCGGCGTTTACCAGTTTCAACGGCCACTGTAAAAATTTGTGCACGCTTCTTTTCAAAAGAAACGTAAGCAATTTGTCGGCCGTCAGGTGACCAAGTCGGTGACATAATAGGCTCTGTAGAGACCAGCAAGCTTTGTGGGTTATAGCCATCCACGTCCGCAACTTCTAACGAATAGCGGGCTTTATCGCCCCCTTCACGATTCACCAAAATGTAGGCCATACGTGTAGAAAATACTCCACGTTCACCGGTTAATTTTTGGTAGACCTCATCACTGATATGATGCGCTAAAGCACGAAACTCTTGAGCATCTGCTGGATAACTTTTATTGAGCAGTAACTTCCCATGCGCTGCGGCATCCAATAACTCAAAACTAACCTCATAACGATTACCACTGGTGCGCGTTACTTGTCCTGTTAATACGCTGTCCGCTCCTGCTTGCCGCCACGAGCCCATGCTGGATCGTACGTCAGCACCGGGAATAGGCGTAGCCACTATTTTAAATTGCCCTGATAAGCGTAAGTCATTTTCAATAACCGCTGTTAATCGTTGCGCTTCGGATCCGCCACCAAATGTATTGATTCCGATAGGCAATGCTGCATTAACCCCTTGGGTTAACTCTAAATCCACTGCAAATGCAAATTTGGTCAATATTAATAAACTGATTGCAAGTAAACGTTGCATCACGAAATTACCCCCTAATATTCTCTGGTCGTACTGTTAAACTAATGTCACGAAATACATCAAATGAAGCGGGATCACTAGGCACTGGTAAAGGTGAAGCTTTATAAATTGCAGATTGCGCTGAGCGATCTAATACTGCATCGCCGCTACTGCGAGTTAAGGTCACTTCCAATACTGCGCCATCCGGTGCAAGCCGAATTCTAAACTGGCTTGATAGAGTGCTGTCTAGGTTTTCTGGCAATATCCATTGTCGGCCAATGGCATTAATAATTAAAGCCTTGTATTTATCCACGTCTCCCGCAATTTTCGCGTTACGCTCAGCGTCTTGCGCGGCTTGTTCAGCCGCAACTTGCCGTTTGCGCTCTGCTTCGGCTGCTTTTGCTTTCTCTTCCTTTTCTTTAGTAGCTTTCGCTAATTCCTCAGCCTTTTTCTTTTTTATCTCGGCCAATTTATTGGCTTCTTCTTGTTGTTCTTTTTGCAGTTGTTGCTGCTTTTTCTTCATTTCAGCAAGGCTTTTCTCTTGTTCCGCTTTTTGCTGCGCCAACTCTTTCAAATGCTGCTGTTCTTCCGCTAATTGTTTTTCGCGTGCTATCGCTAACTTTGCGGCTTCATTCTTCAATTTTTCCACACGCTTTTGCTCTTCAACCCGTTTTTTTTGCGCGGCTTCCGCTTGCTGTGTTAAAGCTCTTTGCCGTTTTTCTTCCGCCTGCTTTTGCTGCAAGCGCTCATTTTTCAGACGATTAACCGCCTCTTGCACTTCTTGACTGTCCACACTTACCGCTTTGATAGGATCCACTTGCGGCATCATTTCAGTAGGTTGGGGGCTGGTTTGTTGATGGTCCGATGCAAGCTCTAATACTGGGCGCTTTGAACTAGGATCAGAAAAGAGCATTATCCCAACAAGAATATGAATACCTACTGCAAACAAGAAAGCAATCTTGTAACTACGTGATGGAAACATCTTACCCCTCCCCCTCCGTACCTGTGTCGGACGAGTCAGTGAGTAAGCCAACTTGCTCTGCACCCGCTTGCTTCAAAACACTCATTGCGGTGATAACTTTACCATAGGGTACGCCTTGATCCCCTTTTACTAAAACATTTAAGGCTTGTTTGCCTTGGCGGGCAAGTTCGAGCTCTGCGGCTACTTGAACCATAATAGCCTGTGCTTCCATAGGCGCACCGGGGTTAGAACTAATGTTCAAAAAATATTGTCCTTCTCGATTTACCGAGACAATAATAGGTTCACGATCGGCTGTTTTTATCGATTCGCTTGCCGCTTTTGGTAAATCTACAGTTACCCCTTGCGTAAGTATGGGAGCAGTGATCATAAAAATAACCAACAAAACTAACATAACGTCGATGTAAGGAACTACGTTGATTTCTGCAGCCGCTTTAATACGCGGCTTTTTCGTTTTTAACATTCATTTATCCTCTTGCAGAAGCTGGGCTTTGCTGCGCTATTAACGAAATAAATTCTTCTTGGAATACATCGTAACGATCTAAAAGTATGTTCGCTCGAGTTGTGTATCTGCTGAACGCGATAACCGCAGGAATAGCTGTGAACAAACCTAAAGCCGTTGCAACCAATGCTTCCGAAATACCAGGAGCCACCATTGCAATCGTCGCTTGTTGCGCCTGTCCCAGCGCTTGCAAGGACGTCATAATTCCCCACACGGTACCAAACAAGCCTACGTAAGGTGCTATCGAGCCAATCGATGCAAATAAAGGAAGATGAGTGTCTAAAGCCTCTGCTTCTTTGGCGTGGCTGATTTGCATTACGCGTTGAATCGGTTCTAGAACGATTTGCCCTTGCTTGCGCACTCTTAAAAACTCTTTGAATCCTGAGTGAAAGATTAAAGCTAAGCCATGGCGGTCATCAACATTGCTATCAATATCACCAAACAATTTACTCAGATCCGTACATTCCCAAAAACGACGGCTAAACGCATCGTATTGTTGTCGTTTGAGTTTAAAATACCACGCTCTTTGCAAAATCAGTGTCCATGAAGCCACCGATGCAATTAACAATAGGAGCATAACCGTCTTAACAACAAACCCTGCATGTATAAAATAAGTGAAAAAATTTGCATTACCCAATTCATTTCTCCAAATAAGGCGTTAAACTTGCTCTGTTAATAATTGAAAATACTCTTTTGGTAAGCGTTTTGGTTTTAAATTGTTATTCACACAAACCACTTTTATCAACGCCTGGCTTAATAATTTTCCATCCTGATTGTGCATAGCTTGCGAAAATTCCATAGAGCTGGCTTTCACAAGCTTCCAACTGCTGTTGATACTTAGAACATCATCCAAGCGCGCCGGAAACAGATAACGGATGTGCACATCATGAATGGCGAAATGTGTATCATAATTCGCCATCATAGTCAAAGAAACTCCATTTTCGCGTAGCATTTCCGTACGTGCTCTCTCAAAAAAACACAAATAGTTGGCATGGTACACAATACCCATCATATCGGTGTCTTCAGCGTATACGCGAAAGTTAAAAGTATGTGATTCAGTCGTCAAGGCCATAGTTAACTTGATTCGGTTATTGCAATGCCAAAGTGTTGATACGCTAGAGTAGTAGCTACTCTGCCACGAGGTGTGCGCATCAAAAATCCTTGTTGGATTAAGAATGGCTCCAACACGTCTTCTATCGTTGCCTTTTCTTCACCAATAGCAGCTGCAATACTGTCGACACCCACGGGGCCGCCAGCAAAACGTTCGATAACTGCTAAAAGCAATTTTCTATCCATCACATCAAATCCAAGCTGATCTACGTGCAGCATTTCTAAGGCCTGGTGCGCAATATCGCTGCTTATAGTACCATTTGCTTTAACTTCCGCATAATCACGAACCCGTCGTAATAAGCGGTTGGCTATGCGCGGTGTACCTCGTGAACGCATAGCAATTTCTTTAGCACCTTTTGCTTCGGTTGGTACATTGAGTAAATTTGCTGAGCGGGTGACAATATGAGTAAGAGCTTCCGTGGAATAAAATTCTAAACGCTGCACAATCCCAAATCTATCACGTAGAGGTGATGTTAATGAACCTGCCCTAGTCGTAGCACCTATTAGCGTGAACGGAGGTAACTCTAACTTGATTGAACGTGCCGCAGGTCCCTCGCCAATCATGATATCAAGTTTATAATCTTCCATTGCAGGGTATAAAATTTCCTCAATAACCGGGCTCAAACGATGTATTTCATCGATGAATAACACATCGTTTTCTTGCAAATTGGTTAACAATGCAGCGACATCCCCTGCCCGCTCTAACACAGGGCCTGAGGTCTGCCGTAAATTAACTCCCATTTCATGCGCAATTATGTGGGCTAAGGTTGTTTTACCAAGCCCAGGAGGTCCAAAAATTAAAACATGGTCCAATGCATCGCTACGGTTGAGCGCTGCGTCGATAAAAATTCGCATTTGGGTACGAACTTCTTCCTGACCAATATACTCATCTAGAGTTAAAGGTCGGATGGCCCTATCGATAGCTTCTTCCGAGCTAACCGGCTGACCACTGATGAGTCGATCGCTTTCCAGCATATGCAGACTTGTCTTTATTATTATAAATGCCAAGGATTTTATCACAGCTTTTTACAGATCGCTTGTTTGCCCCAATTTCTTTTTTCATCCGTTTAGGTATACTTTTATTCCCACTACCTAAAATGGAATGTACATCATGAAAAAAACAATCATTGCTTTGGTAAGCGTATTAGCATTCTCTTTCTCCACAGTTAGCCTGGCTTGCGATTGCCAAAAGAACAAACAACAAAGCAGCAGTAGCTCGCAACAAGGTTCATCTTCACAAGGTTCTACTGATAGCAGTAATCCAAAAAATTAAGATATTTTTGATATCTTAATTTTTGTTATTCTCGCTTAATATTCTGTAATCCCTGACTGATATTCTGTCATCCCCGCTTAAGCGGGGATGACA
>CAMAYX010000175.1 GCA_945862405.1 Legionella genomosp. 1
AGCACCGGATAAGCTTCTAGCCATGCTAAAAGCAAAGAAATAGGCTCTGGAATTATGTGCAGAAAATTTGATAACAATCATAGGCGCGCTATTCATGATCTGCCAATCACTGCACATAATGGAAGACTCTACATAATTGCGAAAGTCAACGTGAATTGCAGCCACATAAACTTTCGTATTTTCAGAAAGTCTCAACATCTTAGACCTCCAGCGATGCGCAGAACTCTTTCTAGAAATGTTGTATCAATTTCATTTGTAATGCCAACACGTACACCGTTTGGCAACATCAACTGCAGTCCCGCAGTCTGGTGATGCGCAGTTAGCGACTCTTGCTTTGCTTCGACAAAATTGAGGGTTGTTGGGGCTGGTTTGATGGTAAGTCTGTTATGTTGATATAGGAAATTTTGATAGCTAATCCCTTGTTGATCGCAATACGCCTGCTGGGTTAACCCGCTGGCTTTCCATGCTGCTGAATGCTCCTTCCAAAAACCTTGTTTATATACCGGCCTTGCCATCATCAAATACTCCATTGCGATTGAATACAGGCAAGTATCTGGATTTTGTCGAGCGATAAAAAGATGGGGTTAATTAAACGCTTACACTTTGAGAGTTAATATTGCGGAATAACCCCAGAAATAATTCTTTGTCTTCGTCTGATGAATATATTTCTTCTCTTCGATTTCCAACTATAAAAGAGAGCTGCGGACAACTCACGAAAGATGTGGCTCTGTTCTATTCCGAAATGGACTAACGTATCTACATTTTCGTAGCTCTCATCTTAAATATTTATGATTAGGTAGTGCTGAGGTAGAACTCTGGCCAATTATACTGGATAAGGTCCAAAGCCAAGAGGGTATGCTGCTGACCTGCAAGGCAACTTAAATGGCTAATAATCTAACCCCGATTAAAGCTGCATCGTATTTTGTAAGATTTGTCATTTCTAGTAATTCCCCAATTAATTGATCCGCTACCATCATGAAAGAGAATAAGTTCATTGTGATTATTAATGGATGTCCAAAGGAAAGTAAATGTAAATAAATGTATCCTGGTTGCTAGCAACTGCAATGCGCCCCACTACCCGGTCTATCTAGTTGTAAGTATGGTACCTGGGTGGTTTCTGCTATGATCAAGATAATAAGTTGATAAATAATTAAATACTAAAGGGCAAACAATGCGTGACTTTCAACTCGGCGAGTTAGTGTGGATTATAAGCTTTGAAGAGGATTTTTATTTGTTATCAAGACAAACTATAGTCGAGATGTTTGACGATCATGTAGAGTGTGAAGATGACTATAATACCTTTCATGTAGCGTATGATGATATTTTTATAAATAAGTCAGAGGCGTTGAAAGAAATGATATTTCGTTTAACTCAAATGCAATAAGTAATATCTAGCTCGACATCGCGAATATCTCAAACTGGGCAAGGATGTTGCTCAAATCAGTTAAATTAATGATTAGAGAAGAGCTAGGGGGAATTTTGCGCGTAAATGTGTTTATAAAACTGACGATTTGGATTGTGCTTTTTGAAAGCATCGGCTTTTTATTAGGCTTACTAACCCAGGCTAATCTTTACCCTTGGTACGAGCAACTGAATAAATCAGCCTTAACACCCCCTGGGTTTGTTTTTTCGATTGTGTGGACCTTGATATATGGAGTTCTGGCAAGTATTGCCTGGATTATATCAAACTCCTCGCAAGCTTTTCCTAAAAAAATTACCGTATTCTTCGGCATACAAATGCTGATGAACTGGCTATGGACACCTCTATTTTTTGGACTGCATTGGTTAATAGTAAGTTCACTTTGGTTGATTGGCTTAACTACTCTGAATGGAGTCTTAATTCTAGAGGCCAAAAAAAGACATAAGATCATTGCATGGTTATTAACCCCTTACATACTTTGGCTGCTGTTTGCCTCATATCTTAATATAGTTATTGCGTTGATGAATTAAGCACAACGAACAAGAGGACAGGCCTTGGATTTTGAATGGCACCGTTTTAAGAAAATAAAACCCCAATTCCGTAACAACCGTTTCGATATCCTTAGGGTGCGCTTAATTTGACGTTCGGGATGATAAATCTATAATACTCCAATTAATTTAAAGGATTGAAGGAAGGACGAACGAATTCTAAAACGGTACCTGCCAACTACTTCTTTTAAGAAGATAAAAGATGATATTGACGCACATCCGAGTGAAGGAGATAATATTTTGTTAAGGTTTATTGGCTAAAGTTACAATAATTATCTCCGCCTCTATGAGTGACTATGAAACATAAGCATCTGACCAGACCCCAAACCGTTAACGCTTGTACTTTAATCAGTATTGCAGTTATTGAAGCCATTTTAGCTGCTGACAATGAGAATGAAATGGAAGAGGCCATTCAATTGGCCCAAGACATTTCGCAAGAACTTTATCGTCAATTAATTGATGGCGCACAAGGACACGGAGATGGGGTTCAAGAGGAAGATGCTTACCAACGGTTTTTTTTAAAATCCTTAACCAAACCGCAAGCGCAGCAACTCAGTTCCCCGGCCAACCCGGAAGCGGTACGCACGCTTTTAAACATCCGTGATGATATGTTGCTGCAAGACGACTGGAGTCCAGAAATGTTCTTAGCGTTTAATCTTGATGCTATTGAAGCAATTGAGAGACAGCTTCCGCCAGAATCCCCTGTTATTGATTGGGAAACAGTGACGGAAGAAGCGTTAACGCGCCGACTTAACCTCGATGAAAAGCCATCATTAATCAAGCAAGTTAGTGATGCGATCGCAGGGTTAAAAGATCCAGAAGGTATTACCGTGCGTATGGAAGGGCATACCATTTCGGTAGTACGAAGCAAGGGTGTTTTTTATAGCTATGATTCTCTAACAGGAGACCTCTCATCAACTGCCTATTGCCATGAAATGAGTGGCCATATCGCGCAAAAGATAAGTACCAATCATGCCAATGCTTTAATCCTTAACTCTTTCTCACCCTTGTCTGCGCCAATACTAGAAACAAATCAGAACTGCGCAGAAATGATGTTAAAGAATGTTGCAAAATTGGTTTTGAAAAAAGATATTGAGTTCCGCTACGGCAAAGATGTTCCTGATGAGCAAGTTGATATTAGCCCTGCATTTTTATTCACCGAGGACCATCAAAGACAATTATGGGTAAGTGGTGGCAATCAACAATTATTGGAAGCTGATCTGGGCAAATTAGATAAAGCAAAAGTCTATTTTTTACGAACCGGAACGAATGAGGGCGCAGGCCATTGGCAAACACTTTATTTTGATCCTAGCCAGAATGGTTGGATTGCTTATTCCAGCGATAAGAATAATTATCTGCTAACACTAAATGACATACTGACTAAACGAGGGTTAACAATCCTATCGCCATTTGCCAAGTGGGGAAAAAATCGCGGCGAATATTCAATGCTGGTTATTGATGCTTCAGCAAAAAACATTACCCAAGCGATTAATTTTCTCTACGATTATCGTATGCATGGTGAGGAAGTAGCGCAAGAAAAAGCGTGGGAAAATAGAGATGAATTGTATAAGCAAATTTCGATGCAGGCACCCACCATTGATGAGCCGAAAGTTGAACCCATTGATGAGATATTAGCAACGCTACGCAGTAAAATTGAAATGGTGGAGCAACATGTTTACCCCCAAGCCCACGCCAAAGCCAAGGAGTTGCTTGGTAAATTGACGGATGCCCGTAAACAATATGCAGATGGATTGGAACAACCGTCGCATGATGCAATAGTATTAAAACAAACATTTTTAGAAAATTGCCTATTGGCAATTGATGTTGCGAAACCCATCTTAGAAAGAGATTTAGGCTGGGGCGATTATCTTAAAAATTTATTCAAGTCATTGGCGAATGCCGTCATCGGTATCTTCAGCCAAAATCAAACGTTCTTTACTATAAAGCGCTCTGGAGCAAGCGAAGCACTAGAAGAAGCACGGCACAAGCTAGATAATGAGATGCCTAAGCCGTAGGTTAGCCCAGGTCCAACAAAACTTGCTATACTTAAATCATCCAAAGTGGCCTAGCGCTCCGGAACTTGCGCACTGATGCAAAATCAAAAAAAACACTGTTTCATAGGAAAATTCGATAATCTAACCCAAAAATATCAGCTATACGCCTTGCCAGCTCTTTTACGATAGTACGACGTCCTTTGCTTAGATGACAATGACGATTATCACCAGGCATACCTTTTAATTTCCCGTAATTTTTCCATCCACCTCCTGTCGCCGGAGCATTTTTCTCAAGATCACGTATCAACAAAAGCATAGCGGCTTGAGCTGCTCTAGGGAGTTTTATAATTTATAGTTGGCCAGGCCTAATTAATCTGAGTACTTAACAGATACTGGCAGTAATCTAATCGGCCAAATGGTGTTCTCGGGTGGGTGATGGCTCGACTCTATCATTAAAAAATAATCACCATGATAGTAAACTGACATTCTATTTCAAATGATCTTTCCTCCCGCATCTAATTGAGAAATGTCTTCAATTTGATTGATCTATTGACGTAACTCAGAGGGTTTTTCGTAAGTCCTGGCCTTAAATTGTGAATTAACCATTAAAACTGATCAGATACATCCATGTTTCGAACGAATCATTGAGCCAAAATATTTATAGCTATACTCGGGTATAACAACGAATGGTACATTATTGATAGCGGCGGTTCTGTTAGAGACGGCACAATCACTCTCGACGAGCATTGGATCGTAGACGATTGCCTTAGGTGCGCAAAGGCTAGGATTTATCTTGAATGGATAAACTCTTTGTTTTAATGAAAAAGTTGCTTAAATCTGCTGACTGATTGAGCCATCGTCTGAGATATTCAATGAATTCCCAAATCAAGCGCTCGTCACCGCGTTTGGAGAGATAGTAAGCATGAAATTCAATATCCATATTGAAATCGCTCAGCTCAACAACAACCAACTTATCATTAAGTAGTCTCTCATAAATTAGACCCCAGCTGTATCCAAGCTCAATGGTTTGGATATTATTGAATGCCACATTTACTTCGGCAATAACTTTAGGTGAAATACCTTTTTGCGCGACCAATAAGTTAAATTTTTGCCGCATGACACTTGCGTTCGTTAACAATACTGCATCGTAGGTTGCCAGCTCGGACATGGAAATGGGTTTATTACATTTCGCCAGGGGATGATTAATGGACACCACAGGTAAAACTCTTTCCTTCCAAAGCGATACAGAGGTCACATTAGCAGAACAATCACCAGCATCAGGAAGAATGACAAGATCGAAGCTTCCACCAGTAAGACTTTGATTCAGCTCCTTTCGTGACTCTACTTTGGTGATAATAAAATAATTAGTTTCAAGTGCGTGCATGTAACTCAGGAATTCCGGAAATACAGAAAGCCCAATATAAGGATTAAGACCAATATTAATTGTTAAATTGGGCGTACTTTTTCGATCATTATGCTCGGCTTTCATCATTTCATGATAAATATTCAGAATTTGACGAATGTAAGGAAGAAAGCTTTTACCTTTAGGGGTTAACTCTACGCCAAAGGGTGTGTGGGCAAAAAGTTGGGCGCTTAACTCTTGCTCTATTTTTTTAATCCGTCTGCTGATGGTAGGCTGAGATGTATGCATGTGCTTTGCTGCCAAGGAAAGCGAGTGGTATTCCACCACGGTAAGCAAGGTTTTCAAATCCACGATGTTCATATGCAATTGATCCTCTAATTAGTCAATGCAACTTTCAGTAGAGTTATTATGCTATTGCTACGCAATTAAGACAAAAGTATTTGAGCTATTGGGTAGGCATTCTTCGGCACCGATTCAAACCTTCGTACTCAGTTTTTTACAACACATGATTACAAAGAGCGCCAATAG
>CAMAYX010000176.1 GCA_945862405.1 Legionella genomosp. 1
TCTGTTCTGTAAAGGAGTCCAATCGGTATAATATCCAGCTACTTTGCCTAAATACGGTGCGGCGATTTTTAAACAATATTTATAATCGATGTCATCAGGCTCTACCACCCCCTGATTAGGATGTTCAATCGCCCAAATAATTCCCGCAATACAACCGGCAACTACTTGTAATGTGGTGGCATTATTTTGTGGCGCAATTTTTCGCGCTTCATCGATGGTGAGCTTGGAACCATACCAATAGGAACCTTTAGGATTCCCCATTAATAAAACCCCTAACTCATCACTTCCAGCGTCAATTTCGTTCAACATAAGTGTTTGCTCTTTTTGGGCTTGCCATTCATAACCTTGTAATTCGTTGATTGATAATACTGCATCAGGAGACGGTAGGTAGGCGTAATGAACAGTGGGACGGTAATAGCAGAGGTCGTTTTCTTTTAAACTCAAGTAGTCAGCGATGGAAATCGATTCTGCATGAGTTATTAAGAATCCATGAAAAGGGCCATCGGTAGGACACCAACTTCTAACACGAACACTGGCTCCGGGGCGTTCTAAATAAATAGCTGCGTTACTTCCAGTTGTATGCCGTTGCCCTTGTGGTGGTAAATTGCGTTCATGAGTGCCCCAACCAAGCTCAGCAGGTTGGCAAGACTCCCCAATAAAACCTTCAACCGACCAGGTATTGCGAAATTCATTAACCCGTTTGGGATTTAGGGATGTTTGCGTGTCATGCTCTGCTATATGAATGGCTTTAATATTCAAGGCGTTTGCTAATGCAGCCCATTCTTGCCGAGTTTGCGGGGGGGGAGTTTTAAGGCCAGTATCGTCGCGAAGATTGATCAAGGCTTGTTTTACAAAATGAGATACTAGACCAGGATTTGCTCCATGCGTTACCAATGAAGTAGGACCTAGCGAGCCTTTTAAACGCAGTATGGCCTCTCGCAATGCATAGTTAGTGCGTAAAGCG
Organism: Legionella genomosp. 1; assembly: GCA_945862405.1. Taxonomy (GTDB): domain Bacteria; phylum Pseudomonadota; class Gammaproteobacteria; order Legionellales; family Legionellaceae; genus Legionella_A. The sequence goes on from CAMAYX010000176.1 coordinate 965, forward strand.
GGCGACAAGGAAGGATCTTTATAACCGCCTTTCCACGGCTCAGTGCTTAAGTCTAAATAGAGTGCTTGTTTTTTGCGGGCAAGCTCCATCAATTCTAAACTGGAAACATCGACGGATAAATTAAGTATAAAGTCGTTTTTATTCAGTTTTTTAGCAATAACATCTAAGTTGCTGGGTTGTATGGCCTCTATCAATAGTTCAATTTCATACTGCTTGGCCAGCGGCAATCCGTCATTTCTGTTACTGATGATGATGATTTGTGAGGGTTTAATATCGATGTTCTGAAAAAGAACAGGTAGTAGTGCTTTCCCGATGCTGCCAAAACCAATAATAACGAGTTTATGTTTGAAGGCTACTTTTTTTATTGAGGTCGACATGGCAAACTCCTGTCATAAATTCCTACTGCTTTTTAAGATTATAGGATTAATTTCAGAAGTTTAGGTATTTATTTTTAACATTAATATAGTGCTTTGCCGAATATTCTAAATGTTCCAATTCTGTATCCGTTAACACGCGTATCGCTCTTGCGGGATTTCCTAAATACAAGTGTCCTTTCTTTAAAATTTTTCCTGGCGGTACTAAGCTGCCGGCGGCCACCATCACATGGTCTTCTACGTGTACCCCATCCAATAAAATTGCGCCTATTCCTATCAAGCAATACGATTCAATATGGCAGCCATGCAATGTAACCCTATGAGCGATGGTAATACCTTCTTCTAGAATCAGGGGATGGCCGCCATTGGTATAGGGGCCGTCATGACTCACGTGCAGAATAGCGGCGTCTTGAATGTTGCAGGCTTTGCCAATACGAATGAAATTAACGTCACCACGAATTGTTGCCATTGGCCAAACAGAAACATCATCTTCTAAAGTAACATCACCAATCACCACAGCAGTAGGATCAACAAATACGTTTTTAGCTAAAGTAGGTGTTTTATCATTAAGGGTGCGAATGGCTGACATAGAAATCCTAAAGCATGAAATAATTTCATATTATGGAACCTGGATCTTGCTCCAGCAAGACCTTGGACAAATGAAAAATACTGGAGTGTCGTGTACGTCACAAGCAGTATATACTTATCGCATAGCTAATAAGTTTGAGGGCATGAAGATTAGGCGCATCATTATTATTGCCTTAACCAGTCTTATGTTAAGTTGCTGGAAATCTGCTCCGGATCATTACCAGGGGTATGTTGAAGGCGAACTAGCTTTTCTTTCTTCGCCGTTTGGTGGCACTCTATTCAAGCTGCAGGTTAAACTAGGCCAAGCCGTCAAAAAAGGCGATTTAATTTTTGCGCTGGATCCCAATCCCGAGGCTTTGCAAATTAAACAAAACCAAGCAGAAGTTTTGCAAGCAGAAAAAGTTCACCAAGATTTGAAAAATCCCCGACGTACACCGGAGATCGCTGCCATTAAAGCTGAAATTGAACAAATTGATGCAAAAATTAAGTTGGCACAAGTGCAAGTGCAGCGCTTTCGTCAATTGTATGAAAAGAATGCCAGCTCTAAAGATGCATTGGACAGGGTTGTTTCTCAACTTGAAGAACTTCAGCATGCGAAAGAAGAACGACTGTCTAATTTTCAACTGGCCAATCAAGGAAGCAGAAAAGAACAGATTGATGCGCAGTTAGCGCAAGTACAAGCGGTTACTGCGAGATTGCAACAAACTCAATGGCAACTAGCACAAAAAACAGTTTACGCTCCAGCCGATGGCACTATTTTTGATACCTATTATCTTGTGGGTGAGTTTGTGCCTAATCAGACAGCGGTGGTTTCGCTGTTATCTCCCAAAGAACTGCGGATCGAGTTTTTTGTTCCCGCTGAAAAATTGGCGACCTTGCATGTGCAACAAGAGATTACCTTTAATTGTGCTGGGTGTGAGTATGATAATCGCGCTATCGTATCTTATATTTCTCCTGAAGCGGAGTATGTTCCTCCTCTAGTTTACAGCAGAGACAATTATGACAAGTTGGTTTTTCGTGTTAAGGCTAACATAGTATCAGCAACCAAGTTTAAACCCGGACAACCGGTTACGGTGGATGTAGCAAATAAATAAAATTTAAGCAACCTCTAATGGGTTGCTTAAGGAAGGTTAGTAAGGTTTTATTGTGTGAAGGTAAATTTAGCCACTCCTATCGGAACGCCATATTGAAACACCTGAAATTGTACTTCTACAGGGGGTATTGGTATGTCCGTTGGTATAAACACTTTAAAATGATTTGGATCCATATTGTCTAAATTTGATAAATTTGGTGCAAATTAAGCACGAAAATTAAATGGAACAAACACCCGCATTGGATGTGTTTAATGAGTGAATCAATAATTGATGTTCGTGGATTACGCAAGTCGTTTGGGGAGCGCATTGTTGTCCATAATATTGATTTACAAGTTAAAAAGGGTGAGGTTTTTGGTTTTTTAGGACCAAATGGCAGCGGTAAAACAACAACCATTCGTATGTTGTGCGGCTTATTAACGCCTGATGCAGGAACTGGTACTTGTTTGGGTTACGATATTCTCACCGAATCGCATAAAATTAAAAATCATGTGGGTTACATGACGCAGCGATTTAGTTTTTATACTGATTTAAGTGTTGAGGAAAATCTTAATTTTGTCGGCAGAGTCTATGGCATATCTCAGCGTAAGGAACGGGTTGAACAAATTATTGAGGATTTTGGTTTAGGTAAACGGCGAAAACAACTCGTTGAACAATTGTCCGGGGGATGGAAGCAGCGTTTAGCTCTAGCGGCTTGTCTACTGCACGAACCGGCATTACTCCTCTTAGACGAACCCACCGCAGGTATTGATCCCATAGCTAGGAGAGAGTTTTGGGACAAAATCCACGCTTTAAGCGAGCGTGGCGTTACAACGTTAATGTCAACCCATTACATGGACGAAGCCGAACGTTGTACGCGTCTTGCCTACATTGCTCATTCAGAGTTGCTGATTACTGGAACGGTAGAAACCGTGATTAATAGTACGGAATTAAAAACCTGGGAAGTTAAAGGTGAGGTGACTACCTCACTCTTGCAAGAAATTAAAAAAATTAAAGAGGTTACCCAAGCGGCTCTTTTTGGCCGAGCAATTCACATCTGTGGATTTGCAGAAAACTCGATTGAACAGTCGCTACAAAATTTGGCAAAACATCATCAAATTACCTGGTCGCGGATCGAACCAACTCTTGAGGATGCTTTTATCAGTTTAGTAAAAGATTCGAAAGGAGAGCTGGGATGACGCTGATAAATTCTGGATTATTTGCGGTTATGGTGAAGGAATTTATACAGATGCGGCGTGATAAAGCAACGTTTGCAATGATGATTGGCATCCCTTTAATCCAATTGATGTTATTTGGGTTTGCTATCAATCTTAATCCTAGAAACTTACCAACCGCCATTGTGGGGGGCGATCAAAGTGTATGGACGCGACGTATACTCACCAGCATGGAAAACTCTACTTATTTTAAATTTTTAAGTCCGTCAACTACAGAACAAGAAGCGACGAGACTGTTAAAACGAGGAAAAGTACAATTTGTAGTAAATTTTCCCCCCGATTTTTCACAAAACTTGGTAAAAGGCTTAAGGCCCACCTTACTGTTAGAAGCAGATGCAACGGATCCGGCTGCTACTAGTCGTGCTCTCGCAGTGTTTAATGAGCTTGCCCCTTTATCCTTAAAAGAGGATTTGCAAGGACCTTTAGCTAAATTAAACCCCAGCAAACCGCCATATCAACCCTTAGTTCATGCAATTTACAATCCCTTAGCCATAACTGCCTATAACATTGTTCCAGGATTGTTAGGGGTAGTGCTTACCATGACCATGGTGGTAATAACCGCTTTAGCAATAACGCGCGAATTTGAGCGCGGAACCATGGAAAATTTATTAGCAACCCCCTTACGGCCAATTCAAGTGATGATAGGAAAAATAGTGCCGTATATTATTGTGGGGTATGTGCAGGTTTTATTGATTCTAACTATGGCGAAATTGTTATTTGGTGTTCCTATGGAAGGCAGTATTATCTTACTACTAATATTGTGTCTCCCATTCATTGCTGCTAATTTAGCGATGGGTTTGACGTTTTCCACCTTAGCCAGCAATCAATTACAAGCGGTACAAAGTGCGATGTTTTTCTTTCTTCCTTCCTTGTTGCTGTCAGGATTTATGTTCCCCTTTCGCGGTATGCCCGAATGGGCTCAGTTTCTGGGTAACATTCTTCCGCTATCACATTTTCTGATGATTGTTCGTGGAATTTTGCTGAAAGGTAATGGTTTTTTTGAGGTTTGGCGTGAAGTTTTGCCCATTATTTTATTCATGTTGGTAGCCATGTTTATAGGGTACAAACGTTACCGCCAAACCCTAGACTGAACCGTCATATTTGGCGCATCTTGCACGATCTCGGGAGTTAAAGAATGCTCACTTCTAATACTTATCTTCCAAGGGATGATACACAGTCTTAAGAAGGATTTGCGTCTTACCCCGGGAGGCCTTGTGTTCTGCTAACAGAGTTTAGCTAGATAATCAGAGATGGTTGTTGATGGGATGCAAGGAGTCAGCAGAGGGCATATTAGCATGGTGTTGTACACACGATGTGAAGGCCTGAATTAACTAAGTTAAGGAGCATCAAGCGTTGGGTCACGGATATGGAGTAGCAGAAAAGCGATGAGTAGAGCAATCATAACCCACGGTGAGTAGGGTAAAGGTGGAGCTGGCACTGCACCATGTGAGGGGCGACAAGTATCTGTGGAGTCAACGGGCACACCTCGTTGCTAGTTTCTAATTATCTTCCAAGTCAGTTCCAATAAGGTTTCCTGCTGTATGATGTTGCTCGGTGCAAAGTTAATAGAATTGGAGAGCCTCCTGGATGAAGCCACGCT
>CAMAYX010000177.1 GCA_945862405.1 Legionella genomosp. 1
CACTTGCAGCGTCTCTTGCGCCCGTGCCCAAGATTCGCCTGGGTGTGACTGAGAAGCCAAATTATAAATTTCATCGGGTTTTGCATTTTGAATTGCCGATGCAATGTCAGCGTCTTCAGACATATCACCGAACAACACGTTTATTCGCATGGCCAAGTGACTGGCTTTATTCGGCCTACACCAACTCTCTTGCCGCACCAACCCGAAAACCTGATACTCTTTTTCAAGCAGCAGATCAGCCAGAAACGAACCATCCTGCCCGGTAATGCCTGTAATTAACGCTCTTTTCATTTCAGCTTCCGACGTTTGGGAAAGCTAGTGCTTCCCCGTGGATGTGTTGCAATACTTCCATATTTACTTTATAAATTTTACTCCAATGCCGTTAACAAAATGTTTTTGGTAAAAAAAACAATCCGATACAAAATTCGAAATAAAAGAATGCAAGACCGTTAATGTAATTGGTGTTAAATTAGACTTAAGATAGAGTGGTGTATCTATAATTCTATGTGATCGATTATTTAAAAAAGCAAGTAAAAATAAAAGTATAAGAATTTACAGCAAATAATGCATACCCAGCAAATTCATAAATAAAAACGCAGGAACAGAAACAGAAAATAAGCTCGCAAGAAATTATCCGAAACTGTTTTTAAACAGTAGGAATAGAGAAGGTAGGTAAAAAGTCGCTGCTAATGAAGAAGGCTCAAGAAGTTGATTGCAGTAATTTTAACCTCAAAAAGAGTCAATATGAAATAAATACAAACCTATATGTTGGCCAAGTAAAATTAATTAGCGAGAGTAAGTGGCACAAATAAATACTTAACAGATAATCCATCAACATGCGCCCAAGTCGCTCATACACCCAACTAGTATCACAATAATCACCAAAAGAGACTTTTTTAAAAGTTGAATGAAATAAAGTGAGAGACTATAGAACATTTATTAGTAAATATTCAGTCATTTCTGACAATACACTATTAGTTAGTTGGACTTCAGACTTTTCCTTATTACATGATTTTTTATACTTAGTATTATTTGCTCAAATAATCAACATATCAACTAAAGCAATGCGTAGTGAGAAAACCCTACAGGCTCCTAGCGAAACGCAACTAGATTGAACCAGCGAATGTTGCGAATTTAATTGAATTAATCCGAATGCGTGATTAAAAAGCAATTTAGTCTAATTCAAAAAAATCATGATAATTTTGTCTGAAAGCTGAATCCTGTTGTTCCTTACGAAGTACACAATTGCCTATTACCAGTAACTCAATCTCAGTACCCATAAAACACCTGAATGCATCCTCGGGCGTACAAACAATAGGCTCACCTCGCACGTTAAAACTCGTATTTATCAGCACCGGACAACCCGTGAGCTCTTTAAAGCTGCTAATTAAACTATGATACAAAGGATTGTATTCCTTGTGGACAGTCTGAATTCGTGAAGAATAATCGATATGTGTGACAGCAGGAATTTGGGATCTCGCAACATTTAACTTGTCGATACCGAATAACAATTGTTCTTCGGCAGTCACTGCCAAACGTTTATCCCTAGCGATGTCAGCCACCATAAGCATATAGGGGCTATCGACTTTAAGTTCAAACCAGTCAGCCGCATCTTCACTTAATACCGAAGGAGCAAACGGACGGAACGATTCTCTGTATTTAACTTTGAGATTAAGAATTTTTTGCATTACCGGCGAGCGAGGGTCGCCAAGAATGGACCGTCCACCTAACGCACGTGGTCCAAATTCCATTCTCCCTTGAAACCATCCAATTGCCTTACCTGTCGCAATTTCATTCGCGCAAAATTTTAATAGCGTTGGAGTTAACATTACTTCATACTTGGCATTAGCCGCAGCGAGTCGTTGCTCAATTTCCTCCTGAGAAAAAGACGGCCCCAAGTAAGATCCCATCATGGAATCCTGCTCACCATAGATATTCCGTGATTGTTTAAGATGTATATGGGATACAGCCAACGCAGCACCCAAGGCACCACCTGCATCACCCGAAGCTGGCTGTATCCATATTTTCTTAAAATGACCATCACGCAAAATTTTCCCATTGGCCACGCAGTTCAGTGCTACACCCCCTGCAAGACATAGGTTTTTCATACCCGTTTCCTTGGCGATTGCGCGAGTAAGTCGCAGCATCACCTCCTCCAACACTACTTGAATTGAAGCTGCCAAATCCATATGTTTCTGAGTCAGCAGTTCGTCGACTTTACGAGGCTTACCACCGAATAATTTATCAAACTTTTTACTAGTCATCGTCAGGCCAGCACAATAGTTGAAATAAGTTAAATCTAGCCTAAAAGTACCATCGCTCTTCAAGTCAATCAGGTGATCGTATATTTGATGCGCGTACTTCGGAACGCCATAAGGTGCGAGCCCCATCAATTTATACTCACCGGAATTGACCTTGAAACCGGTGTAATAAGTGAATGCGGAATAAAGCAAACCCAATGAATGAGGGAAATTAATTTCACGGATAATTTCCAGCTTATTGTCTCGCCCGATAGCTAGCGATGTCGTAGCCCACTCGCCCACGCCGTCAAGAGTCAACACAGCCGCCTCTTGGAATGGGGATGGAAAAAAAGCACTAGCTGCATGGCTTAGATGATGCTCACTGAACAATAAACGGCTCTCGGACGGAAAGCTAGCGGAATGTTTTTTTAGCTCCTTATTCAGCAAGTCCCTTAGAAAAAGCTTATCGCGTAACCATATAGGTATCGCAATACGAAACGACGCGAATCCAGAAGGCGCAAAAGCTAAATAGGTTTCCAATAAACGCTCAAATTTCAAAAAAGGCTTATCGTAAAAGACAACGAAATCAACATCGTCCAAAACAATCCCTGTCTCTCGCAAGCAATAATCAAGAGCACGGCTTGGAAAGCAGGCGTCATGCTTCTTGCGGGTAAAACGCTCCTCTTGCGCTGCTGCCAAAATTTTACCGTCTCGCACCAAAGCTACGGCACTGTCGTGGTAGAAACCCGAAATACCTAGTATTACCATGGACAATCAGAACAGAGTGTAGATAAATGGCGCTACCACAGAGCCCTTTGCAAAAACAACCAGACCGCCGAGAATCACCATAGTAATTAAAATAGGCAAAAGCCAGAATTTTTTTCTTACACGCAGGAAAGACCAAAGTTCTTTAAAAAAGGACATAAGTTATTTCTCAGAATTGATTTCTAAAAGACTCAGAAGTTGGGCCAGGCGGAACCCTTTGTATCCAATAGGTTTTGGCATTACGATCGATATGCATCGATATGGAGAGTTTACCCAGCATGCGCATTACCAATCCATATGACGCAAACACACCAAAAAAAAGAAGGCCCAGCACGAGCGGGCTCAAAATAGCATGAATTAGCAAGCCAAAACGAAACCAGAGACGATTGAATGGCCTCAGCGCTCTCGGAAAAACCAAAGAAATAATTAGCATAATGAAACTCGCCACTATCCAATGAGGATGACCGCTTTGCCCAAGTGCTACCGGCCACACCCCAATTCCAAAAGAAATTGCTGCAAAGACAAATCCGAAGGATCGCTCTGAATGTATCTCAACCATATATTTCACCCAAGTATTAGTTAATAAAAGTAGCTCTTAATCCTTGAAAACGTCAACTATAACATAATCTTATCTTAAATTTTCAGAAATTACATTTGCTACAAATTCGTTACCCCGCGGTGTTAGGTGAACATCTTTAAAATAATAAAGAAGTCCTATCTCCTCAGGGTGAAGCTTTGTAAAAATTGTAGCCAGATTGATGTTTATAAAATTATTTTGTTTAGAAAATTTTTCTAACAAATCAATTGATTGATAAGTATTTAATTTTTCAATATTGCACCCTGCGTTACTTAATAAATTTGGCATCAGTTGGAATTTTGACGGCATTATTACTAAAACAGGAATGATAGAATTTTCTTTCGCAGTTTTATTAAAATCTATAAGAGCTGATTTTGTTATATTCCATTCGTTTGATAAACTTAAATCATACGAACTATCCATAAGACCCGGAATTGCAATATTTAACTGACAATTTTTAGTTTTTGGCGTATTAGCCCATGCCAAAATATTATAAATCTTTGACCAATCAAGATATTTATTATCATACCCTTTAGGAGGATGGAACTGAGGATTTTTAGATCGATGAACCTCCTTTCCTTCTTCGTTATACAAGACTAACCAGTTATCGTTCTGAACTATACTGGTTCCATCATCTACTAAAAAGCCATTTGACACAGTATTTAAGGGGCGCCCAGTTGCTGTAAAATGGTCTGAAAACCGTCGATTATCGTAGTAATCATTTCCGACATAGAATACAAGGATTGCATATTTAGGCTTGTGAGGAATAATATCAAGGTATCTTCGGAAAATATTTACTTGTTGGATTGTACCAGAAGATGCAATACCTAGATTAGCTACTAATTTACCTGTTTTTTCCTCAAGTCTTTTTGCGATTGTTTTCTCAACATTGACACCTTGCCCTTCTACAAAACTATCCCCCAATAAAAACGCATAAGGCTTTGAATTTATATTAATACTCGGATAATCTCTAATGCCTATTGAATTAATTATTACGGACGTATCAAATTCCCATGATGATCTACTTGACACTGCATTTGGCCGAAACTTATAACCATTTTGTTTATCATATTGAAGAACGTTATATACCTGTTCTGGATAAGGCGGAAGGTGAAAGACCCAGAGTACCGCTTCAACCAAGAGTAGTGCTAAAACAGTCGAAACAATAACAAGTGCCGCTTTCTGCAACACAGATATAAACTTGATTGTGATTTCCATATCTTTTATAACCCTCACTATTTTCTAGGCGGATTTATGCAAGGAGTGCAACACTGGTTTACGATTGGTGAAACACCTTTACAGGCTTTTTTAATCACAATCGTTTGCGGCTCTGGTTATTCAATCTATTTTCGATCCTCTTAATTTACTCATCCGTTATATTTACCTTCCGGCGCTTCTTAGACGCATATTGCCGCAGCAGGCCATTGAATTGCTCGTTAGCGCCTTGCTCCCAACCTGCAAATGGCCTGGCAAAGTAGCCCGTGCTGCCCAGCGCTTCATCAATCCTGACGTGCCCGCTAAATTCTTTGTGGTTGTCTTAGGTCAGGGTCTTGACCCTAGCCTTCAACGAGTTGAGCTCTTAGATGCTGGCCTCACCAACCACATCTGCTGTTTTGTTTGAAACCTTGGCATGACCTCGTACCCGCTTTTGCGCTTCACCACCGCCACGATGGCTTGATTGTGGTTGACACCAATGAAGGTGTCACATGTCAATTTACCAATTTGCTGACGACCTTCAATGTGAGTAATGGGCTCTCCCAGCGGAGTGCGGTTGGGAATCTGTTCCCGGCGAACTCGACCACTTCCGAAGCGCTTCTCTTTTACCTTTGGCAACGCAGGTTCTTCCGCAATGTGACTCCATGCGCTTTGTCTTAATAAACATGCAAGTACATTGACTCATGGATTGCTTACAGCTTTCCGGCGATCTGCTCTGGGCTCCATTGCAGCCGAAACAACGCACTGATTTTGTCATTCACACAGAGCGCAAGGGTGTTGGGGTTGCGGCGCGATTTTGAGCGTTTGCAGGCTAGTTCACAAGACTGTTCGGCTTTATAGCCACGGCACCTAGCATCGCGACGCATCACGCGATTGATCGTGGACTTGTCGCGTCGAAGCAATCGGGCAAACTGCGTGATGTTGTTCTGTGCTTTCATAAGGCTGTAAATCTGATATCTTAAAATGTCAGAGGTGTGTGTAATTCATCGGGCAACTTCGAATTTTAGGTCAGGAGC
>CAMAYX010000178.1 GCA_945862405.1 Legionella genomosp. 1
CGTCATTGCGAGCGTTAGCGAAGCAATCCAGAGTGGAGATTTATACATCGATCTGGATTGCTTCGCTAACGCTCGCAATGGCGGGCTAAAGCACTAAAGGTAGTGCAAAGTTACCATTTCAATTATCAACGAAGTATACTAGCAAAGGACATTCTATGCCAGCCAAGCTGGGCTTTACAGCTAGGCCTGTGTCCGTTATATTTTCGCTATGATGTTCACACCCTTTCCTTTGCGTGACTGCACTCTACAAAAAAACCGTATTGATGTATGGCAGATCCCACTTGACCGAGAATTTGTAAACGCTGAACGTATCCTTGCGCCTGAGGAGTTAGCACGCGGACGTAGGTTTCATTTTGAGCGCCACCAACGTCGCTTTATGACAGCAAGAAGCATGTTGCGCATAATTCTTGCGCGTTATCTCAATACGGAGCCTGAAGCAATTCAGTTTAGCTATAACACGCATGGCAAACCCAGCGTGCTATCCAATGTTGCTCTTGAGTTTAATCTTAGTCACTCACAGGATACTGCCTTATTAGCCGTAGGTCAGCATTATGAGCTAGGTGTTGATATCGAGTTTTTTTCCGCACGCTCGTACTTAGGTATTGGGCGGCAAATTTTTTCCGAGGCAGAAATTGTTCAGTTACATGAGATATCCTCTGCTATGCAGCCTTTGCTTTTTTTTCACTTATGGTCACAAAAGGAAGCCTTGATTAAAGCATGTGGAATTGGACTGTCCTACCCCACCAAGCAATTTGACTTGTTGGGACTTCCGCCAGCTGAACACGAGATTTTCGATCCTAAATTCAAAAAGCCTTGGCGAATTGTCTCGTTCATGCCGCACATTGCAAGTTGTGCAGCCCTTTGTCACCATCCTGACGTGCATGAAATTCGTTTTACCAGGTTGGAAACCATAGGAGCGTTTTCATGAAATCCTTCACCAAACGTCAACTCGAGCTTCTTACTATTCTGGGAGATGGTGCTTGCCATAACGGTAATGAATTAGGAGATGCTTTGCAGGTTTCTCGTACTGCCATCTGGAAACAAATAAAACAGCTGAGTGAAATTGGAGTACCTATCGAAACGATTGCCCTGCAAGGATATAGATTGCCGTCATCGTTTAAATTTTTAGATGATCAGGTTATTGCAAACTATCTCGCGCAGCATAATGTCTTTAACTATAAGTTACATGTAGTTGCTACGGTTGATTCCACGAATAGTTATTTACGAAAATTGCCAGCTTCATCCCTGATTGCAAGCAGCCAGGTTACTGATGTCTGCTGCGCTGAGGCGCAAACACAAGGTCGCGGGCGTTTTGGTCGTCAATGGGAGTCTCCTTTTGGCAAGAACATTTACTGCTCCAGCCGTTGGACGCTTCATTGTGACATTACCTGGCTGTCGGGTTTAAGTTTGGTGGTCAGCCTTGCCATTTATTCTGCCCTGCGAGAACTTGTTAACACCGATGAAATCAGAATTAAATGGCCTAATGACATACTGTGGCGCGACAAAAAAATCTGCGGAACCTTAATTGAAATCTCCGCTGAAAGTCATGGGACAGCAGAAGTTATCATTGGTATTGGGATTAATGTAAATTCAAGCCATAAGGACATCCCCTGGCGATCCTTAGCTGAAATTTTTGATCAACAATTCGACCGCAATGAGCTGGTGAGTATGCTGCTAGTAAAATTAGACGTTTACATGCAACGATTTATGGAACATGGATTTTCTGCTTTTACATCTGAGTGGGAAGGCGTTGATTATTTGCTGGGTAAAGAAATAACTTTGTCCCACCCTACGGGGCCGATATCTGGCGAAGCCTTAGGTGTCAATGAACAAGGACAACTGCTTATTAAAGATAAACTTGGAAAGATAAATTATTTATCATCTGGAGATACTACGTTAGGTTCGGGGGGGGATAACGTCCCGAGCTAATAGCCCGGGACGAGAAGACTGTGAGGTGAATTCGGTTAAACTACTTCTTCTGTATCACTACCTTGTTTTTCTTGTTGTATACGAAGATAAATCTCTTCACGATGAACGGAAACGTCCTTAGGTGCATTAATACCTAAGCGTACTTGATTTCCTTTAACTCCTAATACAGTGATATTTACGTCATCACCAATAATTAATGTTTCACCTATACGACGAGTCAAAATCAACATGACTTAAATCTCCCTAAATAGCAGCCACCTCTTTCTCCATAGAACCTCTTCCATGGTACTCCGGCACTGCAAAGCTTTTAATAAATAACAATCAAAGGATTGTTACTTTGTATTCTACCGACAGTTTCTTAACACAATATTAAGCACTAACAATTATTGCGTTTTATGCATAAATAGTTGTACTTTAATCCGGTTTACCTGCCCGAAATTGAATACTCAGCATAATCAAAGGTAAATACGCAATCACCAAGCCTATCCCCTCCCTTAGATAACCTAGCCCGACCAGTAAAGCGATAGGCAACAACCACAGAACATTAATCAGAAAAACTGCCATTGTGACTTGAAAATGACTTTTAAAAACCCGGGAAGCGTGCTGGTAGGCATGGCTACGGTGGGCTTCATACACCTTTTCTCCTGAAATCGCTCGCCGAAGTAACGTTACCGTAGCATCAACTATAAAAACACCCAGTAAAATGATCCAACTCCAAAACAACTGCTGCTCAACATGACCTGCTTGTAAGACAAAAACCCCTAAAATTACACCCAAGAAACCACTTCCAGCATCCCCCATAAAGATACGAGCTGGAGGAAAGTTCCAGAATAAAAAACCAGCTACAGATGCTGACAAAAATAAAGGCAGTGTTACAAAGGCGTGGTGGCCGGTTAACCAGAACAATAATGCCCCACCAAGGCACACAGTGATGGCCTGTATACCAGCGAGCCCATCAATTCCATCCATGAAATTGTAAAGGTTAATTAACCAAACCAGAAAGACAGCACCTAAAATATTCGCAAAAGTTATCGGAAAAGTCCAGCTAAAAAAATTAAGAATTGGCATTCCATGAAGAAAATAAAGCATCAGGATGCTAGCGACAAAATGACTTAAAATACGCCACTTTGCAGGGATAGGTTCATGATCGTCTAAAAAACCTATCAGTGCTACTAATAAACCAGCACTGATACAAGCAGAACCTATTGAAATCGAAATTTTATGTGCAAAAAACAGAAACGGGAGTACCCCTAAGAATCCAGCAATAAATGCAACTCCGCCTCCTCTAGGTGTTGGGACTTGATGAGAGCTACGGTGATTGGGAATGTCCATCACGTTTTTTATTAATGCATAATGGCGTACGCCATAGGTTAATACTAATGAAATTATAAATAGCACAGCGAATAGAAATATCATGTTTAGAAAAAGTCCTTCAATTTGGTAGTTCAAAAACCTGGCATATTCTACCTGAAAATGTTATTTTACTCACATCAAAAAAGAACAACCCATCTGCATGAAGCCGTTAACTCTATCAACCCCGTGGAAATTTCTGGAAGAACAAGCTCTCAATCATAGAGAGGATGTAATTCAACCCTATCAAAATACTGCTGTTTCAGCGTGTGGTATTACCCTTGATTTTTCACACCAACGCTTAAGCGATTTAACCCTAGAGAATTTATGTGCATTAGCGCAGCAACGCGGTCTTAGTGAAAAAATCCAAGCCCTGATGCAAGGGCAAATCGTTAACTTAAGCGAAAATCGTCCGGCGTTGCACACCGCATTACGTTTACCTAATGCTACTTCGATACCCATACATCCTCGTATTATGGAAGATGTGCAGTTTGCTATGAATGAAATGCAAGCGATTGTAAATAAATTACGTAATCAACAATGGTTAGGACACTCAGGCGCCCCGATCACCGATGTGGTAAACATTGGGGTAGGCGGTTCCGATTTAGGCCCACGATTCTGCATGCAAGGCTTGGGGGATTACGTTACTCATGATTTGAGTTTCCATTTTATCTCCAATGCTGATCCAAATGCATTCCATCGCATTTCTAAAAATTTAAATCCACATACCACCTTGTTTATTATCTCTTCAAAATCATTTACTACCGATGAGACTTTATACAATGCGCAAAAAGCTATAGCTTGGATTAATAATCCTCAGGGTCAACGCCAGCACTTTATTGCGGTTACCGCACATCCCATGCGCGCCTATGAATTAGGGTTAGTGCATGTGTTGCCCATATGGAGTTGGGTTGGGGGTCGGTATTCCTTTTGCTCAGCAATTAATTTGATCACCGCCATCGCCATTGGCTGGGATAATTTCCAAAGCATGCTGAATGGCGCCCACAGCATGGACATGCATTTTAAAGATGCTGATTTTAAAGATAATCTACCAGTTTTATTAGCGTTGCTGGGCATATGGACCAACAATTTTCTAAGCATACATAATGTCTTGATGCTGGTTTATGCCGAGCAGTTAGAGCAGTTCGTAGCCTATGTGCAGCAGCTTGATATGGAAAGTAATGGTAAATCGCACGACCATCACGGCAATGAAGTCAAGTATTCCACTGGCCCAATGATTTGGGGCGGTTTAGGAAATCAAGTGCAGCATAGTTATTTTCAATTGCTCTGCCAAGGTACGCATAAGGTCGCATTAGATTTTATAACGCTAGATACCTATGACGAGCATATGATCAACCAAATGTGCTCTGCAAAGATTAACGTTTTAACCAAAGGCGTAGTCGACTCACAAAATCCTCATGGGTATATTGCTGGAAAGATACCATTAAATCATATTCGGCTTAGTGATTGTTCTCCGTATACACTTGGCGCATTAATAGCATTGTACGAACATAAAATTTATACACAAAGTGTGATTTGGGATATTAATCCTTTTGATCAACCAGGCGTTGAGAGCGCTAAACGATTTAGAACTATGGCTTAGGCACGGGCAAATGAATGATGCTGAGTTCTACCCATAGCTGTGCAAAATATACATCGAGAAGATAAAGCGTTTAAGCTCATAGAGCACAATGCTAAGCTGAGTGATCTTTTTAATTTAAATGAGCATGTAAATAATCTTAAACAACAGAAGCCTAGTACGTTTAGATGGCTTTAAAATCCTGGTTGCTTGCAACCCCACTGATATGCATTAATTAAGTCATAATTTTTTATTCTCTTGTCATTCCCGCGCAGGAACGACACTAGATTACTCAATACGATTTATTTCAAGCCAACGGATGTTCTAACAATTGGCATCTCCGTGGAGATACAAGCTCGCAACCAGGTAAGATCATTTACATTGAGATTAGAACTTATTTGCTTTGTGCTCTGTTGGCACAAAGTCATTAATACCCAACTCTGGGAA
Source organism: Legionella genomosp. 1 (assembly GCA_945862405.1). Taxonomy (GTDB): domain Bacteria; phylum Pseudomonadota; class Gammaproteobacteria; order Legionellales; family Legionellaceae; genus Legionella_A. Next base: position 5,306 of record CAMAYX010000178.1, read on the forward strand.
CGAGTTGGTAATCGCCATCACTAGAGCTGCTAGCTTATTCAATTCAATGATTTCGGGCGACGATATACTTTCGCTGGAAGTATTTACTAAGCAAGCCAGCTCATTATGCTGGATCGAAAACAATACAATTTCATTATAAATAGCGGTAACAGCAGAACGCCGTTCGCCAATACTTTCTTGAGTCATTGCTTTGAAAAACATAATCCCGGCACACGCTCGAATTTTCTCAGCCCTCTGTGCCAGCGACAGTGAGACAAAAATAAGGTAAATTTAATGTCGTGAGGGTGGTAAGGAAATCAACAAAATGGCACAAGAAGAAAGCGGATCGATAAATAGACAATCAGAAGAATTTAATTCCGAAGATAAGGTCACTAAAGA
>CAMAYX010000179.1 GCA_945862405.1 Legionella genomosp. 1
ATGAATGGCAAAGAATAATAAGCTTGTCTCATTTGATGGTGATGCACAGACCAGATCTTCAGCCGGGCTATTCCAGTGATTTAGAGAATTTATATTCTTCTCATAAAACAAGCATCCTAGAGGACCTTAACACCAGCGCTAGCGGTAAAATTTATGAGATTAATGCGGGTAATTATCAAATTTCGTCAACTTGGGTACGCAGCCAACTTCAACAAGGTAAAGATGTTAGCGGCTACGCACCCAAAACAGTTCTAACTTACATTCAAGAGCAAAATCTATTCAAGTGATGGCCTGAAATCAATCATGTTCCCAAACGTATTCAGAGATTTAACTTTATTGATAATTCCTGGTGTAAAGCTAGAAAGGTAATTAACAATAGGATCAAACTTAGACCACAACTGAGATTGCTGTGTATACGTTTGAACTGGTAAAGATGTAAGTTTTAACACCAACATGATCAAGGACACGATAAACACGCCGCGTACAAAACCAAAACCCATACCAAGTATTCTATCGACGCTGGTCAATCCAGTGCTCTTTAAGATCATACCTAGTATCGCATTAGCAATACCACCTAAAATTAGCGTACCAAGGAGTACTACTACGTATGAAATAACCGTACAAACTCTTTGATCTGAAATATAAGGCCTAATGTAAGGGGTTACTGAGGAGGAATAATTAATGGCCAACCAAATTGCAAGAATCCAAACTCCAATGGCTATTAATTCTTTAACAAATCCTCTGAATAACCCGGTAACGACAGAAAAACCAATGATTAGAATGATAAAAAGATCAACCCAATTCAAAGACATGTTTAACTCACTCCCGTTTTGATAACAAATCCATTTAATTGTAGACTACTTGCTAATTTTTTTTGCAAGTTTAACGCTTCTTCACGATGTTTTAGTCCCCCAACAACGACCTTATAGATACTTCCACTCTTACTAGCAGATGTGAGGTAATTGGCATTATATCCTTTGCTGCGTAGTTTATTTACCAGTAATTTCGCATTATTTTGTTGAGTAAATGACGCTAGCTGAACAACATAAGCGCCCTTCTGTACTGATTTAACAGCAACAGTTTCTGCTTTTTTCTCAATTTTTTTAGCAACAATTGCTTTAGGTTTTGGTGCTGCCGGTACAGGTGCAGCCGCTACTTTAGTGACCGCAGGGCTTGATACAAGATCATGCTTCGCAAGAACCGGATCAATTTTTGCTGCAGAACTAATCGATTCAGCATGAATCATGGTTGGAAGTTGTGCCGTCTCAGTAACTTTTGGTATGGATACTTTTGGCGTATTAACTGTAGAAAACAATTGCTTTTCATCTTTGACTGCTACTTTAGGTGCTACAGGCTTTGGCGGCAAACGAATTGCAACGCTAGTACTTTGATCAAATCGATAATTGGATTGTTTCATCATAGCAGGTAAAAATACTGCGGCTAAAGAAGCAATGACAACACCACCAATCACTCGATGTTTTAGACGTTGATCTAGCAAGAATTTCATGCGGCTACCCCCTGCTTCAAGCATTGGTTGTGATTTTCATCACAGCTTCTACGGTATGAAATGAACCATAGACAATTATCAAATCACCCTGCTCAGCATTCTCTTTTGCTGTTGCATAGGCAGCGTGTGGACTATCAAAACAATTCGGCTCTAAATCCATAACCACATTAAACGCATCCATCAATTGTGATGTGTTACTTGCACGCTTGCCATCAAGGATAGCAGGATACCAAAAATCAACACAAGCACTTAGAGCGCTAATTAAACCGCAAATGTCTTTGTCTTTCAACGCAGCAAATACAGCATGCACTTTACCTTTGGAGCCCAAATCTTTAATTTTTTCAGCTAGCAATTGTGCTGCCTGGCAATTATGGGCAACATCATAAACCGTGATTATACCATCCTCTAATAATTTTTGTTGTCGTCCTTCAATAGAAACCGTGTGCATAGCTTCTTTTAAAGCGTCGATACTAACCGGTCGCACGGAAGACAATTGATAGGACGCTATGATTGCGGCAGATGCGGCTTTTAAGTTTAGGTTAGGAACGGGTAACGTAAAGAGCGTTTTGTCATATAAATTCAGGCTTAACTCACCATCACCAATTGCATAGGTATAATCCTTTCCCAAACAAAACACAGTATTAATTAACTCAGATGCTTCCTCGGTAACTGAATGAGGCGGATCATAGTCTGCATAAATAAAGGGTTTCTCTTTTCGTAAAATACCAGCTTTATTGTAACCAATAGCATCCTTAGTTGTTCCTAAGTATCGTTGATGGTCAAAATCGACGGTGGTAATAATGGCTAAATCTGAATCGATGATATTGGTGGCATCAAAACGTCCACCCATGCCAACCTCTAAAATGACAACATCGCACCTTTTCTGCTTAAAATACCACAAAGCCGCTAAGGTAACCGCTTCGAAGTATCTTAAGTTACCGCTATGGACACTGCCAATTATGTACTGAAAAGCGCTACACAGTTCTTGATCACTAATGCATTGTTGATTTATTTTTATGCGTTCGTTAAATTGCAAAAGATGGGGTGACGTATAAGCACCCACACAATACCCTGCCGAACAATAAATAGCTTCTAAAGCTGCGACCGTAGACCCTTTACCATTCGTGCCGCCCACGGTGATTACTACGCAGTTTTCCAATTGCAGTAGGGAGAGATCTTCGGCAGCTGTTCTTATCCTATCTAAGCCAAGCTTAATTTCTTGAGCGTGGCGATTTTCAAGATAATCTAACCATTGTGCCAGGGAGAATGCTGCAAAATTATTCATTTACGACCTGTTCACCTTGCATAAGAAGCTTTGCAACCAATTCGGCTAACGTAGTACGAAGTTCGCTGCGCTTAACGACCATGTCTATGTGGCCATGTTCCAGCAAAAATTCACTACGTTGAAAACCATCAGGCAATGTTTGTCTAACTGTTTGTTCAATAACGCGAGGGCCGGCAAATCCAATAAGCGCATTGGGTTCTGCTATGATCACATCACCTAAACTTGCAAAACTAGCCGACACACCACCCATGGTTGGATCGGTTTGAACCACGATAAATGGGAGACCTGCGTCCGCTAATTTTGCTAGTGCAGCAGAAGTTTTTGCCATTTGCATTAAAGAGAAAAGACCTTCTTGCATTCTCGCACCGCCACTTGCGGTAAAACATAGGTAAGCGCATTGATCTTGTAAGGCTGCATCAACAGCGCGGACAAATTTTTCACCTACCGTCGCCCCCATCGATCCGCCCATAAAATTAAATTCAAATGCGCTAGCAATTACTGGACGTTGATCTAAGGTTCCTTTTATTACAATCAAAGCTTCATTTTCACCAGTTCCCCGCTGGGCTTGCACAATGCGATCTTTGTATTTCTTAGAGTCACGGAATTTAAGACGGTCAATAGGCTCCAGGTGAGCGGCTAACTCTTCCTGGCCTTGGGGATCAAGAACTTGAGCTAATCGCTCACGCGCTCTTAAACGATGATGATGCTCGCACTTAGGACATACCGATAGGTTTTTTTCAAGCTCGGTACGATATAAAACTTCATTGCAACCCAAACATTTTACCCACAAACCCTCAGGAACCCCTTTCTTCTGAGAAGTTTCTGTTGTGATTCTGGAAGGCAATAATTTTTTAAGCCAACTCATGAGTTATCCATTCATAATAATAAAAATGGCATACATTATACCCTTTCCCTCAGAGTGGTGTCATTAGCTGAAATTGCAGGCCTCATGCGTAAGTCCTGTATTAAACAGCAAAGTAAAGTTTTTATTAAAGATGACGACATTAGTTTCAGGGAAACTTAGTTAGGAGGCTTTATGAAACTATTTATAAAACTAATAGTAATGGTCTCCCTTGGCCTGCAGGTTCAATATTCATTTGCTGTAACTCGTTTCGGTGAAACACTTTGTAAATTGCCAGATTATTTTTGTATGACCATCAAAACAGCTGATTCGTGGGAAACTTTGTTTCCCAATGCGGAAGAGCAAGACCTGGTAAGAAGAGTTAATCGCATGAATATCAGTTTACGCCCAGGAATGACCATTGCTGTGCCTAAAAATCTAGATCGCTTAACCATATATGATGTATCGCCATTCCCACGTTACATCGATGGTGATGGTGAAAAAACAATTTATGTCAGCCAAAAAGAACTAGCCTGGGGTGCTTATGATGAGCACGGTGAATTATTATGGTGGGGGCCTTTATCATCAGGTGCCGGCGGATGCAAAAATATTGAAGGTAATTGTAAAACACCACCAGGGTCATTCCGCATCATTCGCAAACAAGACATAGATTGTATATCTACCACATTCCCTATGCGAATGGACGGCAACAATGGCGGTGCAGAAATGCCCTATTGCATGCACTTTTTACGCGGCTATGCTTTGCATGGCAGCTATGAAGTACCTGGATATAGAGCCAGCCACGGTTGTGTACGGATGTTTATTGAAGATGCTCGTTGGTTAAATGAAGAATTTGTTAATGTACCGGGTGAGGGTGAGAAAGGTACAAGGGTTATTATTGATTCGGTTGATAGTTAATACGTTGATTGCAGTGTCGTTCCCGCTAAACTGGGAACGACATACCTATTTACCAATAACTAGAGCAACATTGTAAATGCGTCCTTTACGCCCTTATTCGTTAAAATAGCTCTCATAGTGTCCGATGCACGTTTGTTGGCAAATGGACCCATTTTAACTACGTAGAACTGCTTATATCGTTCAATGGTTATAGGTGATGTAGTAATTTTCTTTATTTTACCGCGTAACTCATCTGCCAGTTTCATCGTCGAGAATGCTCCGGCCTGAATGTAGTAGTGTGCTTCGTGATGATGACCGGTATTTATAGCCTCAACTTCAACAGGAGCAGTTCCAGTAGGCAAATACCCTAATTTTGCTGCAGCGCTGTAGGATAAATCGATAATACGTCCTTCGTGAAACGGTCCGCGATCAATTACTTTAACAACAATGCTGCGACCATTGTTCAGGTTGGTAACTTTAACATAGGTTGGCAAGGGCAAGGTTTTATGAGCTGCTGTCATACCATAAAGATCATAGCTTTTTCCACTTGACGTCCTTTTACTATGAAACTTCGTTCCATACCATGATGCTAAACCACGCTCTTTATACCCTTTTGCCGTAGTCATTACCTCATAAGTACGTCCGTTAACTTTGTAAGCACCTGGATTTCCGTAACGACTCATAGATTCCTTAGTAGGAACTACTCTGCCAAATCGGGAAGGTGGAGGTCCTGGAGGAGGCCCGTCTTGATCCGTAACTTTTATATTGGGGGAGCGATGTCCCTTTTGAATCGTATGCGGCGAAGGCTTTGATCGGGAATGATGGTTTGTTGTCGTTGAAGATGTCATATCTTGCTTTTGGCAACTTGCGAGCAGTAAGGCTGCAACCAGGAATAAACAGCGAATCATTAACACTTACCTCTAAAAAAAATTTCCTAAATATATACCCAAAAACACCTTTCTGTCATGGTTGACGGATAAATGCTGTGGTAGTATAGCCGACACATTGGGTATATAAATTCATTTT
>CAMAYX010000180.1 GCA_945862405.1 Legionella genomosp. 1
TACTACCGATTGCCGATGGTCTTTTTTTAGTGCAACTTGTCCCAGGGTCTGTTGACAATTCTACTAACCTGGGCGTAAAACCTTAATTTCCTGCTTCGATGCTTGGAAATTAAGGTTCTACAACTCATGTTTGTGAATTGTTGACAGAAACCCCGATGCTTAAAAGGAGTTATGAATGAACAAAGAGTTAGAAAATCCATGCAAACTTGACGGTTTTGCCTTTCTAGAGTTTTCTGGTCCTAAAAAAGAAGACTTGCATCGCCAATTTACTGACCTTGGATTTGCACCGGTTGCACAACACACGCATGAAAACATCACGTTATATAAACAAGGCGACATTGAATTCATCATCAACGCAGCTCGCAATTGCCAAGCAGAAGAACATGCTAAAACTCACGGCCCTGGTGCCTGCGCTATGGGGTTTAAAGTTGAAAATGCCGAAGCTGCTCTAGCCTATGCTGTAGATCACGGCGCTACCCAATTTCATGATAAAGGTCATGTACATCATGGACTACCGGCCATTGAAGCTATTGGTGGTAGTGTAATCTATTTTGTGGATAAACTACGCCAGCCATTTTCTGGTCAATGGAATGAGCTTGCTGTCAATAAATCTTCTGCGGCAGGATTAAATTACATCGACCATCTGACGCATAACGTTTTTCGCGGCAATATGGACAAATGGGCCGAGTTTTATGAAAAGATTTTCAACTTTAGAGAAATCCGCTTTTTTAATATCGTCGGTAAAATGACAGGTTTAGTAAGCCGCGCATTATCTAGCCCCTGTAATAAAATCAAAATTCCTCTCAATGAATCACAAGATGATAAATCACAAATTGAAGAATTTTTACATGAATACAAGGGGGAAGGCATTCAACACATTGCCCTAACAACAAGCGATATTTACAAAACTGTACATCAATTACGCGAACAAAATGTTAAATTTTTGACCGTTCCTGATACTTATTATGAAATGATTGATGATCGTATTCCTTGGCATAGCGAGCCCATTCCTATGTTGAATGCAGAACGTATTTTGATCGATGGCGATAAAGAACCCAAGGGCGGATTGTTATTACAAATTTTTACCGAAAATTTGTTTGGCCCAGTATTTTTTGAAATCATTCAACGTAAAGGTAACCAAGGATTTGGTGAAGGGAATTTCCAAGCCTTGTTTGAGGCCATGGAGCGCGATCAGGTACGTCGCGGGACTTTGCAAGAGGCTCAATAAGCCCGGTCATGCAGGGAATATAAACTGTGATTTCCAGGAAATTGAAACTGCTATTCCCGTGAATTGAAACTGTCATTCCCGCGCAGGCGGGAATCCAGCCCTAGGTGAGCATGGATCCCCGCCTACGCGAGGATGACAGGCGATCAGCAGGGATGACAACATAAGGGAAATGTTATGAAATTAGCTACTCTAAAAGATACTAGTTCACGAGATGGTCAGCTATGCGTTGTTAGTCGAGACCTTACCAAAGCTGTTAAGGTTCCAGAGCTGGCACAAACACTGCAACAAGCACTCGATAATTGGCAAAAAATCGAGCGTTCTTTGCAAGACATCTACAGAAAACTAAATGCTGGGGAAATATCTTCTGCTGTTGCATTCGATGAAAAACAAGCAGCCTCCCCTCTTCCTCGTGCTTATCAATGGGCAGATGGCAGCGCTTTTGTAAACCATGTCGAACTGGTACGCAAAGCACGTGGTGCAGAGTTACCGGCTAATTTTTGGACTGATCCCTTGATGTATCAAGGTGGTTCTGACGATTTCATTCCCCCTCATGATCCCATCCTTGCTGTTGACGAAGCTCACGGTATAGATTTTGAAGCTGAGGTTGCTGTGATCACCGATGATGTCCCCATGGGTATTAATGCTGAACAAGCTCAAAGCCATATTAAGCTGTTGATGTTGGTCAATGATGTTTCTTTACGTAATTTAATTCCTGATGAGCTGGCAAAAGGTTTTGGATTCTTCCAATCAAAACCCGCCAGCAGCTTCTCTCCGGTAGCAGTTACTCCTGACGAGCTAGATCCTGCCTGGGATGGTAAGCGCCTGCATCTTCCTTTATTCAGTTATCTTAACAACGAATTATTCGGACAGCCTAACGCGGGCGTAGATATGACGTTTTCATTTCCACAACTCATTGCCCATGCCGCTAAAACCCGTAATTTACGTGCAGGTTGCATTATTGGCTCAGGAACAGTATCCAATTTAGATCGCAGTAAAGGATCTTCTTGTCTAGCAGAGCGGCGTATGCTGGAGATATTAGCTGATGGCAAGCCCTCGACTCAATTTATGCGCTTCGGTGATCGCATTCGCATTGAAATGCGAAACCAAGATGGACAGAGTATTTTTGGGGCCATTGATCAAATCGTCAAGGGTCATTAGAATCAAATATTGATCGAAGAATTTTAGGGAACACTGTGAAACTTTACGATTATTTTCGTTCTTCAGCCAGCTATAGGGTTAGGATAGCTTTAAATATTAAAAATATAAGCTATGAAGCGCTTCCAGTGCATCTGGTCAATAATGGCGGCGAACAACATCAACCTGACTATATGAAACTAAACCCGCAAGGTTTAGTGCCTACGCTGGATGAAAACGGCCACATATTAACCCAATCTTTAGCCATCATAGAGTACCTAGAAGACATTAGCCCTAAACCAGCGTTACTACCTGCCAACCCTTTAGCACGTGCGCAAATACGCAGCTTAGCTTTAATTGTTGCTGCGGACATGCATCCGTTGAACAACCTGCGCGTTTTACAGCAACTCCGTCAGCAGTTTCATGCCGATGAGCAACAAGTATTAGAGTGGTATCATCTATGGCTGAAAAAGGGCTTTGATGCGTTTGAAAGTAAACTGCAGCATTTGCAGAGAAAGAATTCAGTATGCTATGGAAGTGATGTGACCTTGGCTGATATTTGCCTAATTCCACAAGTGTATAACGCACACCGCTTTAATTTCCCCATGGACAACTATCCGTTGATCACAGAGATCAATGAGTATTGTACAAACTTACCGGCCTTTTTCGCAGCAGCGCCCGAATCAGAAGTAGAGATGCAGCCGCAGGCGTAATCAAGGAATGTAGAGGTTTGTGTGGCGGTGGATAAGAGTTACACACCCATTGTATTAGTTTGCGTGACGGCAAATAATCCTTATGTTCAGGATCCCTTGATGTAGCCGCAGGCGTATACAGTCTTGCGGATGCAAAGAAACCCTACGTTAAGGATCCTTTGATACGCCTTCGGCTGCATCAAGGCTACATTAAATTAGAACCATGCTTTGGCCAGTTCTACGGTTGTTATTCCTTGGGAGTTATGTTCTAGCATTTTCCACATCGCGTTGCATCGTTGTACATGTCCGATTAATACCGTGGATTCATCGCAGCGATAATGCACTGGTAAATTATCATATTGAATGGCTTCGTCTACGGCATAGCATTTTTTCCCGCTTACCAGTTCAATGCCCCAAGGAAAGGTTTGTGACATATCCAAAGTAGCGTGTAAGCTATTATCTAAGGGCTTAGAAACACGGATTTCAATGCTTTGCTCATTCCAGGGATTGCCGGGACAGACGGCTGTTTTTTTATCACCGTAAGGCTTAACAAAACAAGGATCGTACGTATCACTTTCCGTTACGCAACGCCAAGCATCTTCACGTACGATCAGTTTTGATTGCTGTATACATTCCCCTATTTTTTGTTGCACAATTTTTAGAGGTGCTTGCTTCGTTGTTTCGGTAAAAGGGCGATACAGTTGTAATTCCGTATCTGCAGCAAACAACGAGCTATTGATAATCACGATCAATAATAAAATAATTTGTTTCATAATTTTCACATTTGGGGTTATAGGGTTTTATTGAAAACTCCTAGGTTGCGCAGAAATTGATAGCTTATCAACCAAGATAGTAGAATTTTCAATAAACCCTAGTATATTATCCAATTTTCCTGTGGTTTTGGAGTACATATGAGTGGGGTTTTTACGGTTAAGCAATGTTTAAACGGTGAAATCAGTGTTGATGAAACCGTTACGGTTCGCGGGTGGGTAAAAACTCGTCGAGATTCCAAGGCTGGGCTGTCGTTTGTCAGCTTGCACGATGGATCGTGTTTTGATCCCATCCAAGTTGTAGTTCCAGAATCTTTAAGCAATTATCAAAGCGAAATATTAAAGCTCACCGCAGGTTGCTCAATAATTGCCACAGGTAAATTGATCGCCTCTCAAGGAAAAGGGCAATCCTTTGAAATCCAAGCTGAAGAACTTCAGGTTGTGGGTTGGGTAGAAAATCCTGATACCTACCCTATTCAAGCTAAACGTCATACTTTGGAGTATCTGCGTGAAGTAGCACATCTAAGGCCGCGTACAAATACCATCAGTGCCGTTACCCGTGTCCGTGATTGCTTATCACAAGCCATACACCGTTTTTTCCACGAACAAGGTTTTTTCTGGATTCACACCCCCATCATCACGGCCAGTGACTGTGAGGGGGCAGGAGAAATGTTTAGAATAAGCACCTTAGATCTTACGAATTTGCCTAAAAATGAACAGGGAAAGATTGATTTTAAACAAGATTTCTTTGGTCAAGAAACCTTTTTAACGGTGTCTGGACAGCTTAACGTTGAAGCCTACTGCTTGGCGATGTCAAAAGTATATACCTTTGGCCCAACCTTTAGAGCAGAAAATTCAAACACTAGCCGCCATTTAGCGGAGTTTTGGATGGTAGAACCAGAAATCGCATTCGCAACTTTGGATGATATTAGTCAACTCAGTCAAAAAATGCTGCGCTATTTGTGCAAAACCGTGCTCGATGAACGTATGGACGACATGAATTTTTTCAATCAATTCGTATCGCAAGGTTGCATTGAACGTTTAGAACTCATTGCCAAGTCCGAATTTGAAGTAATGACCTATACCGATGCAATTGAAGCTTTAAAAAAAGCAGACGTAAAATTTGAATTCCCAGTGAGTTGGGGACTAGATTTACAATCTGAGCATGAGCGTTATTTAGCGGAAGAATTGTGCAAGAAACCAGTTATTCTCACCAATTATCCCAAAGAAATTAAAGGCTTTTACATGCGCCTAAATGACGATGGGCGCACCGTTGCGGCTATGGATGTGTTAGCCCCTGGCATTGGCGAAATTATTGGCGGAAGTCAGCGGGAAGACCGATTAGAAGTTCTTGATATGCGCATGGACGAGTGCCAACTTGAGAAAGAACGTTATCAATGGTATCGCGATTTACGCCGTTACGGCTCAGTACCGCACGCCGGTTATGGATTAGGGCTAGAACGGCTAGTGAGCTATGTTACTGGCATTGGTAACGTACGTGATGTGATCCCATTCCCAAGAACGCCGGGACATGCGGAGTATTGAGGTAAAATTCGTCATTGCGAGCATCAAAATTCGTCATTGCGAGCGCCCCAGCCCCTTCGGGGCAAACATCTGCAAAGAACTTTTTTGAGTTAAAATCACCAACGATATGTTTGTGTTGTAAAAGCCGGCGTTACATTAGTGCTGAGAGCCTGATTGCGAGTGTGGTTACAGGGGTTTA
>CAMAYX010000181.1 GCA_945862405.1 Legionella genomosp. 1
TCTTTAGTGACCTTATCTTCGGAATTAAATTCTTCTGATTGTCTATTTATCGATCCGCTTTCTTCTTGTGCCATTTTGTTGATTTCCTTACCACCCTCACGACATTAAATTTACCTTATTTTTGTCTCACTGTCGCTGGCACAGAGGGATTGATAAACTTGGTTTTAACAATACTATTCAACAGATACAACTTGTAAATTATATTGGGAACCCAGTCTCTTCATGGTCTCGTACTCCTACGCAGGCCGCTGAACTCCAAGATACTGCAATTGCCTTAGCAAGCACAAACACTCCCCAGAATGCACAGCCCTCTTATACATTTCAGTTTGATGTATTCCGTACTTTATTAATTGGTTCTGGTTTGGCTCTGTTAGCAGCAGTATATATTGCTGGATTTGTTCCTGTAGGCGCAGTAATAATTTCTGGTCTAGTTGTGGCTGGTGGTTACGGATTGTTTTCTCGGAGAGGGCCGGAAAGTGATGATGTGGTGAAGAGTGGTCAGCAATTAAGAATCATCTAGTAGTATTGTTTGCCATGTAGGAGGCGGGTTGGATCATTGTTCCATAGCCACACTTTATCCGTCATTGCGAGCGTTAGCGAAGCATATCCAGAGCGGATATTCGTTTAAAGATCGATCTGGATTGCTTCGCTAACACTCGCAATGACGAGCAGTTTTTAAATAATTGACCCAAACTAACTTGCAAATGCATTAATGCAAGCGGTGACTAGAACGCCGGGGAAGATCCCTAAATAGAGTAAGGCTAGGCAATTTACGGAAAAGATTGCGTTGATTGGTTTGGACAACTGCAGCGGTGTGGTATCCGGTGCATCTTCGAAGTACATCACTTTAATAATTCTTAAGTAATAGAACACCCCTATTACTGCGAAAAGTAAACCTAAAACAGCTACCCAGGTCATATGGACATCCACCAAAGTTTTTAACACTAACAGTTTGGTAAAAAAGCCGACCGTTGGAGGAACTCCTGCCATTGAAAACATGACAATCATCATCATGAATGCAATCCAAGGGTTACGCTTGTTCAACCCTTTAAGATCATCGATTTGCTCAATCTCAACCCCATGGCGAGATAAAATTACCAGCAAACCAAATGCTGCAACAGACATCAGTGCGTACACCAAGACATAATATAAGGAGGCTGCATACCCAGCAGCTGTTGCTGCTAAAATTCCAAATAGCGAATATCCCATATGCGATATTGCAGAATATGCTAGTAGGCGTTTGATGTTGGTTTGTGCTAGAGCAAATAAATTACCTAGACCGGTCGATAATAATGCAAGCACTAAGAGAAGTTGCTGCCATTGAGGCGCAATATCCACCAAACCTATGGTTAGTATTCGCAACATCATACCTAAAGCGGCAATTTTAGGTGCTGCGCCTAAAAAGAGAGTCACTGAAGTTGGTGCACCTTGATAAACATCTGGTGCCCACATGTGAAAAGGAACTGCTGCCAATTTAAAACCAACCCCGGCGACAATAAATACTAAAGCAAACGAAAGCAATGCTGGTTGTTCTTTCCAATTTGCCGCGATGGTATTTGCGATTTCTGAGAGATCCAGCTTACCAGTAGCTGCATAAATCAAGGAAATACCATATAACAACATGCCTGAGGCAATGGCCCCCATGACAAAATATTTCATTGCAGCTTCAGAAGCATCGCTATCAGTTCGGCGGATGGCCGTCATTGCATACAGGGGTAACGATAACAGCTCTAGACCTAAATAAACTGTAAGCATGTTATGAGCTGAAACTAAAGTCATCATCCCAATTGTAGAAAAAAGGCCGAGGATATAATAATCGCCTTTTGGCATTTGCCGCTCATCAAGATAATGTTGCGAATAGAAAAAACATAAGAACACAGAAATATAGATGAACACCTTCATCAAATTAGCCATGTCATCACTGATGAAGAGCCCATGAAAAATGGTAGTAGTGTATTGACCAACATACATGAGGCTAACAACCGTGGCAATTGCCAGACCGATACTTGCCGTCACGAATGCTATCGAAGGCATTCTGTCGCGCAAAAACAATTCACCCAACAGAGCAAGGCACACCGTGATCAATAAAATAATTTCCGGCAAAGCCAGGTGAATGTTATCAAGTATTCCTGTCATATCTCTAACCTTAACTATTTATAGTTTTGATTTATCTGCTTGCGCAAGTGTATTGCTTACCGTGTGATGCACATAATCCAACATGGGTTTTGGATACACGCCCATAGCTATTACCATGAAAGCTAATAAAGCGTAAGCGCTCAACTCAAACCCATTAAGATCTTTTAATTCTGCTACATGTTTATTTTGCACGGGTCCGAAAATTACGCGCTTATACATCCATAAGGTATAAGCCGCCCCTATAATTAGGGTGGTTGCAGCCCAGAAAGCAACCCAGAAACCGGCTTTAATGCTGCCTAAAATTACCATGAACTCACCTACGAAACCTGATGTTCCTGGCAAGCCTGCGTTCGCCATCGCGAATAACATAAATAATGAAGCGAACATAGGCATGCTATTCACAATGCCGCCAAAGTCTTTAATTTGCCGCGTGTGCATTCTATCGTAAACAAACCCTACGCCGGCAAACATTGCGCTGGAAATAAACGCGTGCGAAATCATCACCACAATTGCACCTTCAAGCACCAAAGCTGCGCTTTTTATACTGGCATGATCAGCAATGCCATAAATCGCAAAACATCCTAAAGTTACAAAGCCCATGTGGGAAATCGACGAATAAGCAATCAGCCGCTTCATATCTTGTTGGATAATGGCGATTAAACCAATATACACTACGGCAATTAATGATAAAGCAACCATCAACGCTGCATATTTGCTGCACGCATCTGGAACAATTGGTAGAGCGAAACGAATGAATCCATAAGCCCCTAACTTTAAGAGAATTGCCGCCAGAACAATGGAACCGCCAGCAGGCGCCTCAGTGTGCGCGTCTGGTAACCAGGTATGCACGGGGAACATTGGAATCTTGATCGCAAAACCCAGAAAAAATGCTATAAATATTAAGGTTTGTGCGGTCATACCCAATCTAACGGCATACATAGTTTCAATTTTGAAAGAACCGCCTAAATAACCTAGATACAAAAACGAGGCCAGCATCAGTACCGAACCTAGGAATGTATAAAGGAAAAACTTGATAGCTGCGTAAACCCTATTATCAGAACCCCAAATACCAATGATTAAGTACATTGGAATCAGCGTGGCTTCCCAGAAAATATAAAACACAATGGCATCCAAAGCGGAGAACACGCCGACTAACAAGCCTTGCATAATTAAAAAAGCTGCCATGTATTGGCCAACGCGCTTGTTAATACTATTCCAAGTTGCTAATACCACAATTAGATTGGTGAATATGGAAAGCACGATAAGCAGTAGAGAAAGTCCATCTATACCTAAGCTGTAATGAATTCCAAGCGACACCATCCATGGAACGTCGGTAATGTACTGCATGTTGAAATCATTTAGATCAAAACCTGATACTAAGGGAACGCACATGCTCAAGGTCAATAAAATAATAAACAACGACAAATATCGAGATACATTGGGATTGGCGTCATCTCCCGTAAGGAATACGAAGATACCGCCTAATATTGGCAGCCAAATTAATAAATTAAGCAACTGATGCATACCCTCACCTTCATCTAATCGAGCTTATCAGCCCAATAACAACCAGCATAAAAATCCGAACAATCCCAGAACCATGACCGTAACGTAATGGTACAAATATCCACTTTGAATTACATGTGTCTTAAAGGCTGCCCAGCGTATGGTTCTTGCAGACCCATTGACCATCAAACCATCGATAAGCGCTTGATCACCAACTCGATAGAATATTCTTCCCATAGCTTTCGTGCCACGAACAAAAACAAAATCATTAAATGAATCAAATCCATATTTGTTTAAAAGAATGCGATACACGATGGAGAGTCTGCGGGAAAGAACAACAGGAATTTCGGGTTTAACAATGTAGCAGACCCAAGCAATTACAATCCCTAGAATGGTTAGCCAGAATACTTCTGAGGTAAATGCGTGCAATACTGCTACCCACGGTGATTCAACTTCTTTTGCCATCTCTGCTAATACATTATGCTCGGGCAATACAAATAGAGAGCCGCTTAACAAACTAGGGCTATCAAATAATATAGGCATGTACAAAATGAAGCCTAAAATAACCGACGGAATAGCAAGTAACACGAGTGGCAACCATACTACCCATGGAGATTCATGAACGTGATCAAACGTATGATGATCCATACGCGGTTTTCCGTGGAACGTCATAAAGAAAGAACGGAACGTATATAAGGCTGTAACCATAGCGCCGACCACCACACAGAAATAAGCGTAGGAGCTACCAGGAATTTGTGAGAAATGAGTGGCCTCAATAATCGTATCTTTAGAGTAAAATCCTGCAAATGGTGGGATTGCACATAGTGCTAAACTGCCAATGAGGAAAGTTACATAAGTGATGGGCATTTTTTTCGACAATCCACCCATCTTACGCATGTCTTGCTCGTGGTGCATACCAATGATCACCGAGCCCGCACCAAGGAATAGCAGAGCTTTAAAACAGGCATGTGTTAACAGATGGAACATGCCGGCGCTGTACGCTGAAACGCCCATGGCCACCATCATGTATCCAAGTTGCGATAGGGTTGAGTAAGCAACCACACGCTTAATATCATTCATAGCTAATGCCAGGATTCCGGTAAAGAGCGCGCCTGTTGCACCTAGTACCAAGACCACACTTAAAGCAGTTACTGAAAATTCGATCAGCGGGGAAATGCGCGCAATCATGAACACTCCTGCAGTCACCATGGTAGCCGCATGGATTAACGCAGAAATAGGCGTTGGACCTTCCATAGACTCAGGTAACCACACATGTAAAGGGACTTGTGCGGATTTACCCATTGCGCCTATGTATAACAAAATACAAGTCACTGTGATTACCGACCATGAATGACCACTGAAGATTTCAATGTGTTCAGAGGTCAAGCTGGAAGCACTCTTGAACACGGTCTCATAATCTAGGCTTCCTACATACGCCATGACCATAGCGATGCCTAAAACAAATCCAAAGTCACCGACGCGATTCACTAAAAAGGCTTTTAAACTTCCTTGAAGAGCAGATTCCTTTTGATACCAAAACCCGATAAGCAGATAAGAAACTAAACCTACACCTTCCCAACCAAAAAATAGCTGTAAGAAGTTATTACCCGTTACCAGCATTAACATCATGAAGGTGAATAGCGAAATATAGCTAAAGAACCGTTGATAACCGTCATCATCCACCATGTAGCCAATACTATATATATGAACTAGGAGAGATACAAAAGTAACAATTATCATCATTACTACGGTTAATGGATCAATTAAAAATCCTATATGAAAAGAATAGGGGAACAGATCGCCGCCATTAGCCCAAGTGTATAAATTTGTATTTAGTACAGGGGCTGCGTGACTTAAAATCATACAAGCTACGTAAACCGATAATATAAAGGACAATCCAACG
>CAMAYX010000182.1 GCA_945862405.1 Legionella genomosp. 1
AGATGCTACCTCTTACCCCAAATACCAAGAGTTTCTTGCTAGGCTTCGCAGCAGGCTTCCTGAAGTCGGTTCATCCAGCATTTTGGATAATCTTAGCCAATTCAAAGATACCAGTGGAAAATCGGTTGCCGACCATATATTAGCCGTCGAACATACCAGCTTTAAAATTCCGGAAATAGGTGATTGGGAAAAGGCTGCAAAGATTGATGCAATGAAAGAACGCAAAGCCTTTTTCCATCAATTACGTTTTGGACAAGAAGATCGCCGAGAATACGTAGGCAAAGTAGAGGTTAATTTAGCTCGTGACTTGTTTTGGGCGCGTAATATTCGCGATGTGGAGTTATTTACTAAAAGCCCAGCTTCAGACAAGCAGTTTACTGCATTAGCAGAAGCTAGATATTTAGAAACCGAACATAGATTTACAATTCTTCCGGAAGGACAACGAACCCATAAGAATCCCCATAACAAAGTTTATACCAAGCTTGAAGAAATGATGATAGCTCTAAATGCCTATAGAGATGTCGCGAGGCCAAAAATTCCTGTTGGCGATGTAAGGAATAGATGGTCACCTGAGCACGAAACTGCACTCAAGGTGCAAATTACCGCTTTATTAAAAGAGGCAGTTAATAAACCTACGGTAAGTGTTTCTGATAGTGGCCAAGTAACAGTTACTTGCTACAATTTCACTCCTAATGAGGATTTAGCTCAGCTAGTAGTAGATGCCATCAAAAGAGCAGGAGGATTTAATAGTTTAAAAGGCAAATTGGTAGATGAATTTCTCAAAAGACCTCATGAGGTATTGCCCTATCTTTATTCACAAACCTTCACCGGCTCAAGTCTAGAAAGAGTTGCACTGCAAATTGAAAGTATGGATGACGGTGCTGTAAAAACAGCTTATCAAACAGGTATCAAAGCGGTCTGCGATGAGGTACTACGTGTTTCTCCCGCCAGTACAATCAGTCAATTAGGATTAGAATCCGACGAAGAGATTGCATTACGTAAACTTTTGGAGCTGCAAACTGTTCATGCAATTCCTGCTGTTCTCGCTAAATACAATCATCCTACGCCACTTATAACCTCACCACTTACAACGACCTTAAATACTGCCTTGGCCTTAGTAAAAGCAGAAAATTATAAACAAGCACTAGCTACGGTTGGATTAGACGCTGCGATAGCTTCTGCGTATGAAAAAATATCCACCATCCCAGAGTTTGGCGCTGATGTAAGGCTAAAATCTCTCATTCAAAAAGGTAAAATAATAACCACCTCTGCTCAGGAACGCTTAGCTAAATCGCAAGCATTGGAAGCTGCGTTTGCATCGCAGAAAACCATAGATTTAAAAATAAAAGACGTCGCCAAGATTTTTGAAGATGAGTATGTAGCGATGGCGGCCACTCTGGGATTGAGTGAAGATAAAGTTGCCAAAATGAAAGAAGACATTTTGGTTATGGCAACTGAAATTGTGCACTTGCGGGAGCGCACCAGAAAAGGGGAAATGCCAATTACTGGCGAAGAGCAAGATGCTTATTTTCTAGCAATTAAACAAATCGCTACCGCAATAGCTCCAACCGATATTAATGATGTACGGTTTAAGATAGCACCCGGTCAGACAAGGATTACCATTATTTCTGGAGGTCCTGCCAAGACAGTAGACATAGATTTGGGCGGTGTAACTCTCCCCTATACGTTGGTAAAGCCTAAGGGCGGAAACTTCCTTTTTTCATATGGCGGAAGTCGCGGTATCATCGCTCCATTTGAGGGCATGGATGAGACCGTCAAAGGCAAACACCACTTCACGCACAGTAAATTATTAGGCGTGGGGCAATACGGTTCGGTTAGAGAGGTTGAGCATCTATTAACGGGTCTCAATCAAGTCGTTAAAAAAGGATATGTCGCTGCTGTTCAACCCACATTCACCGAGGCTAGCCGCAGTGACCTTAGAACACGCCCGCTTACAGCCCGTGATGATCCATTGTACAGAGTCGAAAGTGATATTTTACAAACCTTATCCAAAGCTGAAAAAGCCCATAGAGGTGTCTTCTCTGGCGGCACTCAATATTGGGTTGAGCAGGATAGAGCACGTGTAAAAGGAACTTTGTTCACTACAACAGGTACTCCAGAACAGTACCAAATTTTATCCGATCGCGCCAAAGGCGATACCTTGGCAGATACTGCGAATAAAAAATTAAATTTATACGCCAAAGCAGACCCAATCTATCATGATCCTACTAAGCGCTCCGATGATCCTAGAGCAAGAGTTGGTGAATTAAACGACATGATGGCTCTTTCCAGAGCTCTCATTGGCGAGGCGCAAAAATTTGAGGCTCTTAAGTTCAGTCATAATGACATCAAGCCAGAAAATTTCCTCTATAAACGGAATGCTGATGGCAGCTATGAAATTAGATACATTGACTGG
Source organism: Legionella genomosp. 1 (assembly GCA_945862405.1). Lineage (GTDB taxonomy): Bacteria > Pseudomonadota > Gammaproteobacteria > Legionellales > Legionellaceae > Legionella_A. The sequence continues at coordinate 2,417 of CAMAYX010000182.1, forward strand.
GCAACTGGGGGATATGAGCAGGTCTATGCAGGAGCCGCCACCACAACAGCAACTATTTTCGCTGATGCTTTTGGCGAGGGCCTTGCTCCTGAAGTGGAAGGTAAAACATGCGTGGGTGCAAACGGACGTTTTGTAAAAGATAACGATGATGGCACGTTTACTGTAGGTATAAAACCAACCTTAGAGATTTTACACGGCGCGCGTAATGGAACACTTCCTTACATTAGTCCCAAAGTACTTGGCGATGGGCGAGATAAAGTAGCAGTTGTGGGTAAAGATTCGCGTCTAGATACAGTAATTGAGGATCCCAAAGCTTCGTTTATGGACGATTGGGCCCTCACTGCAATGACCTTCGGTGTTTGTAATCGACAAGCCTATTTTGCCTTAGTGAAAGGACGGGTCGTCGGTGACTATGTTGTTCCCGATGTATTAGAAAATGATGGTGGAAACCCGCCCGGACTTAAAATTAAGAGTTTAGATAAATTTAATAACATGTTTAATTGCGGTGAACCAGTTACCGCAGATGAAGTTCGATTAGGAACGGTATATACCAAAACGGATGCGGTGATGTTTATCCCGGGTAACCAGCGTGAAGGTGAGCCCCTGCACATCTACCGACGTTTGCAAGTGGTAAGGGATCTTCTTAAAGCAAAAGTTGATGGTACAGAAGATAAATCCACGGTAAGAAATGAGGATGCGATTCGTAGAGAAATCGACGCCCTTTTAACCGACGTGCGCCGAGTTGTGGCCAGCGGAGAAGGTTATACCAAAACTCAATTGATGGGAAAAATTGCTGCCGCACAAAGATGCATGGAGAATTACGAAAAATTGAGCAATGTTGCTCATCAACAAGCACAGGCTCGCCAACAAGTTCTCGAAAAAGTATTGCAGGATGCAGATAGCTTCGAACACAGTGAGGAACTGTTAGCACAAGACGATGCTGGTGTCAGCCTTTTTGAAATATTATGCACTTATCCAAGCACACCTTTACAAGTTGATGGCGCTATTGCAATTCTCACCAAAATTATGCCGGAAGCTAGTCTAAACAATCTGGTAATTAACGGTGGCGCTCCTACTCCGCAACTCTTTAAAGTTCTGATCGAACAGGGACAAAATAAAATCGCTTGCCATATGCTCGGAAAAATTGCGCATGCTAACCCTGATTTTATTGCCATGGTTAAAAAAGACGGCCTCTTACACTATGCCGCTGAAAAAGGCATGACCGATGTCTTTAATGCTTTAGTAGGTGCAATGAAGAAAGCGGGTGCCACTGAAAAGCAAATTTTTGCGGCAATGGTTGCAGAATATGGTCCAGGTGCTCGTATTAAAACAGCTCCGCATATCAAATGGGCTGCCAACTGTTTCCATATCGCAATTCGTAACAATAGCGCAGCTCAGCTGAAGGCAATTTTAGATTTATTACCCCCTGGTGAGGAAAATGACGAGCTGATCAAAAAGGCGTTGCATTTGGCCGCCTCGTTTGGAAACACGGCTTTATTCAACCAAATTCTTGAGCGTTACAATGAGGTTGATGCTGAAGAAGAGCATCAAATCGGTGCGGCAGAAATCCTAAACATGGTGTATCCACCCGACGAGATTTCGCCTTACCATTTATTCATTCGCCAGGCCGATACCCAAGCTGCTATTGATTGGGAAGCCTTAGAAGGTAATGCAGTACTCGCGAAAAAATTTCTCTTAAAGGCCCCTGAACATACCGAAGCCTATCCTATGCTATTGGCTGCAAGGAATGGTAATTTTACCGGAGTAGGTGCTTGTATCAGCTTGGGCGTTGCAGCAGGTTTAACTGGGAAGCAATGGGATGAGTTTTTCACGCAAAAAGACGAATACGGTAAAAGCATCCTCAATTACGTTCTTGAGCAAGGAAGAGGCGTTCTGCCGCAATTGCTGATAGATATTAATGCAAAATGTTCGGCGAGCAAGGAAGTGTTGGTATTTTTGGCAAGTAACCCTCATCCCAACAATCCTCTACGAAATTACTTAAGAGCGGAGACTAGCGAGAAACTACAATTCAAAGTGGTAGGCGATTTGCTAGATAGTATTTGTTCCGATTTTGCAAGAGCTGAAAAGCCTCATCAAGATGCCAGAATTGCCGCATTATTAGTGAATGAAGACTGGCTGATCGCAAAGGCGCAAAATCCTAGCAATCATCTGGATTTGAAGGGTTTACTGCAAAACACCGCATTATCCATTCCTTATAAACAAGCACTTTTTGCAAGATTGGTAAAAGACACTCCATTACAAGCCGACGTTGCCAAAGCCTTCTTCAATGGCTTATTACGCGAAGTAACACCTAGATTAGAAGTTCAAGCCCAACAACCGGTTGCTGTGGAAGTTCCCTTCCAAATTCTGCAAGAAGTTGCCCGCCAACAGGCCGATCTAAGCCCTTTGATCAATGCATTAGGCATGAACAGTGGTGAGTTGCTTGCCAAGATTGAGTTCTATGAAACAGAGTTTGCAAAAGCTAAAAAAGCAGTCGTTGAAAGCCAGGAAGTTATAAAACGATTGGATGGGCTCTTAACAAGCACCAACACAGCTTTAGAAGACGCCCAAGCATTAGGGTTTCGCTTAGGTAAGGAAATTTCGAACTTAAAAGCTGCCCACGAATTAGCTATAAGAGAACTTGAAGCACAAGTGGAGCGGCAAAAAGAAATTGGTGGTGAAGCTCTAGAATTAGCAAAAGCAGAGTTAGAAGTTGAAAAAGATAAGCATCAACGGGAACTTGCAGAATTACAAAGTCATGTACAGACCAGTGAAAGGACGGTCCAAGAGTTACGTGCGGCATTAGATGAACAAAGTGAATTGCTAACAAAAGAAAAATTAGCCAATCAAGCTATGCAAGGACAAATTGAAATTTTAAAGGATGAAAACCGTAGATTAAGGTCCCAACTTGAAGCAACAATCTTAATTAGTGAAGGTGATAAAAAACAATTACATGAGAAATTAGTAATAGCTCAGTCTCAAACGAAAGGATTAAGGGATGAAGTAGCGCAAGTTCGAGTGGAGCTAGGGAACGTAGCGGAAGCTCGAGACGGGTTGCAACGCCGTGTGGAAACCTTGTCGTCTGAAAACGAGAGTTTAAAAGCGCGAGTAAGCACGC
>CAMAYX010000183.1 GCA_945862405.1 Legionella genomosp. 1
TATTTGGTATGCCTTACGTATGTTCCGCAACTATCAAAATCAACTCAATTGCTTCTGCCTAACCCTTTGTATTATGTTGCTTTTAAGTCCTTTAGGTTGGTTCTATTACTTTTCTTTATTAGCTCTGCCCCTAGGGTATAGCTGGTATATTATCTCAGCCGAAAACTCTGAGGTTTTTATGCATAAATTCCTTTGGTTGGGTAGCTTATTTTTATTAAATTTTCCCCTGGACTACGTACGAATTTTTCAAATGAGTTCTGTTGTTGCCAAACTAACCATATATTCATTTCATTTCTATGGATTAACCTTGCTCAGCTATTTACTTGTTAACGTGGATAGCTCAGAACGCACAAACAGCCTTACCCCAAATAAATCCTACTTTACTCAAATCACCATAAGTCTATTTACTTTTGGATGGTTAGTTTTTTCGTTCAGTATTATTAAACATTTCTTGTGAAATTTTGGGCAATATTTCAGTAACTTCAGCCAACTGTTGTTTGTTTTTTTTACTTATTAATGAGTTATTTCGTCCATACATAACTTGATAAGGACGACACCCTGTCAGTATTTTGAGGTTTTGATCGCAGGAAATTGAAAAATAACGCTGATCTTGACTCATTATTTCAATATTGTGTTTCAAGAGAATTTTTCCAAAAGGGGAGTTGCTGTGTAATATCTCATCCACGACCTTGGGCGGTAATTCCGACATCTTTATGCGGATAAATGCAATTTCAGCCACTAGACTTTCATTTAATTGTGCAGCTACTTCAGGGTTGTTTCTGGCTTTCCGGCTGTCCATCAACATGATAATACAGCGGCTGTATTTTTTTCCTGATGCATCAAGCTTTGCAATAATGGGTTGGATAATTGTCTTTCGCTGATAATAATTTTCAATACCTACCGTCATTAAAGGTTGCACCAATAAATAACTCCAAGGTTGTGGTAATGCGTGTTTATCCACATACGCTCTCGTTACAGTCGTAGGAAATATATTTTTTGCTGCATTTACTTGAACCGACTTTGAAATTTCTGCTGCACATATTAGAGGACCAAGCAGCATCAGTCCCAATGCAAGACGGTATCTGTTCATGCAAAAACCTATTAGAAACTAAAGAAATTCTGAGCATAACACACCTTAGAAACGACATAAGGCCCAAATTAAACTCAACATTTATTTTTTGTAAAATTATTGCAAATTTAACTCATAATTGAGCTATAACTAATTATAATGGTTCGATTATATTCTAAATATCGCGCCCAGAAATAATCTAACATTACTTTGGGTGTTTAAGAGGTAAAATTGTGGGTGAAAAAATTGCAATTATCGGGGCAGGTTGGTATGGCTGTCATCTTGCGCTCGCTCTTCGCAAAAGGGGATATGACGTAACCTTATTTGAGAAAAACTCTCAAATTTTTTCTGGGGTTTCTGGTAAATACGGGATACGTCTTCACGCTGGACTCCACTATCCACGTTCGGACAAAACTCGCGAAAACTGCCGCTCAGGCTTTGCCAAATTTAGAGAATGCTATCCTGAACTCGTTATTGAACACGAACATGCTTACTATGGTGTCGGTACCACTGATGCGGACGGTAATCCTTCAAAAGTTACCAAAGAACAATTTTTAACCGTAGCCCAAGAGTTAGACGGTATATTTGATTGGAAAGAAATTGATCCCGAAGAGCAGGGCTTCAGAGAGCTTGAAACCGCCATTGATTTAGATGAGCCCAGTGCAGTATTAGGGGAACCACTACGTGAAGCTTTTATGGGATATCTAAAAACTGCAGGTGTAAAGGTTGTATGCAATTTTGACGTCGAAAAGATAGAAAAAGATGCTGCAGGCAACCTGATGGTTCATGGTAATAAGTCAGCAGAGGGCTTTAGTAAAGTCATTAACGCAACCGGGTATCAAGCTCATCTTCCAAAAAAAAATGACTTCCCCATTGAAATGAATGTAACTTATCAACCCTGCTTATCACTAGTGTATGAAGACACGCAGACAGGGAATAAACCAATTTCATTCATTGTAATGGATGGCTGGTTTCCCTGTATTATGCCCGTATGCGATCGTGAACAAACGGACATGGCGTCTCGTGAGTACATTCTTACTCATGGTAAATATACTATTATGGGTAACTTCCAAGATCCAAATAATGCACGAACAGTTTTGTCGCGTTTGAATGATGCATTTGTTGAAACAAATATTAAAAAACCTTCCGAATCCGAAATGAACCGATTTTGGCCTGAATTTTCCGAGCGTTTTCGTTATAAAGGATGGAGAGGAGAAGTTTTAGCCAAACTCAAAACAAAAAAAGAATTTCGCAGCGGCTTCACCTATGAAAATGATGATGTGATTCATGTTTTCCCAGGTAAAATTAGTAATATTTTTGACGTTGAAGCTGAGGTTTTATCCCTTCTCCACCGTCAAAATGTAATATCACAGAATGGATATTCATTTATTCAAAGCGGCGTAATACAAGATTCGCGTGCAGAAATTCAAGAAAAACCACTACCCGACGAACCCAACACAGGAAATTTGCAAACCTTTATTGATTTAATTGATGAGCAGACCTTGGCTAGAGAAAAATACCTTGCGCAACAAGCTTCCTCCAAAAAGGTTGATCCTAGTTGTTCCTTGCAATTGCAATGCTTAAGTCATGTTTTTGAATTTGCAGCCATGTTGGGCGCCGCGGTTTTGGCCTACATGCGCGTTAGGGCAATAATCACTCTGTCCATCCTCACTGCAGCAGTTGAGTTAGTAGGTTACCGTGCTCATAACTTCTTTTCATCATCGAATAAAAATGTTAAAAATACCCCAGTTGCGCAATTATCTGAAGACTTTGCTATAGTCCTTCCTTACGATGAAGAAAATGGTGAAGAATTGACTACTGACCCTAATATATAGAGACTTTCATCTACAAACTTGCACTTCCATTTTTTTTTCATTTTTTTTATATAAATTTAGCTACAAATGCATAATTTCGGTGTATAATGTTCAAATTGTTCTCATGGGCAAGCCGGACATCCGATAAATCAGATTGCAAACCAGAGATGGTTTGAGGTGGAGCTATGACGTTGAGCGTATCTGTCAATAAAAAAATATGTATCATTGGTGCCGGCTGGTATGGCTGCCATCTTGCACTCGCCCTTAGAAAAAATGGATACGATGTTACAATCTATGAAAAAAATCCTCAGATTTTTTCAGGTGTTTCGGGGTCTTATGGGATTCGTCTCCATTCTGGGCTCCATTATCCTCGTTCAGATAAAACTCGTGAGAATTGCCGTAAAGGTTTTGTGAATTTTAGAGAGCGCTACCCAGAGCTTGTAGTTGATCACGAAAAAGCCATTTATGGTTTGGGAACTACAGATGCGGATGGTAATCCACCTAAGGTAACCAAAGAAGAATTTTTAAGAGTTGCTGAAGAACTCAATGGTTTTTTTGATTGGAAAGAAATCGATCCTGAGTCGGAAAATCTCCATGAACTACAAACCGCGATTGATTTAGACGAACCCAGTGTTTTATTGGGAGATCCTCTGCGCAATGCTTTTGTTAAATATTTATCAGAAGCAGGTGTAAAAGTAGTTTGTGATTTTGAAGTTACCGGCATTGAGAAAAGCCTTACCGGTAAGCAGACAGTACGCGGGAAAGATTCATCTGCAGATTTTGATGTGGTCATCAACTCAACAGGTTATCAAGCCCACCTCCCTAAAGACGAAGACTTCCCCTTTGATATGGAGGTTGTATATCAACCCTGTCTAGCACTGGTGTATGAAGATACGCAATCTGGGGATAAGCCCATTTCATTTATTGTGATGGACGGATGGTTTCCCTGTATCATGCCAGTTTGTGAACATGAGACTAACCACACGGCCAATCGTGAATATATCCTAACACACGGTAAATGGACGATCATGGGTTCTTTTGAAGACCCAGCTAATGCAAGAAGAACATTGTCCCGCTTATATGATGAATTTGTCGAAGCCAACATCAAAACACCTTCCGAATACGAAATGAGCCGATTTATGCCAGATTTTGCGGAACGCTTCCGTTACAAAGGCTGGAGAGGCGAGGTACTTGCAAAACTTAAGACCAAAAAAGAATTCCGCAGTGGTTTTACGTATGAAAAAGATGGGGTTATTCATGTTTTCCCCGGGAAGATTAGTAACGTTTTCGACGTGGAAGATGAGGTTTTAGCGCTTCTTAACCATGAAAATGTATTATCTCAGAATGGTTATTCCTTTATCAGAGGCGGGGTTATGGATGACTCTCGTATTGAAATTCAAGAAAAACCGCATCCTGATGAACCCAACACTGCGAACTTGCAAACCTTCGTGCAATTAATCGATGAACATGCCATGTGCAAGGAGAAATACAAGGCTAAACAAAACATTGACCCCAATGCTAATTATTTCTTTGAAATGCAATGTTTGAACCGATTCTTTGCCGGTGCGGCAATGTTGGGTTCTGCAATGGTAGCTCTACTTTATGTTAGTGCCATGACGGTACTACCGTTTGTTTCTGCCGCAGTAGTAATGATGGGGTATAGTACTTACAGCTTTTTCTCTCAGAGTAATCGAGGTATGTCTCGTGAGCAGCTCCTGCCCCCCCCTGCATCCCCTGGCACATGTGGTGAGGACGATTTTCTTGAGGAATTCAGTGTTGCCCAAGAAACGCCTAGCGTAAGACCAGTTTTCACATCAGTATAATGTTAATATATACTCTCTATTTATTTTCTAAATATTTTTAGGTGGAATGCTTGAGTCCAGTGAATCATAAAGACAATGCGATGGAGAATACCGTGCAAGATGCAAGTATAAACTGTTCTTGCGAATTTCTGTTTGTTCCGCAACCCTCCATATTATTATCTCCAACAGGAGCTGTGCTCGACTGCAATGAGGCTTTTTTATATTTATTTAGTTTGGAACGCGAAGGCCTGATTGGTCAGAATTTTTTTTCGATTTGTGATGAGCACAAAATAATTCCACCGATTACCGATTTAACGAACATATCTGAGCCGCAAGAGTCCAAAACTATTGTGTTTAAAACTGGTCACAATAAATTATTACAAACGATTCAGTGGTCCATCGCTCCAATTCGCTCAGGCCAATACAAAAACTGTATTTTTTTCCTGGGATTTAATATTACAGAATTCATAAGCTCAGCTGCAAAAGAAGCAAATATTATTAAGTCAATCATTGACCAACTACCCAATCACTACATTTTTTGGAAAGATAAAAACTCTACCTATCTCGGTTGCAACCAACTATTAGCCTCAGCCGTAGGATTACAATCCAGTTCAGAAATTGTAGGAAAAACTGACTACGACTTACCCACCAGTAAAGAACAAAGCGAGGCTTATCGTGCTGACGATCAAATAGTCATGCTGAGTGGACAGCCCAAACTGAACATTGAAGAAACACAAACTTTGACGGACGGAAACACTAGAATACTCTCC
>CAMAYX010000184.1 GCA_945862405.1 Legionella genomosp. 1
GAAGAGGGCAAAATTTGGTAAGGTCCTTTATCTTTTGCATTTGATTTTAAAGAAATTTTTTTAGAGTTTTTCAGGTTGGATGGGGGCGAAACATTGTGCTTACTCTGTTGCGATGGGTGAGTAAATACAATTAAATCAATTTGATAAAAAGATTCTGGCTTCGCATAGCCCAAGACTGAGCTTAAAATCGATGTTAGAAAAATAAAAATTCGTAACATAATATTGTGCATGTAAAATAAAGATTCGGCATTATACACACACATGTACTTTTGCAACACTTCAAAGATAAAATTAACGCATAGCAATCTAAAGGAAGAGAATGGATAAAATAATCTGTGTAGGAAAAAATTATTTGGAACATGCCAAAGAGCTTGGCGATGCGATTCCCGATAAGCCGGTCATATTTTTAAAACCACCCAGCGTACTAACTCAAGCTCCTAATTGGGACAGTAAAATAAATGCTTACTACCCGGATAGGGGAGATGAGGTTCATTACGAATGTGAGATTGTGTTGCGGGTCTGTGAAGGCGGCTACCGTTTAAGTCGATTGCAAGCCGAGGTGGCAGTTGATGCTGTAACCTTAGGTTTAGATATGACCTTACGCAATTGCCAAAGCCAATTAAAGAAAAACGGACATCCCTGGACTATTGGTAAAGTTTTTCCTGATGCCGCAATTGTTGGTCCGTGGATTCTTTTGGAACAATTTAAAGGTTTTACTAACGAAGCATTTCATTTTTATGTTAACGATTCTTTAAAACAAACTGCGAAAGCGACCCAAATGACGATGCCCATCGTCGACCTTATTATGTACATTAGCGAGTTTTTCCCCATATGTGCTGGTGATTTAATTTTTACTGGAACTCCAGTTGGAGTGAGTTCAATTGTGAAGGGCGATAGTGCAACTTTGCAATGGGGAGAATATGAGTACAAGGTGCAGTGGGAATAAGGATAGCCCAGCATGTGGTTAGTTCGATATGCATTAGCAAAACCATATTCTATTGGCGCTTTGGCTCTATTAATTTCATTTTTTGGTTTTCTAAGTTATCGAAGCTTACCTGTAGATGTCTTGCCAAGCGTGAATATCCCCGCTATTAAAATCATCTGGACTTACAACGGTTTAAATGCCAGTGAAATGGTTGCAAAAATCACCTCTTTCAGTGAGTTAGCGGTGAATTAAGTTAACGGAATCAGAACAGTTTCTGTTAATTCCCGCCAATGCGCTGAGCTTTAGGGATGGGAGGTCTTCGTTAATGCTAGTTAGATGATCAGAATAAAATTAAATTTCAAGAGGTAGTGACGGGTAGAATTCGTGGGAATAACGTTGAAATTTTATCCGGGTTGGACATTAAGAATGATGTGGTCATTAATCCTAATGCCCTTTTATCTCCCGGACAAAGTGTGAAAATGGTGCAAATCACGGCATAACAAGGAACATTATTCGTTACCACAACCTACTACTAATGATAACGTTGACTGTTGCTCTACCAACGTTTCCACTTCTTGGCGGCACGGTTTAAACATTAAATGTTTCTGCATGCCTTTTGTGCTAAGCTTTGGAAGTGAAGATGAGCGATCTGAACTAACTTCACCAACGGTTGGTATTTCATCCAAATCTTCTTCGTCTTCATCATCTGATAAAAAGTCGCATTCACTTTCACTATCCGATGGGCATAAATCTGTACCCAACAAAGTAGGGGCACTATCGTATAATTCCTCTTTATCAATATCATAAACATTGGGAAATTTCATACCATGGGTTCCACGGTGAACAGTCTTTTCTTTATCGCGTTCTAAAACCGTGTGACATGCTTTACAACATAATTTAGAAATTCCTAAATTTACGGTTGTGGTGGGGTCTTCCGTAAAATTAGTGAAGTTTCTTAAGTAATACAGTATCGATTGTTCCGCATGTAATTGCTTACGACCCATAACCTCAGTATTAGGTGTAATGACGGTCATTGTATCTGAGAGTAATGCATTTAATTCAAGTAAATTAAAGCCTTTTTTACCTGCGGTTAAAAATCCTAATAAACAGTGTTGGCCAATTTTCAATAATGCATTTTGTAAATGCGCCGCTTCCGTTTGTCGATTTTTATGACGTGAGTCTTTATTTTTAGGTACTACATCACCAACGCCATTGTCCGCTATGATTTTTAAAACGGCTTTAGTGGCTTGTAACCTTGCACGTATGGAAAACTGCACATGGTCAGCATCAGGTTCGCTGCCAAATTCTACATCTTTAAGTAATTCATTTAAGAAATCTTGCACAACTCCCATTTTTCTGGCCATACAAGCTTCTAGATCTTTCACTGACATTTTTTGCGGGGAGTTGGAAGAAGCAATAAGTTCACCCTTATAAAAGGTTACTGCCACGCAAGGTGTGTATTTTAAATCCAAACTTAATAGTCGTGAAAGACCGTCCATCCGACGCTCATCCACACTAACGTCCAATGAATGACGTACAGGCTCAGCTAATAAATCAATGCTGTCATGGCTACTGATCCATTTTTTAATGGCTTCTTTGCTGTATTCCCCTGCAATTTCCATAGCCACAATTTTTGGAATCACATACCTGATGAGATCTTCGTCAGAAACACCCATATAAAGTACAGAAGTAAGACTGGATTTACCTGCTAAATGTTTCTTAGCAGCTTTGGTTGAATTTCTATCCCGCTCCTTGGCCAATAATTCTATTAAGTGTTCTGTTCTCATGCTTATAACCCTTTAATAATTAAACAACAGGTATATATTTTATTAAACCAGGTCATTTATGATAATTATTGAGTATTAAGCGAGCATTAATAAGCGAAATTTTCTGACGATTTAATTCATGTAAATATCGAATAAATTGTAAAAACTGTTTATTTATAGAAATGAAATGCGTTATAATTAGACAATATAGGGATAATTACGGACTTTTTATGTTTCCACTTATTGCACAAATACAGGCACACAAAGTGCTTCTTAATAATAAAGAATTACTTGCTAGTATTAAGAACAGTCAGAACAAGAATCTAGCGCAAAAAAAAGATGAAGTACTTAGGTTAATAACAGCAGTTAACGCTCTACTTGCAAAGCCTGAGCATTTTTCTCAGACTCAAAAGATGGCTTCTTTGTTTCTTCTTGCCGACGCTTATTCTTACTTAAGTATGTTGTATTCAAATGCGCATAAAAGAGAAAAACCCATGATGCGCAAAGCTGAAAAAGCATTAAATCAAGCCATTGAATGCCTTGATTTGATTAATCAGCTTTTAAAAGAACCATCAGAAATAATAGATTTTGAGTTTGTCAAAAAATGCAATACGTTCGGAATTTGTGACATAAAGGACGCATTAGATGCTATAAACAATCACTTAATCGACGTGCTAATTGAAAATACCGCTGATGAAAAATCATTTGCAGTATCGTCTACGAGCAGCAGTAGCACCGGCCCTAAAGGCCCTGCTGTTTAAATTGGATGAATAAATCGCTGGTACAAGCGCTTAAGAAAAGCGTGACTTACAAACGCAAGTCGCAATTTTCCTCTCTTTACCAGCGACTTACCCGCTTTAATCACTTAAAACTTGGTAGGCCAGTTCCCCGGCTATCCTACGGGGAAAATGAGTCGCAGTGGAATTACAATAAAGCAATGCAAAATGAGCAATAGTTGTTCTGGCTTATGCGGAAAATACTACCAGTTCTTAATAGGACGATGTAATGTAATTGAAGTTGGCAACGATAGCTCCCCAATGGTCGGATAAATGATTCATAGGATCTAACGCTGTTTTGTCCAACAGTAGTTTATTCGCAAAATTATACGATGCATCTTGGTAGAATATTAAATCGGGGGTTCCGCCCATACTTGGAACTAATTTTCCCGATGCGTCATAAGGGTTCGCGGTTAGAAAATTAAAGGATCGCATTTTTTCTACAAGTTTAATCGATTCATCCGAAGACATAGAATTTAAATCTCCGCCGAAAATAGCAAGAGCATTTTGATATTCAGGCTTTGCCATTAATGAACGCATCTCTTTATTAAAAATTTCAGCATCGTTCATATGCGCAGTATTTGGGTTATGGTCAACACTGCCACAGTAGGAGTAGTGCCCGCTCCACGACCAAGTAACGCACCAGTGTGATGTTGCGGCCAGAACCAAAAGATCCTTTTTAGGATTTTTTGGTTGCAAAACACCAATCGTTACTTTTCTAGGTCCAGCTCCAAATTCGACATTTGGCGTTACATCAAACGTTATTGCCTTTTCGCAGGTCCAGCGATTGGTATTATAAAAGAGCGATGCATCGCTTAATCCGCCGCATAGGCCAAAACTTTTATCCAGTCCAAAATTTAAGAGATTTCGGGGCTGTTGATCGGGGGTGCTGTTTTCTTCCGTCATGATGATATCAAGTTGTTTTTTATTCATAAGTGCCGCTTCCGCACGCGCTTGCGAACCATCTCCTGAGAATACGGAGTTATGTAAATTAAATTGCATAACTTTAATCTGACCTTCTATCGAAGCAGCTTGGCCAGTTGCACTCAAAAATGTTAATAATAACAATGTTAATTTTGGTAATAATTTCACGTGTCCTCCAAAAGACATATTTCTGGCAGTTAAATATTGGGTAATCGCTTAGGATTTGCGATTATGAAGTATTTAAGTGTCTTAAATTTATCACTATGGGTGAATTTTACTCTAAATTTACAGTTAGCAAAACTATGACCTAGCTCAAAGGATTTGGTGAAACTTCAAATCTATTCTCTGTTTGTACCGGAGAAGGGCCAGCGTTGTGAAAGTGTCTTTTTTCTTGTTCATCTAAGGGGCCTTGAATGGGGCTATTACCTTATTTTGAAGCTGCCCTGCAATAAAACTTTCTCTAGCATAACGTCTGCCAGATATTTCACCCATGATTTTATGCCCCATCAAACCCCATCCATAACTCTCTGGAAATAAACTTATCAATACCAGACTCATCGATGTAAACGAGTTTGTCAGGAGCATAATGTGTCAGCTTTTTTACAAAAATAGAGCGCTTTAACTCGTCTCTTTCTTTATAAAACGGGGACTTTTTTTTCGAGTAATTTTCAGTCGCTTTAGACCTATCGAAATACACGGTATTGTGACTTGAAAATGAGCCGCTATTTCATTCAAGTAAGCATCAGGATGCCGAGCGATATAGGCTTTCAGCTCTTCATTATCTATTTTATAGGGCGATTTTATTCTCGATTTGGGAGATAAACTTCCAGTGTCCTGTTTTTTGTACGCCAACGTTGAAAAGAAGACCGACTAATTTCAAATATTAGGCAAACATCCTTAATTGAGCCGCCTTGCTCAACGTATTTTATTGCCTTTTCTCTTAGATCTTTTGAGTGACTCATTCTGACTAAATTCTGATTTATAGATGTTCCAGTATAACAAACTTAATGGGTCATTTAAA
>CAMAYX010000185.1 GCA_945862405.1 Legionella genomosp. 1
TAAACAGCTACCAGAAGCGGTATATATTAACCCTCCACAAACAATCGGAATTTCAAAAAATATTGGACAATCGGAGGCTATTATGGGAGCATAAAATCTTATGTAGTAATTCTAAGATTTTGTCTCATTTTTCCTGACACATTCCGGTAACCATGCTTTTATCGGGATGTTCGTGTGACATTGTTCCTGATAATTGAAATGGGTTAAGCCAAACTGCGTTGTACCCCATAGCCGCCACATCGGGAAGGTAATCCATCATGTCTTGAATGCCTATATTGTCGGATGTGTAACGACGATATGGGAACATATTGTACATACGGAGACTTCCATTGGCAGGGTATGTCGGTGCAAGATTTGAACTCATAACAATTTCTCTACTATTTGATCTTTAAATTTGCACAGATCATATAATATGAACATTAAGTAAAAATTAAGGGATTGTTATAAATCGCGAGTAAAATCAAACTGCATTTTTAAAATGTTCTTACTCTCCTTCACCTTTTCTGATATTTAATTGTTTGAGCTCCTGTTCACCTTGCGTGAGTTCTGCTGGAGTTATGTCTTTTTTTAATCGCTGAAAGTCTTTTATAGCCTGAGGATTTTTGCTGTCCGCGGCAAGCTTCAACCATGCATATGCTTTAGCTTTGTCCATGTTAACGCCCAAACCAGACGCATATAGGTAACCAATTTTAGCTTGTGCTATTGGATTTCCTTGCTCCGCAGATTTGGTAAACCAAAAAGCTGCTTTTTGGTAATCTTTGTCCACACCTTGTCCCATCAAATACAATTGACCAAGTTGTACTTGCGCCTCAGCATTCTCTTGCTTTGCAGACTCCTCAAACCAATAAGCCGCCTTAGCATCATCTTTTTTAGTACCTAAACCATCAATGTATTGATAAGCAAGAAGCAGCTGAGCTTTAGAATGTCCCTGCAATGCGGCTTGTTCTGCCCAATAGGTTGCTTCCTTTTGATTAGGAGGTATTCCGTATTCGCCACTGTATAATAGAGCTAAACTGTATTGGCCTTTATCATCGCCTTGCTCTGCTGCTTTTTGATACCAAGTAAAAGCTTCATTTATGTTCTTTTTGGTACCAGTTCCTGACATGTATTCGTAGGCTAAATTGACTTGAGCTTTGCTGTAACCTTGCTCAGCCGACTTTGTAAACCATTCAAAGGATTTCTTTTCATCCAGCGGAACACCATCTCCTGTTGCATACATCAAACCAACATTACGTTGGGCGATGGGATTTCCTTGTTCTGCGGATTTTAAATACCATGAAAATGCAATTTTAAAATCTTTAGGCACGCCTGTTCCTGCATCATACAAAAAGCCCAAACTCAATTGAGCCAAGGCATTATTTTTTTCAGCTGCTTTTTGGTACCAATAAAGTGCTTGTTGGGGATCTTCTTTAACACCCCAACCGTATTGATACATACGCCCTATCACATACATTGCCTCATCATTGCCTTGTTTTGCAGAGACAATTAAATGTTGATATGCAGTTGTATAGTCCCCGTTTTCATAGGCCGTGAATCCGACAAAATCATCAGCAATTGCTGAATTGACTACTAATGCTAGAACAACAGCAGATATCAGCGAGCGCAATGCGTTCTCCATAAATCGCTTATACTAGAATAGTAGAATAGTTGTTCAGTAAAGTACAATCTTTGAACATATTGGATGGGGTATAAGGAACTAACTCAATGATTTATTATGCAGACTATCAATCGTATTTTTAGGCAAAAGAACCCAGTAGACTCCTTCATTTTTCATATGTCCCGCAACAAAAGTAGCTTCTTCGCCGGCGCCCCAGTAGACATCACCACGAACTGCACCGCGAATCGCACCACCAGTATCTTGAGCTACCATGAGGCGTTGGAAGGATGTCTGATTTGCGTTTTCATCTGGTTTTGTGGTGTTTAACCAAACTGGTGCACCCAAAGGCACCCATGTTCTATCGATTGCCAAGGAATATCCAGGAGTTAAAGGAACCCCTTGAGTACCCAAGGCTGCATCGGCGGGTAGGCGATTAAAAAACACAAATGATTTGTTTTGGTTTAATACCGGATTAATTTTATCAGGATGCTCTTTAAAATATCTACGTATGCGTTGCATAGAGGCATTGTCTTTGGTCATTACACCTTTTTTTATCAGTATACGAGCAATAGGGGTATAAGGCGCACCATTTTGATCAGCATAACCAACGAATAATTTTTTACCATCTTGCAATTCAACAACGCCAGAACCTTCAATTTCTAAAAATTGACGATCAACGACACTGTCAACCCAAGCAATAATAGGAGCTTTATTCTTCAAAGCACCTTTAGTAATCTGAGCTCTTGTATAGTATGGCACTAGTTTATTGTTTTGGACTCGACCAACAATTTTATGGTGGTATTTTAATTTAGGATCAAAAATCGACAAATCAAGCGTTATCAGATCATTAGGCACACCATAGATCGGAACCTTATATTTTGCAGTTTTAGTCAAACTACCTTTAAGCGAGGGCATGTAATAACCCGTAAATAA
Source organism: Legionella genomosp. 1 (assembly GCA_945862405.1). Classification (GTDB taxonomy): domain Bacteria; phylum Pseudomonadota; class Gammaproteobacteria; order Legionellales; family Legionellaceae; genus Legionella_A. Next base: position 2,531 of record CAMAYX010000185.1, read on the forward strand.
CCCTTTAATTGGATTACCCTGATAAAACGCAACAGGGGAAAACCAAGTTTCAAAAAATGCTTTTGCTTCCGTATCGGAACTCGGGGTAATGGTTAAAGCTGCTGAGCACGCAGGATACCAGTCTTTGGCTTGTAAATTTATATGCTTACTGCCTACAACAGTTCCAGGCTTTTGTTTTAAAAACGCTTTGCAAGAAATTTGGAAAGCGCGCAGAGAATCCTTAGCATCGGTAGTGTTCCAACCAGGAAGCTTAGAGAACGAAGTAGCCTTGATTCGTAAGTCGGCCGCTGTAGTGTATTTCCACTGATAAAGACCGCCCAAGACAAGAGCAAGAACGCAAATACCTAATATGTAATATAGTTTTCCTTTCATAACTGCGTAAATTTTACACGAAATGAGATGAACTGCAACTCATATTTTCAATGAGCAAGTTTTCCTGGCTACGTAGACTATAATTTTACGCCGGTCGTGAACAAATTTATTACAACCTTGTTTCTATGGTTACTAGTATTTAGCACAAGGAGTTTTGCTATGGGGTTATCGTTAGATAGTCCACATTATAAAGATACTTATATCCATGATTTAAAAAAAATTATCCAAGCGAAAGCAAAAGGGAAAAAATTAAAAGCCCTACCGGTGCCCGCCGAAACGACAAAACTCACCAACATGATGTCGCTTTTGAAACAAAGTCTTGTTAAAAAAACCAAATCACGAAGAGCAAAGCACGGTTGAATTGTGTTCATTACAAGGTTACGATGTTGTTTTTTCCAAGGAGTCTACATGCGAAATCTAATTGCCGGCCTTTCCACAAGCCTTGCCTTCCTGAGTACAGCCTACTCAGCTGATCTAACAACTACAGTGCATGCTTACAATCTAAGCTTACCGAATTGAAAGCAATCCTTCATCAGCCAACTCAACGACCACACGAAACCCTATTCCATTAGCTTTTTATGGGTTGATTCAACTGATAAAGTTAAGCCAGAAACGATCACCGTATTTAGTAATTTTTACCATGCCAAAAATGTTTTTTCATTTATGGTTCCCGCTCCCACTACCAAGCAATTTAACCAATTACTGATGGTGGATAGCAATGGATATAGTTGCACCTTTAATATGGAAGCAAATCATGCTTTAAGCACAACAAGCTGCGATGGAATAAATCTATTTCCTTATACTCCTAAAGGCCCGGTTAAAGGCGACAACCCTGTTGAGGTAGGCTCACAAAAATCCAAGGTTTTACTAGGCTCAGAAGTTAGTAATACGCAGCAAATTGCTATTGGCGACTTAAGCAGTGAATTAATTTTTAAACACCATAAAGACACCAATGGAAATAAATCAATACTTCCAAAACCGCAAAAAGACTTCAGAACCTTAACCATCAAAAACAATGATCTCGCGTCATCACCCTACGTCTATATTTTTGGCGCGGATTTCGGACCAGATGCCATTAATCCTAAAAGTACGCATCATTTGGCAAACATGAACCTTGTCAAGGCGGTTAATGAAGTGGCCGACAACCCAAATTGGTTGCAAAGCTATGCAACAGCAACCCTAACTCAAACGCTTAAATATCAGAAGCCACTTGCCAATAATAAATTACTAAAGTCCATATGGATTAAAGATCCTTTTAATAAAAAACCTTACTTAGCAATGATATTGAAGCCCCAGCAGTCTTTTTCACTTAACGTAGATGATGCTTTATTTGTAAATTCTTACTACGCTCATCCCCAACAAACCATAAAAGTATTCCCGTTTAGAATGTTTGCGATGTATCGCATCAATAAAAACAAACTAGAACAATTAAGTGCTGCAGGTTGTGGTCAAAGCGCTGCTGTTCCTTGCGATAAAACACATGGTCTCAGCAACATTTACACCAACCATGATGGTACCAACATTTTTGGCACCCAATTTGAGGCTACTTATTTCCCCAATGAAGTAGTAAGCGCTGATAAAATTAACAATACGTCAGGAGAGCTCGATAATGGTACAACCTATGATGCATCCTACGTTGATGGTTTAAATATACTTATTAATCAGATCATTCCTACGGCTAAACGAACTCCGCACACACTAGCACTTGGTAAAACAGGTGGGGTGATTTTTGGAGATCCAGAAAATGTTACCTCAGCAAACTATCGCTCCACCTTGTATTTATTGGGTAACGAAGTTGACCCTACCTCATTGACTACTAAGTTAAACATCGCACACAGCCCCGATAATGATGTTAACGGCTTTAATGTTGTTATAGGCAATGATAATCTACCTTTAGGCGTTGCCAGTGCATGTACAGCTGCAAACCTTGATTCAACAAGCACTACTCTGGAAAAAAATCGCGCTTGTTGTAAAAACTCTTCGGTTATGCCCCTTACCAGCATAGATTTTACGGATCCAGTTAGTTGTACCAAAATCAATTGGCAAGATGCTGATGATCAAACTGCAAACTATGTAGTTTTCCGAAGTGAATTATACCGAGCCGCCTCTAACTTAAGTGCAGCCGCCATCCCATCACTACCAAAATCTGAAATTACCTCAGGCTATACGTTCGCTTATGCTGACTCCACCTCAACCTATGTGGTTCCCAACCAAACGCAAGACATTCTGTTTGGTTTCATAACACCAACCATAAAGAACATAGGGAAGAAAATTAATCCTTAAATATCTAAAAAATGTATTGTTGTTACTTAGGACAACAATACATTTTATTAGGACTCCTCAAATAAATAGTCAGCTCCAATGAGCGGGATGATTCGATACAAAACATCTTCCATGACAGATTGTTCCGCTTCAGCTATAAATTTTGCTTTTCTCTCTTTCCATGACAGAGTTTGGATTAAGTTGGTAGCAACAACCGATGGTTGTTCCAAATTAGTTATTGGAAC
>CAMAYX010000186.1 GCA_945862405.1 Legionella genomosp. 1
AAACCCCTGTAACCACACTCGCAATCAGGCTCTCAGCACTAATGTAACGCCGGCTTTTACAACACAAACATATCGTTGGTGATTTTAACTCAAAAAAGTTCTTTGCAGATGTTTGCCCCGAAGGGGCTGGGGCGCTCGCAATGACGAGCTATTTTGTCCCTGTGCCACTGATCCCGGATTATGGCCCTATGGGCCTGCATCCAGGCTACGATATTGCCGCCATGGATTGTTCCCTACAACCACCTGCCATACTTATACTCGGTAATCAGATTACTATCGGTAATTACTTCTAAAGGACGCGGCGTTCTAGCAGCAACTTCTTTTAAACTCACAGTAGGCTTGTTCAAGAAGCCAGTAATAACGTTTTCGGAATGAGGAGGGAAGAGTGGCTTTCCGTCCAACATTAAATTGGCCAGGATAGCAGATGCTTGCGGATTTTGTAATTTCTGCCGCCAATCAAAATTACTCGCAATAACAAAGTTCTCGTAAAGATAAGCATAAGAAAATACGGAGTTGGCAGTTTGTAAAACATCGGGAGAACTTGTGGAGTTAAAACCAAGAATCGCAGTTGGCGTCATATGCCGTTGGACAAGCTCTAAGTAATTTTTGGAAAGAAGATTGGTTGAGTAAGCTCTCCAGTGAAACGTAGTATTCATGATGATCAAATCATAGGTATTTTGTGGATGATGCAGCAGCCATCGACGCCCATCATCAAAAATCAAGTTTACCCTAGGGTCTTGTAACGCACTCCATTGCTGAGGATAATCTTTAATGACTTGCAAATATCCGGGATTAATTTCAAGAACATCTATAGCCTCAATACCGGGGAACGAAGTAATCAGCTTTAACCAAGTGCCTACTGACAAACCAATCATTAGAACTTTTTTGGGCTTTTCTTGTAATGCGGCAAGAATGATGAGCCGATTGATTTGGTTAGAATTAATTATCGGATCAAGGTTGGTTCTACCATCATATACATTGCCGCCAAAAATATAATCTCCAGCTTGGCCTCCAGCAAACGTCATGATGATTCCGTACTGATTTTCAACCACATGGCGTATTGGTGCGACAGGATCTGCAGCTTTTGCAACTATATAGTGAGGTTTAATGTTAAAACAGAACATGAACAACGCCACCAGGACCGCAAGGCTTGAGTAAAAAACCACAGCTAGTTTTTGCTGAAAAAGGCAGAATATTCCTACGCCAATGGTTAGTACGGCACAGAGCAGAAAAATTTGTTGAGTTGTAAAGTACGCTAAGAGTAATAAGGAAGTTACTAAAGGCCCGATGGTTGCCCCAAGAATATTGGAAACATATACACGAGATATTTTTTTCCCGCAGTCATTTTGAATATAAGGGCTTGATAAGTGGTGGGCGATCGGGAAAATAATTGCTGCAAGAAACGCGGTTAAGAAAACAATGGCTGCACCCAATGGTACTTGTTGTGGTGAGCCTGCGCATTGAACATAAAGCAACGGACCAATTATATTGAAGCTACCTGCAGATAAAAGCGACAGTCCGCTTACCCGCCAAAGATCATAGCGATCATTACAGAACATACGTCCGAATAAAGCACCAAATGCTATTCCGAGAAGATAAAAGACTAAAACCCAAGCAAATGCTTGGGGAATGGAGTGATTGGTAAAACCAAAAAGTCTTACCCATAAAATTTCCATGCATAAGGATAAAAATCCGATGCAAAACGATAGAATGCAGACATGAATCATATGGGGGACCGTTTTAAAAAAATAAGTGGAGTGACAGCAATTATTAAATTTATAACAGCAGCTAGATAGACAACTTCGTTTATGGTGAAAAAATTGAGCAAAATAAAACCTGAAAATAATGCTCCTATGGCGCCTCCTAGGGTATTTGAAAAATAAAGACCGCCCACGGAGTTGCCAATATTGAGTTTAAACGTATCCACATAGGCCACGAGGATAGGAAAAGTAGCTCCCATCAATATGGTGGGCAGGCTTAGTACTAGAAAACTGCTTAAAAATGTAAAAAGATGACTGGAAAAAAAATTAAGGTGTTCTATCAATCCCATAAAGGTCGGACTACAAAACCCAAACAGTGCAATGGCGGCTTCAATAATAAGATATGCCCACAATAAATAGTTTTTTAATTTGTCGGCAAAATATCCACCCAGCAAACCACCAACACCAAGTCCAAACATAAAAACCGAAACGACAATGGTGATTGAAATTAAATCGATACCCAATATCGTGAACAGCATCCGTTGCCACATTAATTGATAAATTAAGGCGGCTGTTCCTGAGAAAAAAAATAGAACATGGAGGATGCTAAGCACTCTTGGTAAATATAGACCTGGCATGAATATAACCTAAACTCGTATTCGACAATTTAACGAAAAATTCTCTTTAAGCAATTGTTTGTATAGTTTATTTACCAAATCACCAGCGTGATCATTTTCACCATTTGTAGCGCTGTTAAATAGTGCTACTACAATCACTTGATTGCAAGGTACATACATATACAGAGCACGATAACCTATCGTTTGGCCTTCATAGTACCAGTATCGACCTAAGGATTTATCGTAGGCTTGGATTAATCCTAAAGAAAATCCACGAGGATTTTTCTCATTGGTTCTTTCAATGGGTTCACCTGTGGTTGTTGATACCAATTTTTGCAGGGTGGATTTTTGCTCTTTAGAAAGTAATTGATCATGAATAAACAGAGCTTCTATCCAGTGCAAGACATCTTCGCTGTTGGAAACGAGCGCTCCTGCAGCTCCAGCCCAGCTTAAGTTATTTTCAGTAACGTCCTCTCCCAACAATTCTGGATTATCATAAATATTATAGGAGTATCCATGAACCATGCGATCAAATATGTGTTTAGGGAAATTGGGGACAGGATAATACATGTTGTTTAGTTTTAACGGTTTTAGAATTGTTTCCGACAGTTGTTCGCTAAAGGGTTTTTGCTTTAATTTAGTAAGAATCATGTCCATCAGCACATACCCTGTATTACTGTAAAAGTAGCCAGGTTTGCGCGGTGGATTATTTTTTTGCGGGTAAACAAGAGCAACTAAGTCTGCGGTAGCCCAGTATCTTTGCAAATCTGCACTAAAAACATAATTCATAGTAGGGCTTTCGGAGTAATTGGGGATCCCGGTGCTCATGTTGAGCAAATCTACTAATTTTATATCGCCCCAATTGGGATAATTGTTCAAATAGTCGCGTAATTTGCCATCTAATTGTAATTGTTCTTCAGATTGTGCTAATACGGCTAATACGGATGTGAAGGATTTGGTGATGCTGCCAATTTCGAATAAATCGCTGCTGCTTAGATTTTCACTACCTGGCATTCGAGAACGTTTCCCCACCGCATAATGTTCTATTCGATCACCTGCTTTTATTGAAACTTGAATGGCTGAAAAATGTTCAAGTTCAGCATACTGTTCAAGATGTGTTTGCATTAAATGGTCTAAGGAAGCTGACATGGCGCTGGAAGAGTTGATTAGTGCGCAGCAAAGAAAAATAAAAGATGTAAATGTTTTCAAAAATATGCTCCTATTCTAACCCATCAATGCAGTGTACCGAAATTCAAATGGGGAGCAAGTAAATCCGGATAACACGTGTTATCCGGATAAGCTGAACTAGTTACCAGTGCTTTTACTCATAGAACCATTTGAAAACGGGTTACCTGGATCGCTGGAGTTATTTTGTCCTTGGTTGTTAGCGGATGCTTTTGTTCGGCTGGTTGCCTTTGCTCCATTTGCTGTGCTAGTAGCCGAGTTTGTAGTTGCATTTGTGCCATAACCAGTAGAACTGTTTATATTATTCATACTAGAGGTTTGCGCGCTTCGTGAGTGTGTTGCGTTTCGCGAAGATGAATCCATGCTGTTACTAACGGCATTGAGGTCTCTGCTAGCACCTTGCATGGTTCCTTCTACGGTATTACACGCAGCAAGTATTACGCTGCTCCCTAATATGATGCCTAGATAGCTTAAATTCCTTGTCATTTTAGTCTCCATGATGAGTAATCTCTTGGTTGAATGTATAGGGAATTTGTAAATTTTTCAATGCATGACCCCTTATTCTAGTTTGCGTGTGGTTGTGGTTAAGCGAAAGGGAGTAAACACTAAGTTTTGCATGGCGTTTCCGCAAACAGACCAACTAGTCCATATGGACCTGCGCACAAAACCATACATTTTTACCTCTTGATTGTTATAACTGAACGGCAGCTCAGTACCTTGAGAGGTGTCGAGTAGTTTTTGTGTACATTGGAGAAATTGACTGAGTTGCATTTGCAATCCCACCATATCTTCTTCTTTTGGGATTTCTGCCAGGGCTAAGAAATTAAGAATTCCTTTGATTTCAAAGAGAACATAATTGAGAAACGACGCTCTGGTGATATCAACTTTTACGGCTTCATTTATAAGTTCTGTTAGTTGAGTCTCAATTTGAAAAGATGATTTTTGTAATATGCTATGCACCAGAGGCTCAATAGCATCAATTGAGCCAGTCATTTCGTGATGATAACTAACGCAAACCGTTGCCAGAGATTTAAGCAGATCATGAAGATTAGACATATGAACTCCTAAGGCTAGGTAAACCCCTCAAATATATTTTTAAAATTCTGAGCGCTTGTCAACACATTCTAAAATAGGTTGATCTTGACATTTATGAGATTGTCGTCAACTAGTTGTAGACCTATATGTGAAAAAATTCCAATTTTTAAAAAGTTACGTTAACATGAAAGCGTGTTTAATGGAGAACATACACTACTGGTTGTAGTATAGGGAGATTCGTAGGTGCTCAAGCTACTCAAATCCAAACCTCGTTCTATACTCGGTATTGATATCAGTTCAACATCGGTAAAGATCATCGAGATTTCTGCCGCCGATGATCAGTACTGTGTGCAAGGTTATGGAAGCATGGTGCTGCCAGAAAATGCAATGGAAGGCGGATTAATAAAAGACGTTAATATGGTAGCAAATACCATTCGCCAATTGATTTCATCGGCTCATTTAACCAGTAAACAGGCAGCCTTAGCCGTTCCAGATTCAACGGCCATCAGTAAAGTTATTCAATTAAATGATGGTTTGAAAGAAGACGAGATAGAAGAGCTTGTGGCCATCCAGGCCGATAAATATATCCCATACCCCATCGACGAAATTAATTTGGATTTTAGTGTTTTAGGACCTTCTTTAAAAAACTCAGCAATGGTAGACGTACTCATTGTTGCTTCCCGTGCAGAAAATGTGAACACCAGAGTTGAGGCTGTAACGCGCGCGGGTCTAGAAGCCAAAATTGTAGATGTTGAATCTTATGCGGTAGAGCGAGCTGCTCAATTTTTAGCAGCAGAATTACCCGCAG